>JAHJCM010000064.1 GCA_018812945.1 Gammaproteobacteria bacterium | reverse complement strand
GCACCTAGACGGCGTCGACCTGAGCACCGTTCAATGGGCTGAGCACTGAAATATTTAAAGATTGAGGAGAAGTACCATGGCATACAGCGAAAAAGTTTTAGACCACTATGAAAACCCCCGCAACGTCGGTTCGTTCGAGAAGGGCGACGACGAAGTAGGCACAGGCATGGTGGGTGCACCAGCATGCGGCGACGTGATGAAGCTGCAAATCAAGGTGGGTGAAGACGGCGTGATCACCGATGCGAAGTTTAAAACCTATGGCTGCGGTTCAGCCATTGCATCCTCTTCATTGGTAACAGAGTGGGTCAAGGGCAAAACCCTGGACCAGGCTTTGGAAATCAAGAACACAGCCATCGCTGAAGAACTGGCATTGCCACCTGTAAAAATTCACTGTTCCATTCTGGCTGAAGACGCCATCAAGGCAGCAGTTGAAGATTACAAAAAGAAGCACGCTTAATTCATGAAGGAAGTTGACACCATGGCGATTACATTGACAGAACGCGCCGCCGACCACATCAGCAAATTCCTGACCAAACGCGGCAAGGGAATTGGCTTGCGCATTGGTGTGCGCACCACCGGTTGTTCCGGCATGGCCTACAAGCTTGAATTCGTGGATGTTGTTGCCGACGAAGACAATGTATTTGAAGCCCATGGTGTAAAACTGTTTGTTGACCCGAAAAGCATGCCCTATCTGGAAGGAATCGAGCTAGATTTCGCCCGCGAAGGCTTGAATGAGGGCTTCAAATTCAACAACCCGAACGAAAAGGCGCGCTGCGGCTGTGGTGAAAGCTTCACTGTGTAATGGCTAATTCGGCAATTAAGCTCAGCGACAATGACTTTGAAATTTTTGGGTTGCCCTGCCAGTTTTCACTGGACAGCGCAGCCCTTTCTGCATCTTACCTGCGCCTTCAAAGTCAAACCCACCCCGACCGTTTTGCAAATTCAAGTGCACAGGAAAAACGTTTGGCTGTTCAGTGGGCCACACGGGTGAATGAAGCATACAAGCGCTTGCAAAACCCGATGGAGCGCGCCATCTACTGGTGTGAACTGAACGGTGAAAACCCGCGTGGGCAGCAGAGCAACTTGCCACCAGCGCTCTTGATGCAGCAAATGGAATGGCGCGAGGCATTGGAAGAAATTGACGGCGCTGAGGCACTCGAAGAGTTGCTGGATGAGGTGGCCGCTGAAAAAAAACGTTGCTTGACGCAAATTGCGCAGCAAATTGACAGCGAGAAAAATGCGCAAGCGGCCAATGCCACAGCGCAAGCCTTGCTGTTCATCGACAAATTCATGATTGAGTTGACCAAAAAATTGGAGCAACTGGAGGACGCCAGCTAATGGCTTTGTTACAAATTGCCGAACCCGGTATGTCGACTGCGCCCCACGAGCACAGGCTTGCTGTGGGCATCGACCTGGGCACCACGCACTCGCTGGTGGCTAGCGTGCGAAGCGGCAGCGCTGAATGTTTGCCTGATTCTTCAGGCCGTGTAATTTTACCCAGCGTGGTTCGCTATGGCGAAACCGGCGTAAAAAACATGGGTGAAGACGCATTGGCTTGTGCCGACACTGACCCGTTCAATACGGTGTTTTCAGTGAAGCGACTCATGGGTCGCGGGTATGCTGATGTACAAGGCTTGAACCTGCCCTACCGCGTGAAAGATTCAGGCGGCATGGTTGAAATTGAAACTGATTACGGCACCAAAAGTCCGGTTGAAGTGTCTGCGGATATTCTGCGCAACTTGCGCAAACGCGCAGAAGCCACCTTGGGTGGTGAGCTGGTGGGCGCTGTGATAACTGTGCCCGCTTACTTTGACGATGCCCAACGCCAAGCCACGAAAGATGCAGCCCAACTGGCTGGCTTGAACGTGTTGCGACTGATCAATGAGCCAACCGCTGCAGCTGTAGCCTACGGTCTGGATCAAAAAGCGCAAGGACAGTTTGTGGTATTCGACCTCGGTGGTGGCACGTTTGACGTGTCCATTCTGCGCCTGCAGGCCGGTGTATTCGAGGTGCTGGCCACAGGTGGCGACTCGGCTTTGGGTGGTGACGATTTCGATCGCGCAATGGCCGACCATTTCATTGCCACACACGGTTTTCAGGAACTGAACCCGCAGCAGCGTTCGCGCCTGGTGATGGCCTGCCGTCGAGTGAAGGAGCAAATTTCCCACGAGCACACCGCATTTCTCAGCGTCGAATTCAAAAGCGGTGAAACCATCGCTGAAACAGTGACCGCCGAACAATTTGAGACCATCGTTGAGCCCTTGGTAAAACGTACCATTCAAGCCGCCCGCAAAACTTTGCGCGATGCAGGCCTGAGTATCGATGACATTGACGGCGTGGTCATGGTGGGCGGTTCTACCCGCATGCCGGTGATTCGCAAAGCGGTGAAAGCATTTTTCGGCAAAGACCCGCTGGTGAATTTGAACCCGGATGAAGTGGTCGCCATTGGTGCCGCCATTCAGGCCGATACCCTTGCTGGCAACCGCAGCGACGATGAGCTGCTTTTGCTGGACGTCATTCCACTAAGCCTTGGCCTTGAAACCATGGGTGGCTTGACTGAACGGGTGATCAACCGCAACAGCACCATCCCTGTGGCGCGAGCGCAGGAATTCACCACCTTCAAAGACGGTCAAACCGCCATGGCCATTCATGTGGTACAAGGCGAGCGTGAACTGGTCTCTGAAAACCGTTCACTGGCCCGATTCGAGCTGCGCGGCATTCCACCCATGGTGGCTGGTGCTGCACGCATTCGCGTGACCTTTCAAGTGGACGCCGACGGCCTGCTGGCTGTGAATGCCATGGAAACAGGCTCAGGTGTTTCAGCGAACATCACAGTGAAACCCTCCTATGGGCTGGACGATGATCAAATTGCAGGCATGCTGAAAAACAGCTTTGAGTTCGCCGAAGCAGACATGAATGCACGTCAGCTTCGCGAGCAGCAAGTTGAAGCCATGCGTTTGGTGGAATCGGTTGAAGCAGCGATTGGCAAAGACAGTGAACTGCTCGACGCCAGCGAGCTTGAAACTATTAATGCCAGCGTGAATGCCTTGCGAGAATTGGCGCAAACCGATGACTTGCGCGCGATTGAAAAAGGCATTGAAGATTTGAGCCACCTGACCGAAGACTTCGCTGCTCGCCGAATGGACGCGGGTATTCGCAAGGCCTTGACCGGTAAAACCATTGAAACCGTCAGCACCACGCTGGGCGGTGCTTCGAAATAGAAGTGCATTAACCGAACACGAGAGATTAAGAAATGCCCATCATTAAAATTTTGCCCCATGAAAGTTTGTGCCCGGAAGGCAAAACTTTTGAAGCACCAACCGGCTCACAACTGTGTGAAACCATCCTGGCCAATGGCATTGCGCTGGAACACGCCTGCGAAATGAGCTGTGCCTGCACCACTTGCCATGTGGTGATCAAGGAAGGCTTCAACAGCCTGACTGAAAGCAGCGACGATGAAGACGATTTGCTGGACATGGCCTGGGGCTTGACACCACAAAGCCGGTTGTCTTGCCAGGTGAAAGTGGCCGACAAGGACCTGGTTGTTGAATTGCCAAAATACACCATCAACCACGCACGCGAAAATCATTGATCAAGGGAGTAGCAACATGAAATGGACCGATACCCTGGACATTGCACTGGAACTGATTGACGCTCATCCCGATGTAGACCCGCAGTACATTCGCTTCACGGATTTGCACAAGTGGGTTTGCGCCTTGCCCGGCTTCAACGACGACCCGGAAAAGTCCAATGAGAAAATTCTGGAAGCCATCCAGATGACCTGGATTGAAGAGCAGGACTGATTACAACAAATCGTTGATGGGCAGCAAAGAGTAGAAAAACACGACGATTTTGCGCCATGTGGTGGCCTTGGGCTCCAGGTCATGCCGAATTTCCTGGCCACCATCCCGCTCTATCCACACCAACGAGTCATCGTCATCAAGCCGCACCTCATAGGCCATGGTTGGCAAAGCCTGAAATGCCAAATCAATCTGCGTGGCCAATGCCGTGCTCTGTATCAAAAAGCCCATCTCGGTATTCAGGTTCACTGATCGCGGATCGAAATTAAACGAACCTACAAACACCCGTGAGCCATCCACTGAAAAAGTTTTTGTGTGCAGGCTCGAACCAGAACTTCCAAGCATCGAATTGCGCCTCCCCTGCCGCTTGTTTTGCACCCCTGCACTGCTTTTCAATTCAAACAGCTTAACACCGGCTTTCAACAACTCCACGCGCGTTTTTGCGTAACCCGAGTGCACTGCAGCCACATCGGTGGCCTCCAGAGAATTCGTCAAAATCTGTACATTCACACCAGCCTTGGCCAAGCGCGAAAAGAAAGCCACGCCCTTCTCAGTGGGGACAAAGTACGGCGACACCACACTCAAACTGAATTTCGGCTCGGCGATGAAATCCCGAAGCTCCGCGACCAGGTAGTCCTCCCGACTGGCTTCGTCCAAACCTTTGGCAGGGTCATCGCTGACCATGCGTACTTCGGTCCACTGCAGAGGTAATTTTCCGCTCAAAAATTCCTGCAAAAACACCGATTCGCGAACCTGTGTCGTGTAAACCGCAGCACGCTCTTGCTGCTCTGCGCTTAACTTCTCGCCGTCGAGTTGATCCAACACTGTGGATTCGGTGGGCAATAGAATTTTGCTCGATGGATAAGCAGAATCACTTTTCCAGTACAAATCAAAATCGCGAGACACAGCGTCAACCACCGTGCCAACACACAACATGTCGAGATCGGTGAACAATTCTGCATCAGTGGCACCGAAATACTCATCGCCGATGTTGCGACCGCCAGAGATGGTCACCATATTGTCCACGGTGAATGATTTGTTGTGCATTCGGCGATTGGCTCGTGAAAAGTCAGTGATGTACCCAAGCCACTTTGGATTGCGAATGACAAACGGATTGAACAGACGCACTTCAATGTTCGGGTGTCGATCAATCCGATTCAACTGATTGTCCAGGCCGGTGATGCCATTGTCGTCAAGCAACAAACGCACGCGCACACCGCGTTCCGCCGCTGCGAACAATTCATTCAACATCAAGGTGCCGGTGGTGTCGTTGTGCCACAAATACGATTGAATATCGATGGTTCGCTGCGCAGCGCGCGCCAATGCAACACGGCTGGCAAAAGCCTGCTTGGGATCTTGAATGGGGTAAATGCCGGCTTTGCCACGATTCTGTGCCAACCGGTCAGCCAGGGATTTTCCAAGTGTCGTTTCGCGGGCCAGTTGTGGACTGAGCGCGCTGGATTGGGTACGGTCGCTTAGCTGGGGCAAGGCACAACCTTGCAGAAACCCCGCCAGCAGCAACGCAATCAGTGAGAATTTCACGGTGTTGAACATGTTTGCCCGACCTGTGGGCGGTATTTTCAGCGAGAGCTGAAACCGCCTTTGTTTTTATCGCCAATCATCTGACGTGTGCACCAATATACTCTGGCACAGGCAGGCGACCTAATCATTTCAAGGCTTCGGCAACGCCTTCATGGAGTGAAGAATAGCCCGCCCAATGGCCTCGCGCTTGTACAAATCCTGAACCCGGTTGGGTGTGTCCATATTCAAAGCGAAATAGACTGGGCCACTGGACCACTCAACGTACCCAACCCACCAGCCGAACCGACCTTCCCAGCCGGTTTTGCCTCGCAGGATCCATTCTTTTTGGGCCTCGAGAACGATGATGTCTTTCACCAGCCTTTGATGTTCTACTTTAAATGGTAAGCGATTGGCGTACAGCTTTTGAAGAAACGCAATCTGCTCAAATGCATTGATTCGAATGTTGCCATCCAGCCAGTAGCCGTCCTTACCACCACTGGGGTCCGCATTCCCATAAGCAGACAAACGCAAGTACCGGCGTGCATTGTCTTCAGAAATTTGTCGGGCAATCCACTGGTACACCCACACCACGGAACCACGCATGGAGGAGCGCAAATTCTGGTCGGCATTCCAGAGATCGAACTCGCGCTTTGTACCATCCCACTCAAAAATCTGGAATTCATCCTTAACCACGCCTTCTTCAAGCGCAATCAAGGCGTGTGGAATTTTGTATGTGGACGCTGGAAGGTAAGGTGTTTTTGCGCGTTCAGTATTGAATACCTGATAGACTGGATCAACCCCCCGCGCATCCAGCACCACAATCGTTCCCTTGGCTTGATACTGATCAAATATCGATTGCCAATCTGTGCGTTCTACATAGCGTGGAATCGGGGAGTCGTTGGCCCAAGCGGAACAAAAGGCAAAGACCCCAAGGAATAAAAGAACCGCTCCATGGAAGGTCTTTGACCGAATCTGCGCCATCAACGGATGGCGGAATCTTTGTTGATGATATTGGTGATTTCGCTGTTGCTTAAGCTCGATGAATCGCATTTGGCATACCCGGTTCGCTCAGTCACCAGATAACGCACACCTGCGCTGTTTTGCAGACCGGTGTCTTTTTCCTTTTCCTCAATGGCGAGTTCATCATACTCAGCAGACGCGCAAGCCCGCTCCGCTCCGGTACGCCATGTTGTCCGGGCGGCTTCAAGATTGGTCCAAGGGGCGTGGTTTGAGCGAGCGTAAATGTAAAACAAGCCTGGACCCATTTCCTCTTGTTTGTAACCACCGCCCAGCATGTTGCTGCCTTTGGACAAATCATGGGTTGACGCGCAACCCGCCAAACCAGCCACTACCAATGCAAACGCAAGTTTGTACACAATAAAACTCCACTGCCAATCAAAGAAAGGGCACATTGTGCCCCAGCCGGCGGCCGTTAAATGGCTTTGCCGTCGAAATCGCTGCCACTGTGCCGCTCAAGCACCTGCTCATTGGGCTCACCCCAAGCGCGATTCACCATTCGCCCACGAATAACCGCTGGCCGTTTGGCAATTTCATGGGTCCAGCGCAGCACATTGGTGTATGTGTGGGCCTCCAGAAACTCGGCAGCCTCGTACACCTTGTTGGTGACCAATGCACCGTACCAAGGCCAAATGGCCATGTCCGCAATCGTGTATTCGCTGCCAGAAATGTACTCGTGGTCGGCCAGCTGACGATCCAGCACATCCAGTTGTCGTTTCACTTCCATCGCGTAGCGGTTGATCGGGTACTCATACTTCTCGGGCGCATACGCGTAAAAGTGTCCAAAACCACCGCCCAGCATGGGCGCACTGCCCATTTGCCAGAACAGCCACGACAAGGTTTCGGTTCGTTTGGCTGGGTCGGTGGGCAAGAATGCCCTGAACTTCTCGGCGAGGTACAACAGGATAGACCCCGACTCAAATACTCGCGTAGCGGGGCTGATACTGCGGTCCAGCAAGGCTGGAATTTTGCTGTTGGGGTTCACTTCCACGAAGCCACTGCTGAACTGGTCGCCGTTGGAAATATTGATCAACCAGGCGTCGTATTCAGCACCTGTGTGGCCAAGAGCCAGCAATTCTTCCAGCATCACAGTGACCTTCACGCCATTGGGCGTGGCCAGTGAATAAAGCTGCAAGGGATGCTCGCCAACTGGCAATTCTTTGTTGTGCGTGGCACCGGCAATCGGGCGATTGATATTCGCAAACTTGCCGCCGCTTTCCTTGTCCCAAACCCAAACTTTGGGTGGTGTATATTTCGTGTCGCTCATGGCTAAAACCTCACTCTGCTGACTGCTCAAAAAAACTCAAGGTTCAGGATACCCTCAGGGAATCATGTTTTGATGAATCCAGCGTCCGGTTTCGTCAAGATCACAACGAAACCTGACATGCCCTTCCCGTTTCAATTCCAGCAGTTCAAGACTCAATACTTTCACATTCAACACCACAAAGTTGGCGCGCGCTGTATCAAGGTCGTAAACCAGATCGCCCCCAGTAAGTGCGTCACCGGGGGCGCTCAGGGTTGCGTAGTCTTTTCGGGCATATTCGGGGATACGTGCCCAAAGACTGTTCACAATCAATTCACTGGTCTGCGGCGCTGCAATGCCACATACTCGAAGCTGGGTGTTGCTGCGTGGGTTCCAAAACAAAAGCGCCACACGTGAGTCGTGGGCAATATCGGCCATTTTCTGGCTTCGGCGATCGGTGTAAAACACCAGTTGATGATCGTCCGTGTTTGCTGCCCTCAAGATGACCGAGCGCACTTGGGGGCCTTTCGGGCCTGCCGTGCTGAAACCCACGACACGCCAAGGGTGTTTTTTGTCCACCGTGGCGCGCACCAAAGTTTTCCAGATTTCTTCGGCATGGTTCATGCTTCTCTCCATGCTGTAAACGGGTTTTGTTTGTTCGGCTTCATTTTTGGGATTACACAGTGTCTATTCACGTTGCTCTGCGCCATATTACACGCTACCGCTACGATCGCCTGATCAACCTGGGCCCCCAAGTGGTGCGTTTACGCCCAGCCCCGCACTGCCGCACGCGCATTCTCTCCTACAGCATGAAGGTGTTGCCGCAAACCCACTTCATCAATTGGCAACAAGACCCGCAAAGCAATTACATGGGGCGCTTGATATTTCCAGAGCGCACCGAGATGCTGGAAATCGCGGTGGACCTTGTGGCTGAAATGTCAGTGCTGAATCCCTTCGACTTTTTCCTCGAAGAAGCGGCCGAATTCTTCCCCTTCAAATACGACGAATCACTGGACCAGGAACTGGCGCCTTACCTGGTGCCCTGCCACACAGGCAAGGCTTTTAACGCCTACATGGCCGAGATGAACTTGAGCCGGGTTAAGACCATCGATTTTCTAGTAGGCCTGAATCAGGATTTGGCCAAGCGGATCAAGTACCTGATCCGCATGGAGCCGGGGGTACAAACACCCGATGAAACACTGAGCAATGGCTCTGGTTCCTGCCGAGATACCGCATGGCTGATGGTACAAATTTTCCGCAGACTGGGCATGGCGGCCAGGTTTGCCTCGGGCTACCTGATTCAACTGACCAGCGACGTCAAAGCCATCGACGGCCCCGATGGCCCAGAGAAAGATTTCACTGACCTGCATGCCTGGTGCGAAGTGTATTTGCCCGGTGCTGGCTGGATTGGCCTCGACCCCACTTCAGGCTTATTGGCCGGAGAGGGCCACATCCCATTGGCCTGCACACCTGAACCCAGCAGCGCAGCACCCATCACCGGAACGCTGGATGAATGCGAAGTTGAGTTTGAACATGAAATGAGCGTGGAGCGCGTGTATGAATCGCCACGCACCAGCAAACCTTATTCTGATGAGCAATGGAAGGGCATTGAAGCACTGGGCTTTGAAGTGGACAAAGCACTTGACGCACTGGATGTACGCCTGACCATGGGTGGCGAACCCACTTTTGTCGCCAACACCGACCGGGGTGCTGCTGAGTGGAATATTGATGCACTGGGGCCCACCAAACGCGATTACGGCATCAAGATGCTGAACAAGCTCGCCAAATATTATGGCAAGGGCGGCCTGTATCACTTTGGTCAAGGCAAGTGGTACCCCGGCGAGCAGTTGCCGCGTTGGGCACTTTCGCTGTACTGGCTGAAAAGCGGTGAGCCAATCTGGAAAAACCCGCAACTGCTCAGCCATGAACAAGCGGACGGCAAAGCCAACAACGCCACCGCCAAACAGTTTATGGAAGGGTTGTGCGGCCGCTTGGGGCTACACCCGCGCTACGTGATGCCTGGTTTCGAAGACGCCTGGTATTACATGTGGCGCGAGCGCAAACTGCCTGTGAATGTGGACCCATTCGATTCAAGGCTGGACGACCCACTTGAGCGCAAGCGCCTGAACAAGGTGTTTACTCAGGGTTTAACTGAGGAAGTGGGCTATTGCCTGCCCATTCAGTCGGCCAAAGGCCGATGGCGCACAGGGCGATGGTTTCTGCGCGACGAACGCATGTACCTGATTCCCGGCGATTCACCCATGGGCTATCGCCTGCCGCTGGATTCACAACCCTGGGTGGCTAAAAAGGACTATCCATACACCATTCCTGCCGACCCGTTCGCACCCCCTGCTCCTTCACGCGTGGCCCTTCAAAAACCGGGCGTGAAAACCAGCCAGGCCGATGACACAACACCTGTGCTGAAAGAGTCAGCCACCCACATTGTACGAACTGCCATGTGTGTGCAGGCACGCAACGGACATTTGTATGTGTTCATGCCCCCACTCGAGGTACTCGACGATTATCTTGAACTGGTAGCCAGAATTGAAGACACCGCCGACGCGATGAATCAGCCTGTGGTGCTGGAGGGTTACCCGCCCCCGCGCGACAAGCGGATGACCATGTTGCAAGTTACACCCGACCCAGGCGTGCTGGAGGTGAATGTTCAACCCAGCAAAAGCTGGGGTGAACTATTGCACCTGACCACGGATTTGTATGAGGAAGCGCGACTCATTGGCCTTTCTACCGAGAAATTCATGCTGGATGGCAGACACAGCGGCACGGGTGGTGGCAACCATTTCGTGATGGGCGGTGAAACCCCCGAACACAGCCCTTTTTTGCGCCGCCCTGATTTGCTGGGCAGCCTGCTTCGTTACTGGCACAACCACCCTGGCTTGTCGTATTTGTTCTCAGGCCTGTTTATTGGTCCGACCAGCCAGGCCCCGCGCGTAGACGAAGCACGCAGCGACCAAGTGCATGAACTTGAACTGGCACTCACTGAGCTGGATCGGCAAATGCAAAAGCACGGAGGCAACCCGCCACCGTGGATTATCGACCGCCTTTTGCGCAACATTCTGATCGATTCGACAGGTAACACCCACCGCAGCGAATTTTGTATCGACAAGCTGTACAGCCCAGACACCTCCACAGGCCGCTTGGGCCTGCTTGAGTTGCGTGCGTTCGAGATGCCACCCAATGCTCAAATGAGCCTTGCGCAGCAACTGCTGCTGCGCACCCTGATCGCTAAATTCTGGAAAACACCTTACACGGCAAGGCTCGTGAAATGGGGTACCCGCCTGCACGACCAGTTCATGCTCTCCACCTTCGTCAAAAACGACATCGCAGATGTTGTGGCCGATCTGAATGCTGCCGGTTTCCCGTTCCAGATGGACTGGTTTGCACCGCACTTTGCGTTCCGTTTTCCGAAGATGGGCGACTTTTCCAGCCGTGGTGTTGAGGTGGAGTTATTCAGCGCCCTGGAGCCCTGGCACGTATTGGGCGAGGAAGGCGCGCCCGGTGGCACTGTGCGGTATGTCGATTCCTCACTTGAACGCCTGGAAGTGAAAGTGAAAAACTTTGTCGATGAACGCTACACCCTGACCTGCAATGGTGTAAAAGTGCCCCTGCACAGCACGGGCACCGAGGGCG
>JAHJCM010000063.1 GCA_018812945.1 Gammaproteobacteria bacterium | reverse complement strand
GGTTTGCTGGGCATGCCCAACGCTGGCAAGTCCACCTTGATTGCTGCGGTGTCCAATGCCCGCCCAAAAATTGCAGACTACCCCTTTACCACACTGCATCCCAATCTGGGTGTGGTGCGAATTGGGCACGCCCAAAGCTTTGTGATCGCTGATGTGCCCGGTTTGATCGAAGGGGCTGCTGAAGGTGCCGGGCTGGGCCACCAGTTTTTGAAACACCTCAGCCGCACCCGTGTGCTGTTGCACCTTGTCGACCTCGCCCCTTTCGATGAAAACGTAGACCCAGTGTACGAGGCTGCCGCCATTGTTGAAGAACTGCGCAAATACGATGAAGACCTGTGGGCCAAGCCCCGCTGGCTGGTGTTGAACAAAATCGACATGATTGCGGAAGAGGACCGGAAAGCGAAAATCGACGATTTTGTGACCCGCTACCGCGAGAAAACAGGTTGGCAGGGCCAGGTTCACCCCATTTCGAGTTTGACTGGCGAAAACACCGCGAACTTGATGCGTTCGGTGTACGAAAACCTCGTGCAGCAAATGCAGGTTGAGTTTCCGCCCGAGCCGGACGCTCGCTTTCGCGAAAGCACAGGTACACTCATCAATCCTCAAGAAACTGGCGACGATCAGGAGTAATTTCCGTGGCAGAGAAATCTCTGGCAAATCAACGTGTGGTGGTCAAAGTTGGCAGCTCGCTTGTCACCAAGGGTGGCAAGGGCGTGGACATGGAGTCCATACGCGCCTGGGCAGCGCAAATTGCCGAATTGACCAACCAAGGCTGCGAGGTGGTGCTGGTGTCCTCGGGCGCGATTGCCGAGGGCATGAAGCGCTTGAAATGGGCCAAGCGCCCGCGCGAAATTCATGAGCTTCAAGCCGCTGCTGCGGTTGGGCAGATGGGTTTAGTACACGCGTACGAAATCGGCTTTGCTGAACATGGCTTGGTGTGCGCGCAGGTGCTGCTAACCCATGCTGATCTGGCGGATCGCGAACGTTACCTGAATGCACGTTCCACCCTGTATTCCTTGTTGGGCCACAAAGTGGTGCCCATCATCAATGAAAACGACACCGTGGTCACTGACGAAATTCGCTTTGGTGACAACGACACCTTGGGTGCCTTGGTCACCAACTTGGTGGAAGCGGACACCTTGGTTATTTTGACCGATCAAGTGGGGCTTTACAGCGCTGACCCACGCAAGAACCCGGACGCCAAATTCATTCACGAGGAAACCGCGGGCAACCCAGAGCTTGAAAAAATGGCAGGCGGTGCTGGCAGCAGTGTAGGCACTGGCGGCATGATCACGAAAATTCTGGCGGCAAAGCGCGCCGCGCGCAGTGGTGCTGCAACAGTCATTGCCAGTGGGCACGAGCCCAATGTGCTCGTTCGCCTGATGAAGGGCGAGTCTGTGGGTACCTACCTGAAAGCACCGCTGGGTCGCCTGGCTGCGCGAAAGCAATGGATGGCTGACCATTTGAAATTGAAAGGCTCACTCCTGCTGGATGCGGGTGCCGCAGAGGCTTTGCGCAAGAAAAAGGGCAGCCTTCTGCCGATTGGTGTTACGGGTTGTCAGGGTAATTTCCAGCGTGGTGATGTGGTCGCCTGCCTAAGCCCCGAAGGCGAGGAAGTCGCGCGTGGTTTGGTAAACTATGCAGCGGCCGAGGTCAAAAAAATCGCCAAACAGCCTACCAGCGCGATAGAGTCCATCCTTGGTTATCTGGACGAACCTGAGCTGATTCACCGCGACAACATGGTGGTATTGGCTTAAAACTTTTGGAGTGTGCGAATGGAACTGTCGATGTGGAAAAACAGCGGACAGTTTTTCGACTGGAAAGGCCACTCCATTTTCGTGCAAGACACGGCAGCACCCAACAAGCCGGTGCTGTTGCTGATTCACGGCTTTCCCACGGCCAGTTACGATTTTCACTTGATGTGGCCTGAACTGGCCGAAACTCATCGCCTGATTGCATTTGACATGCTGGGGTATGGCTATTCCGACAAGCCGCGCACCTGGCAGCATTCCATATTTAACCAAGCAGATATTGCAGAAGCCTTGCTGAAAAGCAAAGGCATTGATGCATGCACCATGATCACTCATGATGTGGGAGACACCGTTGGGCAAGAATTGCTTGCGCGTCACGCTGAAGGAAAACTGGGTTTCCGATTGAATCGCGTCGTGATGTTCAACGGTGGTCTGTTTCCTGAAACACACCGCGCCATTCTGGTCCAAAAACTGCTGCTCAGCCCGCTGGGCTTTGTATTCACACGCTTGATGAAAAAGGAAAAGTTGGCGGCCAGCCTTCGCAGCGTGTGCTCGGAAGGGCTGAGCGATGCCGACATTGATGCGGCGTGGACGTTGATGGCCCACAAAAAAGGAAACTTGTGCATGCACCTGCTGATTCAGTACATGCGTGAGAGGCGAGAAAACCGCGACCGTTGGGTGCATGCCTTGCAGAGGGCCGACATGCCCTTTGCGCTAATCGACGGTGTTGAAGATCCCATTTCCGGCGAACACATGGTGCAGCGCTTTGAGGAACTGGTGCCTGGCAAACAAACCATTCGACTGGCTGGTTTGGGGCACTATCCGCATTTGGAAGACGCGGCGAAAGTGTTGGCTGTTTTAAAGCCATTGCTTGCGCACTAGCCCGATTTTGATTAACCCAAAATAGTGGTTTTTGCTCTGCATTATCTCTGTTGATACGCTTCGCCTTTTCTTAAGGGGTAGCCATGTCATACGAGGTGGATTACGAATTTCTTTCCAAATTAGAGGGCGGGTGCAGAACCGGCGGCTACATACCTGATTTGGAAAAAAGTAAAAGCGGCGTAACAATTGCAACGGGCTTTGATTTGGGAGCCCGTAACGAGGATGATCTACGTCGACTTGGCATTCAGGGTTCTCTACTTAAAAAGTTGGCACCTTATCTTGGACTGAAAAAGCATGACGCTGCCAGGAAACTCGAGAAAAGCCCGCTAAGCATTTCTACGACCGAATGTCTACAAATTGATCAAGTGGTTAAAACCCATTATTTAACGCAACTGGCCAAACGTTATAACAACGCAATTTCAAGCAGTGCCACGAAATTCGAAGATCTAAAGCCTGAGTTTCAAACTGTAATTACCTCGGTATCTTTTCAACATGGGCTGGAATTGGCCCGATCCGCACCCAAGTTTTGGGCTTCGGTCGTCGCTCAGGATTGGAAGCTGGCAGTCAAAATACTTCGCAATTTCGAGGATCAATACCCCACAAGAAGAAATAAAGAAGCGGACTTAATGGAGAAGGCACTTTGAGAAACTACCTGCTATCTTTCGTTGCTGCGCTTATTGGTTGTTCAAGTGCCGAATCCCCGCAAAACGATTATTTCTGGCTTGATCCAAATGTGCAGGAGAAAGTACAAAACTCATCCGAGGAGCTATTAATTTCTAGACCTTTGCTTGAATTGACCAATGGCAGTACCGTAAGCAACTGTGAACAATATTTCCGACATGAAGGTGGTGTTGCCGAGTCGGCAGCGAACTACGCTGCACGCTCGAATTATTTGATCTGCGATGCATTGAAGCTGGCTGAAACATGGCCGCCAAAGCCCGACGGCAAGCCGCTTGATGAAGACCTGTCCTTGTGTTCAAGCTTAAATTTGACCAGTTTCAGGCATTCTCTTCGACCACGTATTGAAGCGGATGGCGCCACGCTGACCCAATTGTTTGGCGAGGACGCGATACAGGGATTGAATACCTGTAGTTTCCAAGGAGAGGGTCGAAATTTTGTCCTGAATGCGGTTTTGCTTGTTCAGGAAAAGGAAAGGCCAAAAAGGATGTGGGTGTGGGTGATCGATGAAATATTGGACGCGAGTTATCGCTCTTATGTTCCGGTGTGGTTTGTTTTCGACGAGTCCAAAAGCATGTGGATTGCTACCCAATAAAAAAAACGCGAACCAAATGGTTCGCGTTTTTTTATGTCGACTCAGGTTTTGCTTGGGTTTCCTCGGTTTTAACGGCGGGTTCCCAGTGATCCCCCCTAGGCAGTCGCCTTGGGTCATTTCTGGAAAACAACAGTTTGGCCAACTCTCCCAATGCTTGTTTGTACACTTCCCGTTTGAAATCAATTACGTTTTCAAGTGGAACCCAATACTCGTTCCAACGCCAGGCATCAAATTCGGGGTGTTCAGTGGCCCGCAGGCTGACATCACAATCCCTTCCAACCAATTTCAGCAAAAACCAGATTTGTTTCTGGCCTTTGTAGCTTCCCCGCCATTCCCGTCGAATC
>JAHJCM010000062.1 GCA_018812945.1 Gammaproteobacteria bacterium | reverse complement strand
TCCGGGTTGTCTGTTACCAACAGTTTTTCGCCGTAAAAAATTGAATTGGCGCCTGCAAGGAAACAGAGGGCCTGTGTGCTTTCGTTCATGTCTTCACGACCAGCGGACAAACGCACAAAACTGGTGGGCATGGTAATGCGGGCTACCGCAATGGTGCGTACAAAATCGAGCGGGTCAATTTCTTCGTTATCAGCCAGTGGCGTGCCTTCTACTTTCACCAGGTTATTGATGGGTACGCTTTCTGGTGGCTCCGCCATGTTGGCCAGTTGGGCAATCAGGCCAGCTCGCTGCTTAACCGTTTCACCCAAGCCCACAATACCACCGCAGCACACTTTGATACCCGCATCGCGTACACGGTCCAGCGTGTCCAGTCGGTCTTGGTAGGTGCGGGTGCTGATAATGTCGCCGTAAAAATCGGGTGAGGTGTCCAGGTTGTGGTTGTAATAATCCAGGCCAGCCTCTTGCAGCTGTTTGGCCTGGTGTTCTTTCAGCATACCCAGGGTTACACAAGTTTCCAGGCCCATAGCCTTGACTGCGGCAACCATCTCGCCCACGGCTTCAACCTGGTGGTCTTTGGGGCTGCGCCAGGCTGCACCCATGCAAAAACGTGTGGCGCCTTTGTCCTTGGCGGCCTGTGCGGCTTTCAGCACGTCATCGATGGGCATCAGCTTTTCGGCTTCCACGCCAGTGTTGTACTTGGCCGATTGGGGGCAGTAGCCACAGTCTTCAGGGCAGCCGCCAGTTTTAATCGACAGCAGGGTGGACAGCTGCACGGTGTTCGCATCGAAATGCTCGCGGTGCACCTGCTGCGCCTTGAAAATAAGGTCGTTGAACGGCAGTGCGAACAGGGCCTCGATGGCCGCCACGCTCCAGCGCTGTGTATCAAGGGTGGGTGGGGCTGCTTTTTTGTTTTCAACCCAGGTAATTTGGCTTTCCATGTGCATCCTTCAGAACAATTCGCTTCCGGGGCCGGGTGCAATTAGTCTGCCCCAGCGTTGTAATACTTGCATCAGTGTTTGGTAGGCGTTCTCGAGTGTCTCGGGCGCGGTGCAATAAGGCGGTACCCAATACACGGTGTTGCCCAATGGGCGCACCACAATGCCCAATTCGAGAAACGTTTGGCGTATCCATTGACTCGCGCTGGAACCGTACTGACTGTGACTGGATTTTAGCTCAAAGGCCGCGACGGTGCCGCACACACGCGGGTTTTCAATCAGGGGGTGGCAAGCCAAGGTGGGCAACCAGCGCTGGTGGGTGGCTTCAATGCGGCGAATATTCGTCCACGTGTTTTCTTCATCGAACAAGGCGAGGCTGGCCAGGGCCGCAGCGCAACCCAGTGGGTTGGCGGTGTAGGAATGGCCGTGCAGCAAGGCGTTACCCACCTTGTCGCTTAAAAATGCGTCGTACACAGCCTGGCTGGTGAGGGTGGCTGCCATGGGCATGAAGCCGCCAGTAAGCCCTTTTGAAATGCAAATGATGTCGGCTTGCCCCCCAAACTGTGCCACTTGTTCGGCGGCAAACAGGGTGCCGGTTCGGGCAAAGCCCGTGAAGACCTCATCGAATATCACCAGCACGCCTGCGGCTTCACAGCGTTTGCACAGTTCAGCCACATGGGCCGCACGCATGAATCGCATGCCGCTGGCACCTTGAATCAAGGGCTCTAGTACCAGCGCAGCAATTTCACCTGCACTGTTTGCCAGCAAATGATCGAGTTCAGTCAGGGCCTTTTCTTCCGTGCAGGCGCACACACCGGTGGGTATGAAATCAACCTGAAACAGCCAAGGCGCGAAGGGGTCGTAAAAACCGCTGGACTTACCGGTGGCCATGGCGCCGAAGGTGTCACCATGGTATCCACCTTCCAACGCAACAATTCGATTTTTACCGGCCACGCCCTTGTTTTGCCAATACTGAAAGGCCATTTTCAGGGCCACTTCAATGGCGGTGGACCCATTGTCGGAGTAAAACACCTTGGCCATGGGGGCTGGGGCGTTGTGCACCAGGCGTTCGGCCAACTGCACAGCAGGCGGGTGGGTTACACCTGCGAACATCACATGTTCAAGCTCAAGCGCTTGTTGTGCAATAGCCTTTGCAATGGTGGGGTTGCTGTGACCATGAATATTCACCCACCAACTTGAAACGGCATCAAAGTACTTGTTGCCTTGGGCATCGACCAAAAACTCGCCTTCACCACGCACTACTGCCAAAGGTGGCGCGGCAGTTTGCATTTGCGTGAAGGGGTGCCAACAGTATTGGGCATCCAGTTCAAGCAATTTGGTGTGGGAAAGTTGTGTCATGAGGGCTTTGCGATCACAGGCTGCCGAGTGCGCGAACAAGGCGTTCGGGCATGCCAAATTCAGCCAGTGCCTGCGGGCTTAATTCATTGAAAACCGGCAATTCAGCCAACACCGGCACTTCACCAAAATGTTCGATCGCCTCACGATTGGCAGGGTTGGTCTCACCCACCATTACCACGCCCAGCACAGGCACGCCGGCAGCTTTCAAGGCCTGCAGTGAAAGGCAAGTGTGGTTGATGGTGCCAAGCCCGCTGCGGGCTACCAGCAAAGCGCAACTGCCCAGGTGTTTCATCAGGTCGAGCATGGTGTCCCGCCAGTTCAGGGGCACCAGGCAACCACCAGCGCCTTCCACCACGAGTCGGTCGGCTTTGGGCAGTGCAAAATCGGCCAGTTGAATTTTCACGCCATCGATGTCAGCGGCCTGGTGGGGCGACAAGGGCTGGGTCAAACGGTAAAGTTCCGGGTGCACTGCACAGCCACTCAGGCGGGCAATCCACTCGCTGTCGCTACCACCTTCAAGCCCGCTTTGTACCGGCTTCCAGTAATCTGCTTGCCAGTGTTTGCAAAGCCATGCACTGGTGATTGTTTTGCCGATGCCGGTGTCGGTGCCAGTCACAAACAAATGTTTCACGGCCGTTCCAGGTAGTAAAAACCAATGTGGTAGTTCATGGTGCAGGCTTCGCCCAAGGCGGATATCACCTTGCGCAAATTAACTGGTGTGTGGTTTACGCGGGGCTGGTCCGCACCAATGGCACGCAGGCTGCGTGCAAATGAAAGCCCATCGGGATGGTGGTCCAGAAAGTTTTTGGTGTGGTGTGCAGTGCTTGCTGCAATGCCTTCAGCCACCAATGCGTTCATGATGTCCTGCAAGTCATCGTCGCGGGGCAGGGGACGCAGACCACTGGTTTGCCCGGTGTCCTCGTGTGCCACTTCCCAGGCTTGAAAAGAGCCATCCAGCAACACGCTGAAAGCCACGGTGTTCGATACTGAAAGCCAGCGTCGAATGGCTTCTTCAATGTTGCTGAACCATTGCGCGCACATGCCAGAAATAAGCAGGGAGTGGTTCGGAATCCACAAGTGCTCTACTGCCAACTCCTCGCCATTGAGCAAGTGGGTGTTCAGGCGTTCAGTGGGATACTTGCGTGTTAATTCGGTCAGCATGCCTTGCGCCAAATCGACAGCATGCACTGCACTTTCGGGAAACTTGTTCAGCAAATGCTCGGTTAAAAACCCGGTACCGCTGCCCACATCGACACAAGCCTTGGGGTTGAAGTCGACAGGCAGCATCTGATCCAGCCACTGACACAGGTGTTGGGCTGAGTGTTTTTGCACGCGCGCGTGGTGATCGTAATCGCGGGCAGCATCGGAAAAGCGGCGTGAGGCAGCCTGGGCTGAATTCAATTTTCGCGGCAAGGCGTTTTCAGACATTTCAATGCGGCTTGAAATTAATGCTGGCTGAGAAGGGGCAACAAAGTGTCAGTATACCGCGCAGGGGCGGTGGCAATGCCTGCGTGCTCGGAAGCCAGTGTATGCAACTCGCGGTTTTGCTCTTTCAGCGTGTGCTCAAAGCATTGCAGTGCCAAAGCCAGTGGCACTATGTCGTCGGTGTTGCTGGCCCAGGCATGTAATTCGGCACCCTGTGAAAGGGTCTGTTGCAATGCCTGTGCTGTGTTCAAATCTTGCAAGCTGCGAAGGTCGGTCAACAAGGTTTGTTCATCCAGGGTGGCCCACTGCGCATGGTGCCCACAACGGTTGTGAAAATCGCGCAGTACCTCCGGCATGTTTTGTTCTGCTTTCTGGATCATGCGTGACAGCAAACGCGGAGGATTACCTTGGGTGTTGGAATCGCTTTTCACAAAGTGAGTAAAGCCATGAATACTCAACAGGCTGTGCCATCGCACTGAAAATTCCAGAAGTTTTGAAAACCCCAGTGAATGCCCCAGGCCCAGCCAAGGTACTTCGGCGTAGGCCAGCACCAGGCTGTGCAGTACTTCTGTGGGGTGGTGCTCCCAATGCGCTTGTGAGTTCAGTTCAGGTTTGTAAATCATCAGGCCTTGTTTGGCCTGTTCAGGAAAGTAACCCGCTTCCATGCAAACAAACAAGGTGGTGTTGCGTGTGCTTTCGGGAAGCGTTGTCAACAAGGCATTGAAGAAACGGTGGTTGTAACCCCAGCCGTGGGCCATCAGCAGCACTTGGGTAATGTCGGGCTGCTTCATGCGCTCACCTTCCAGCTGGCCAGTGCGTGGAGCAGTTGCTCATACACGGCAAAAGTGTGGCCAGTGTTCAGTGCAAGCCGAACCCGTGCGGCATTGGGGGGCACGGTGGGAGGGCGTACGGCAGAGGTTCGAATGCCTGCTTGTTGCAAATCGGCCTTGAGTTCTAGGCAGGCAACGTTACTGCCCACCACCAAGGGAACGATGTGGGTGTTCGACAAGCCCGTGTCGAAGCCCAAGTCATGCACTCGCTCTCGCAGTGTGTCGGCGGCGGTGTGCAGCGCGGAACGTTCGGTATTCATCCCCGGAATAATTTCCAATGCTTTGCCAACCGCGCCAATGATAAAAGGCGACGGCGCGGTGGAATACACAAAGCCGGTGCAACGGTTGACCAGGTATTGTTTGAATATTTCACTGCATGCGATGTAAGCACCGCTTACCCCCACTGCCTTGCTGAAGGTGCCCATGATCACCCAGTGGCCCAAGGTTTTCAGCGCATCTATGGCGGGGTGCTGAATTGCCCCAAGGCCTCGACCTTCCGGTCCCCAAATTCCCGTGGCATGGGCTTCGTCCAGGTACACCACAGCCTTGTGTTGCAAGGCAATTGTTGCAAGGCTTTCAATGGGCAGCAAATCCCCTTCCATGCCGAACACGGTTTCCGAAACTATGATTTTCGGATGAGTTGATTCCTGGTGTTTGCTCAGCAATTCTGCCAAATGTGCCATGTCGTTGTGGCGAAACCGAATCTGCTTCACCCCCGCCAACTGGCAGGCATGGTGCAGGCTGGCGTGGTTCAAGCGGTCGGTGAACACCAATGGTTCAGCACCGCTCCACAATGTTTTATCGAGTAGTGCAGCAAGCCCGCTGGCATTGGCTTGATAGCCACTGGAGAATACAAGTGCGGCTTCGGCGTTTTTGAATTGTGCAACTTGCGACTCCAGTTCTTCAAAGCAATCGAGGTTGCCAGACAACAAACGTGAACCGGTGGCACCTGCGCCGTACTTTTTTGCACATTCATGACCTGCTTCTACGATGTCGCCGCGTTGAGCCAGGCACAAATAATCATTGCTGGAAAAGTCGAGTGCACGCTGGTTCAAAGGGCAGGGCAGCAACACCCGCTTGCCGCTGTCTTGGGCCAAAAGTTCAAGGCGTTGCTGGCTGGCTTGGCTCAGGTTCATCGCACTTAGGTCAGGTCAAAATAATGTCGTAGTGTTCCTGCACAAATAGGTTGTCTACTTGCAGGGTAATTGGCTTTCCCACAAATTCTTCCAGCATGCCAAGGTGCTGCGCTTCTTCTTCCAGAAACAGGTCGATCACGGCTGGGCTGGCTAGTATGCGAAATTCTTTGGGGTTGAACTGGCGGCTTTCCCGCACAATTTCCCGCATTATTTCATAGGCCACGGTTTGCGCAGTTTTAACCTGCCCCTTGCCCTGGCAGCTTGGGCAGGGTTCACACAACAAATGCGCCAGGCTTTCGCGGGTGCGC
>JAHJCM010000061.1 GCA_018812945.1 Gammaproteobacteria bacterium | reverse complement strand
GATTGTTGTAAGCTTCTCCATGACGCCTCCTCCTTCGCAAGTGAAATGTAACGACTCTCACTTTGGCACAGGGATGCCGATTTAGGTTGGAGGCGTCCATTCCATTGGGTCGTTCTCAGGCATCGCAAGGCTCAGCAAGGGAAAACCAGGTTTTCTGGCGAGAGATTGGGATTCGCGCTGATTGTGCAAGCGAACACGCGCTGACTGGGCAGCATGCACAGGCTGATTGCGCGACGAGCACATGCCGCTTGAGTCGAACTCGCTTGCCACTCACAACCGTGTAAACTTCGAGCATTCAATCCACGTTCTCGCTGCATGCCCAACACAATCGACTACACCGCCAAAGGCCTCTACAAACGCTTATTGTCCTACAGCCTTCGTTATTGGCCGCTGTTTGCCACTTCATTGGTGGCCTTGGTGTTTGCCGCTGTCACCGAGCCTTTGTTTGCCAGCCTGATGAAGCCGCTGATCGACGAGAACTTCTCGGGCGAGCGAACAGAGATGGCGAAGTGGCTGCCAGTCATTATTATTGTGTTGTTCCTCATCCGCGGTTTGGCCACTTACATCAACGAGTATTGCAGTGCCAAGCTGGCTGGCTTGGTGGTTCATGATTTGCGGTTTGACATGCTGTCTCGCATTTTGCGTTTCCCCAATTCGTATTTTGTAGAACAACCCGCCGGCAAAATCATTTCCACCGTGTCTACCAACGTGGATGCGGTCACCGAAGCGGGTTTCAACATCATCACTGTGCTAATTCGAGACGGTGCAATCGTGATCGGCCTCATGGCCATTTTGCTTTACACCAACTGGCAGCTCACCCTGATCTGCTTTGCAATTCTTCCCTTGATTGCCATTGGTGTGTCGGTGGCCGCCAAGCGCTTAAACCGCTTTGCGCACAGCGCACAAACTTCGCATGCCGATTTGGTACAAAGTATTTCCGAGGTGATTGGCGCGCAAAAAATCATCAAGATTTACGGTGCTCAGCAGGTGGAGACCGATCGCTTCATGAAAAGCGCGGATGAAATCATGAAGTCGCGCGTGAAGCTGGTGGCCACCAGCGCCGCCAACTCCGCAATTGTTCAATGGATACTTGCTGCTGCTGTGGCAGCCGTGGTGTACTTCGCCGGTATTTTGGCTGAAAGCGACAGCATGACCGCGGGCGATTTCGCCTCTTTCATGACCGCGATGATGATGTTGTTGGCCCCGGTCAAGCGCCTGACCAACATCAATCAACAACTGCAAAAAGGTTTGGCGGCTGCTGACAACGTATTCCGGGTTGTAGACCGCTCGGTTGAAAATTCCAGCGGCACCCACACCACCGATCGAGCGCTGGGCTACATTGAATTCAACAAGGTAGGGCTTACTTTTCCCGGTGCAGAAGCACCTACGCTGATCGACATCAATTTGTGGGTAAAACCTGGCCAAACAGTGGGTATTGTGGGTGTGTCGGGCGGTGGCAAGTCAACATTGATCAACTTGCTGCCCCGTTTTCTGGACCCCACAAGCGGCGTGGTGAAGCTGGACAGTGTGGATTTGAAACAATGGGATTTGCAGTGCCTTCGTCGCCAAATTGCAGTGGTAACACAGGAAAGCCATTTGCTGAACGACACCGTGCCCAACAACATTGCTTACGGCGAAATGCGTGGTGCCAGCGATGAAGCCATTTTAAATGCGGCCCGCATGGCCAACGCCCTGCCTTTTATTGAAAAACTGGAAAATGGGCTTGATACGGTGTTGGGCGACAACGGACTGAGACTCTCTGGCGGCCAGCGCCAGCGTATTTCAATCGCGCGGGCATTCCTTAAAAACGCCCCAATTTTAATTCTCGATGAAGCCACGTCTGCACTCGATTCCGAAGCGGAGCGTGAAGTTCAAGAGGACATGGAGCGACTGCGCCATGGTCGAACCACTTTGGTGATTGCGCATCGATTGTCCACGCTGACCACGGCCGATTTCATTATCGTGCTGGACCAAGGCAAGTTGATTGAGCAGGGCACCCACCCAGAGTTGTTGGCCTTGCGGGGCAAGTACCACTACCTGCATTCCATTCAAAATCAATCGGCCAGTTTGTCTACCGACTGAATCACAACCTCAGTGGGAATGGCCGCCAGCAAACGCGTGGTGTCGTCTGTATTAATACTGTCGGGGTGGGGAAGTGGCCCAAAGTCGCCCGCATAAATAACGGTGGCATTGTCGGACCAAGGCCGCCATTCCTGTACCCATGAGGGGCCAAACAGCGCCACCTGCGGCACATTCAATGCCGCGGCCATGTGCATGGGTGCGGAATCCACGCCCACATAAAACTTACTTAACTTCAGCAAAGCCGCCAACAGGGGCAGGCTCATTTTGCCGCCCACATTCACCAACTGGCTTGAACCCTTTGAAAACTTGGCGCGTGCCAAGCGTTCTATTTCGGCTGTCATCGCCACCTCCACTGGGTCAGGGCTGCAGGTGAGTACCACGTGCAAACCTTGGTTCAGCAAATGCACCACCACGTCGGCAAATTTGTCGTCTTCCCAGCATTTGAAAGGCCAGCGGGCAGCGGGGTGGATCAACACGAATGGTCCGTTCACTTTGTGCCCGGCCAAGAGTTTGTCGGCTTTGTCCAGGTTTTCAGGGCTGGGGCGCAACACCATTTCACCGCGCAGGCTACGGGGGTTAATGCCCAAGGCTTGCAGGCACAGCAGGTTTAGCTCCACGGCGTGTGCTTGCCCGCGGGGCGGGGGTACTACGCGGTGTGTAAAGCAGGCGTGCCACAGGGCCTTGTCGCGTTTTGCATAGGCCATTTGTACACGTACAGGCGCATTTGAAAAGCGCGCCACCAACGCACCAATCCATTGGTCGGTCAAATGCACCACGGCATCGTAACGGGTACGCCTTACCTGAAACACCAGGCCAAGTTCGGCTTTCAGCCTTGCAAAACCTTTCAGTTTCCGATCAATGCAAAGCACCCTGTTTAGGTGTGGATTGTTTTGCAACAGGGGCGTGGTTTCTTTGTAAATCAGGGTGTCCACCTGCACGCCCGGAAATTGGTCGTACAAAGCATGGTACAAGGCGGTAGTCAACAGTACATCGCCGTGATGCCTTAATTTAATCACCAAAATTTTCTGCAAAGTATTTCAACCCGGTATTGATTAGAGTGAATTCACGCCCATCCGTGTGCGGTGGCGCATTAAACTGCCAGTAAACCCGCACACACGTTGAGCAAACACAGAGCGAATATAGACCGTGATTTCAACCAATTTTGTTTTCCAATTCAAATGACCAGCATTTTCTTCTCTGAAAGTTCCAAAAATATCGGTGGTCAAGAACTGCAGTTGCTCGAGCAGGCGGTGGGCTTGAAAGCCAAGGGTTACACCCCCTACATATTGTGCCGGCCAGGCAGTCGAATTTCTCAGGAAGCCTACAAGCTGGGCCTGAATGTTGAGTTTGTAGCATTTCGAAATGCCATACACCCACCCAGTGTCTTAAGACTGGCCAATTTGGTTCGGCAACACAAGCCGGTGGCGGTGGTGTGCCACAGCAGTCACGATGCCAATTTGTGCTCTATTACCATTCATGCACTGGCAAAACTTGGCTTGCTCAAGCCCCGGCCTACCTTGATTCGTATGCGCACCTACCAACCAGGCCCGGCCAAAGCATTCACTTACAACCAAATGTTTGACCAAACCTTCACGCCCAGCCAGGCTTTGAAAGACCAATTGCTGCAAAACAGTGGGGTATTGCCCGAAAAAATTGGGGTTCTGTATCCTGGTATTGATTTTGAAAGCATCGCCGCCGATGCGGCGCTGGGCTTGCCCGCTGAACTCGATGACCGCCTGAGTGATTTGCAGCAGCGACCTGTGATTGCCCATGCAGCCATGTTCAGGGTTGAGAAGGGGCACAGTTTCATGTTGCAGGTGGTGAAAGCCTTGCTCCCCCGGTTTCCAAATTTGTTGTACGTGGCAGCCGGCGAGGGTGAAACCCGCCAGGCCATCGAAACCGAAGCGCGGCGTTTGGGCCTGAACAGGCATGTGGTGCTGCCGGGCATGTTGAATCCCGTGGCACCACTCATCAAGCGTGCGGATGTGTTGGTCATGCCTTCCAGTTACGAGCCTTTGGGCATGAGCCAAATTGAAGCTCTGGGCTTGGGCGTGCCAGTGGTGGTCAGCAACGTTGGTGGTCTGCCAGAAACCGTTCAAAGCGGCATTACCGGTTATGTCTGCCCGGCGCCCCATGCGCCCGGTGCGCTCGATGCTTGGGTTCAAGCATTGGGTGCTGTGCTGGCTGAACCCCACAAAGCCCGAGACATGGCAGCACTGGGCCGGCAAACCGTGTTGGCCCAGTTTGGCAAACAAAGCAATATCGATGGCTTGGTGGGTACCATTCAAACACCAAGGTTGGGGCGATCCTGATGGCAGGGTGTCAGCGAATTGGCGTTTGGTTTGGCCAAGGGCTGCACAGTGCACTTGCAGCGCGTGCGGCATTGAGGCAATTGCAGGCCGAATATCCCGGTGCTGATTGGGTTTTGTTTGGCCCCCGCAGCAGCTTGTTTTTGTTTGAAATGGATGAGCGGGTGCCCGTGTACATCCCATTGCGTGCCCTTGAACCTCGCCGCCCCGCCCAACCCCGCCTTTCTTATTACCTTGAAAAACGCGCGCAGTTTAAAAAGCTGCGCGGTTTGAAGCTCAATCTTTGCATTGGGGTCTCTGCTTTGGCGGATTTGCCAGAGCAAAATCAGCAAGCCGCTGCACAATTTCAGCACGTTCAAAAAATGTTGGATGTTGGCGGGCGGTTTACTCAACAGGAGTTATCTGCTTTCCTGCACGCTGAGCGGCCTTTGTTACAGGCTGGGCCTCAAGCATTGGCTTACGCAACGCAGCTGTATCGCAAAACACCGCCGAGCCTGACCAAGGCCGTGGCCTTGCTCTATGCTGAGGAAAATGAATCCACGAGTCTTGATTTGCAATGGAAAGCCTTGCACAACAGCCTGGCGCAGCTTGGCAACAAGGTGCATTTAACGGTGGCTGCGGTGGTAGGTGACAGTCGCTTGCTGGCCCGGCAGTTAAGTACTCACCATCCAGATTGGTTGCAGCTGGGTTTGCCCCAGGCCATGGGTTTGATTGCTTACGCGGATCGGGTGATCAGCGCTTCAGAACCCATCACCCTAATTTGCGCAGAAATGGGTCGTTCAGACCGCCTCTTGTTGGTTAAAAGTCACAGTTAAGGTGTGGCCTCCAGCCCCTCCCGCTTTGGTGTCTCGTTTGGCCGGTTCTGAAATTCTAAGTTTTTCATTCACAAGGCTTTTTGCGGTTCTCAGGGCGATTTTGGCGAATTGTTGATGTCATAAAACTATGGGTTTGATCAATTTCTCCTGTTGCACGTCAGCGACAAAAACACCGATTTCCCCATTCTCACACCACGATTTGGTTGGTCGGCCCAAGGGTCCCCGTGTACATTGTCTCTCGTGCCGCTAGAAATGGCGGCAAAG
>JAHJCM010000060.1 GCA_018812945.1 Gammaproteobacteria bacterium | reverse complement strand
GATTGTTGTAAGCTTCTCCATGACGCCTCCTCCTTCGCAAGTGAAATGTAACGACTCTCACTTTGGCACAGGGATGCCGATTTAGGTTGGAGGCGTCCATTCCATTGGGTCGTTCTCAGGCATCGCAAGGCTCAGCAAGGGGAGTACAGGTTTTCTGGCGAGAGAGCGGAACTCAAGCCGATTGGGCGGTCAACGAGCGCCAAGAGATCGGAACCCAAGCCGATTGAGCTATTAACAAAGCCGCAGAGATCGGAACCCAAGCCAAGTGGGCCAAACAAACAAGCTTGATTACAAGGGAAAACGCTGCGCCAGCGCAAACACCAAAGGCAAGGTTATAGCAGCCCCCACCGTTGACATCGAAATAAGACAAGCCACCAGCGGTGCATTTCCGCCCATGCGCGCTGCCAGAATATAGGCACTCGATGCAGAGGGAATGGCAGAGAATACCAGCAGCACCATGGTCTGTTCTTGTCCAAGCCCGGTGAAGTGAGCGTAAAGAACCGCCACCAAAGGTGACACCCACAGTTTCACAAACAGCCACCAAACCGACACCGGCCAATTGCCTTTCAGACCTGAGAATACCAAGCCCGCCCCCACTGCCAGCAGGCCCAGCGACACCGCTGCTTGCGCCAACCGCTCTAGAGTCAGCATGACTGGTTCAGGCACCTGTACACCCATCAATTTGGCAGCAATCCCCAGGCAGGTCCCAATAATCAGCGGATTTTTAAGAATATCCACAAACGCGCTCAAACGACCGCCTTTGCTCATGGTGCCCACGGCCAATACATTGCACAGCGGTACACCCAGCGCCAGCAAAATCGCAATATTGGCCACCGCCGATTGGCCCCCCAAGCGGCTGGCCAAAGCCAGACCAATGTAGGAGTTAAACCGGTACGCCGTTTGCAAGCCTGATGCAAAGTCCACGCGCCCCATGTTGCTGAAGAGCAACCCTAACCAACCCAACACAAACGCCGTGAATATGACTACAGGCCCACCCAGAGCAAAAGCCCCAACTGTGTTCACGTCAAAATTGCTTGTTGCCACCGAGAAGAACAACAGGCAAGGAAACAACACAAAATAAACCAGCTTCTCTATCGTGACCCAGGCCGAGGGTGCCATCCAGAAACGGCGCAGCAGGTAGCCCAGGGCGATGATTGCGAAATCAGGGAAAAGAAGTAGTGGGGACAATTGTTTGCGTGTGGTGTTTTGTCATTGAGCCAATAAAAAACCCACCCGAGGGTGGGTTATTGTTGATGTCGTAACTGTTTTAAACAGAGAACGAGGAGCCGCAACCGCATGTAGTGGTCGCATTTGGGTTCTTGATCACGAACTGCGCGCCGTTAATGTCTTCTTTGTAATCAATTTCGGCACCAGTCAGGTACTGGTAGCTCATGGAGTCGATCAACAAAGTTACGCCGCCTTTGTCCAAGGCCGTGTCGTCTTCATTCACGTCTTCATCGAAAGTAAAACCGTACTGGAAACCGGAACAGCCACCACCTTGCACGAATACGCGCAGTTTCAGGTTGGGGTTGCCTTCTTCATTGATCAGGTCGCGCACTTTGGCCGCGGCTGAGTCAGTGAAAACCAATACGCTGGGTTGTTCTGTAGTTACGTCCATCTTGTCCTGCCTTTTTGCTGGAATTACTTGCTTGAAGCCAAGGCCAGCTTACCTGGCATCACTTCTTCGCTCTCATGGTGCAAGGTACCGTCTACGACCGCACCTGGATGCATCTCCAATGCTCTATATCTTACGTCACCCGAGACATTTGCGGAAGGGTGTAGCTCCAGAAGCTGATTGGCTTCGATCGGACCTTCGATCAGGCCACTGACTACGACATGCCCAACGCGCACGCTGCCTCGTACCTTGCCGGTTTCGGAAATCACCAGCAGTGACTGTGCGCTTTCGTCTGCAATCACATTGCCGTCCACTTCGCCATCAATCCGCAGGCCGCCTTTGAAGCGCAAATCGCCTCTAAGAATCATGTCTGCGCCCACCAGGCTTTGGATTGGCAGCAGCCGCTTTGTATTTTTTTTCGAGAACATGCTTTTAAAACCCCTTCAAAGTTTGATGGTGGACTGCGCGCGAATAGCGCCTGCTTCCAGAATTCTCATTTCAACGCTTTGCAACCTGCTGCCCTCGGGAAGGGAAAACATGCCCGATACCCTTGAAAAACGGGTCAGTTTGATTTTGAACTGGGGGTCTTCGGACGATTCAGCGTTCGGTAAAACTATGACACTGGATTCCCCTTTGTTCAACACTTTAATCAACACTTGCACATTCAATGTCACCTCGGGGCGCTGGCTACCTTGAATTACGAGTGCTTTATAGCGGTATTGATCCGGAACTGTGTCTTTGTTCACTTGAAGCCGCTTGAGTGAAATGGCACCCTGCAGGCTTCCTGGAATAAATCCTTCGAAAAATGCCAGGTCTTCTTTCAGTTTTGCATTT
The DNA here is from genome assembly GCA_018812945.1 of Gammaproteobacteria bacterium. GTDB lineage: Bacteria > Pseudomonadota > Gammaproteobacteria > Burkholderiales > Burkholderiaceae_B > Limnobacter. The sequence continues at coordinate 1,402 of JAHJCM010000060.1, read as the reverse complement.
TCTGATTCCAGGTTGTTAATCAGCAGGGTCAGTTTGCTGCGGGCCTCTTTGTCCAGTTTTACCAATTCATTGGTACGGGATATTTCGTCTTGAAGTTCTGTCGTTTTCGCTTGAAGTTCGGCCAGTTGCTCATTGAGCACTTCAATTTCCTGAGTCGAAAAAAGTTTTTGAATGGCGTTGTCCGCTGGGCCCCACATTGCATAGGCCGCGCAGACCCCTAGAATGGACAGGCCAAGCAGCAGGCCATAAGCGAAAGCAAACCGGGATGAGCGTTGCACTCCCGGTAACAGGGTTCGACGTGAATGGTGTGTTTTCTTTGGGTTCAAACCGCAAAATCCTTGTGATTAAGGTGCCAAAGGCAATTGCTCCAGCCCCATGTGTTCAGGCAAGTCGAACATCACATTCATGGCCTGCACGGCTTGGCCTGCAGCACCTTTCACCAAATTGTCGATCACCGACACAATCACCAAGGTGTCGCGGCCTTGTGGTCGGTGCAGGGCAATGCGCACAAAGTTGGAGCCGCGTACGGATTTGGTTTCAGGCAGTGAACCTTTGGGCATTACATCCACAAAATATTCGTTGGCATAATGCTGCTCATAAAGAGCTTGAATGTCAGTGTTTTTGCCTTGTTCGTTCAGTTTTACATAGGTCGTTGCCAAAATACCCCGAACCATGGGCACCAAGTGCGGTGTGAAGGTGATTTGGGTTTTGCGGCCTGAAATCAATTCCAGGCCCTGTTCAATTTCAGGAAGGTGGCGATGGCCGCTGACACCATAGGCCTTGAAGCTTTCAGCGGCTTCGGAAAACAATGAGCCGACTGTTGCTTTGCGGCCCGCACCGGACACTCCCGATTTGCAATCCGCGACAATGCTGCTCTCGTCGATCAAGGGCATTGGCCCACTGATCAAAGGCTTGAGAGCCAACTGCACGGCTGTGGGGTAGCAGCCCGCCAAGCCCACCAATTTCGCCGTTTTCAGCTCAGTGCGTGCTGATTCAACCAAGCCGTAGCATGCTTTGCTGAGCAGTTCCGGCTCGGAATGGGGCATACCGTACCACTTCTCGAATTCGGCGGTGTTTTTCAGGCGAAAGTCTGCGCCCAAATCAATGACGCGAATGCCGGCATTCACCAGTTCGGCTGACTGGGCCATGGCCACACCATGTGGCGTGGCGAAGAACACTACATCGCAATCTTTCAATGATTCAAAGGTTGGTTCAGTAAAAGCGATGTCCACCCGTTTGCGCAACGCCGGAAACATGTCCGCCACTGGTTGGCCCACCTCGCCGCGAGAGGTGATTGCTTTCAGTTCAGCCTGCGGGTGCAGGGCCAACAGGCGAAGAAGTTCAGAGCCTGTGTAACCGGTTCCGCCAACAATGCCTACCTTGATCATGATTATTCCTTGCG
>JAHJCM010000059.1 GCA_018812945.1 Gammaproteobacteria bacterium | reverse complement strand
GATTGTTGTAAGCTTCTCCATGACGCCTCCTCCTTCGCAAGTGAAATGTAACGACTCTCACTTTGGCACAGGGATGCCGATTTAGGTTGGAGGCGTCCATTCCATTGGGTCGTTCTCAGGCATCGCGAGGCTCAGCAAGGGATCAACAGGTTTTCTGGCGAGAGATCGGAACCCAAGCCGATAGGGCACAGTTAACAAGCGCCGAGAGGCTGCAGTCCAGACCGGTCACGCGGTTGGATCGTGCTCAAACACTGCTTTGTAGCTTGGGTAGAAGGTACATAGCGACACTGCCATCACCAGCGCCACGCACATCATGTTCAGCGCACTCACAAACGCGGCGGGCAAACCCAGCATGGTGAACAAAACGACAAACACCGATGAAAAACCCAAGCCCAAAATAAGCCAGCCCATGCCGTAAATCAGAAAGCTGCCCTTGTTTCGCCACACCGCGACCCAGCTAGAAAAAAGGGCCTGCATGGGTTTCATATTGTGCCAAACCACCAACACCGGTGCGAACCAGAATGCCAACAGTACCGGAATGCTGGTGATGCCAATAAAAATCATGTAAAGCACCATGTATTCCATAAATGCCGCACTGGTGGCTGCATCGGCCTTTTGGAGATCTTCAATTGACACGGTGGGCTGCGCCCCAAGAACAAGGTGCGCAAGTAGCCGGATCAATGCAAAACACGCGGTGTAAATTGCTCCCAAAATCAACAGAGATTGCAGGTGCTTTCTGTTGTCTTGATTAAAGGCATTGAACAAAACACTGGGGCTGACCCGCAAACCTTTTTGGCCCATTTTGCCAGCCAGCATAATGCCAAAACCCAAGGCAGGCGATGCAATTGCCACTGCCGCGGCACCGATAAACGGAATCAGGATTCCAATGAAAAGAATAATGAACAGATAAGTGTTGCCGAACAGGAACATTTCACCTGGCTTGCTGCGGAAAAGCTGCACGCCCTGCATCAGCCAATCCCATCCCGCACTGGGCGGGCAAGTATGTACGTAGTTGGCCAATTGTTTACTTCCTTAATTCGGTTGAGGGGCAAGCGGTATTCCCTGCCTGCGGGCAAGCAATACGCGTTCAAAATGTTTGGGGTCTTTCACGTTCAGCACTTCTGCCTCGCGTGGCATGTAAAAATCGTAAAGTCTGGAGGTCCAGAAGCGAAGCCCCGCGGCGCGCAGCATGTCTTGCCAAAGTTCGCACTCATGCACACTCAGTGGGCGTTCAGATTGATAGCCGTCAAGCAGGGCGCCAAGCAATTCGGGATTCAATTCTCCGGTAGACAGCTGGATACACCAGTCGTTCGCAGTGACCGCGAGGTCGAACAGAAATGTATCGACGCCAGCAAAATAAAAATCGATCACGCCGCCAAGTTCGTCGCCTTGCATCAGGGCATTGTCGCGAAACAAGTCCGCGTGCACTGCCCCTTTCGGCAGCATTTTGTAGGCATGCCTTTCAGCCACGGCTTTTTGGTGGTTCACTTCGCTGTGCAACAGTTCACGAACAGAGGCTGGTAGGTGCGAATCGAGAGCATTCATCGCACTTTCAATCCATGCCAGCCCACGGGGGTTGGGCGTATTGCCCGGAAAATCAGCCACAGCAAGATGCGCCTGTGCACAAAACTGTCCGATTTCTCGGCATTGAATGGCGTTGGGGTGCTCGACAGACTTGCCGCTCAGGCAATTCACCAATGTAGCAGGCTTGCCGTTGAGTGCGTTGAACAATTCACCTTGACCATTTGGAATCGGGCCGGGTACGGCCAGGCCTTTTTTGGCCAAATGTTTCATGAGGCCCAGGTAAAACGGCAAGTCCTCTGCCTTCAGTTTTTCAAACAGGGTCAGAACAAAACGCCCTGTGGTGGTGTTTACAAAGTAATTGGTGTTCTCAATGCCCGACTCAATGCCCTCAAATGAAAGCAGTTCACCACAATCCCGGCCTTGCAGCCATTGTTGCAGTTCTGTTTGGGTAATGCGCGTAAAAACAGCCATTCAAAGTCCTGAGTAGGGTCGTGAGCACCCCGGATTTTACCTGTGTTTGACCCTGCTTTATAAGTCCAACAGCTTCTCTGTTTCACTGTCTGATGGATTGAAGGTGCGTTTCTCGTAGAAGTGGAATATGCATTTCAACACCTCCTCTGGTGTTTCAACCACCTCAAACAGGTCCATGTCTCCCGGGCTGATCATTCCCTCGCCCAGCAAATGGCTTTTAACCCAATCAATCAGGCCCGCCCAGAACTTGGAGCCCACCAAAATGATGGGAATACGCCTGCCTTTGTTGGTTTGAATTAGCGTGAGGGCCTCAAACATTTCATCAAGCGTACCGAATCCGCCTGGCATTACGACATAGGCACTGGCGTACTTTGCAAAGGCTACTTTGCGAGCAAAAAAGTGGCGAAACGTCAGGGAAATATTCTGGTATGCATTGCCGCTCTGCTCGAACGGCAGTTCAATATTCAAACCCACGCTGGGCGATTCGCCGGCATAGGCCCCTTTGTTGGCAGCTTCCATAATGCCGGGCCCACCACCACTGATTACCGCAAAACCTGAGTCAGACAGTGCTCGCGCGATGTTCTCAGTCAGCGCGTAGTAGGGGTGATCCACTGGGGTCCGGGCGCTGCCGAAAATGGACACCGAAGGGCGAATTGCTGACAGCTTCTCAGTCGCCTCGATGAACTCTGCCATAATTCCCAACACATGCCACGATTCTCTGGCCTTCACTGCGGTGGATTGTTCTTTAGAGGGAAGGTGGCGCAATGTCGGAATATTCTTATTTTTGGTTGTCATATGAAGCGATTACTCCTGGTTGATGGGTCGAGCTACCTGTACCGTGCCTTTCATGCCATGCCCGATTTGCGAAACCGTGCAGGCGAGCCCACTGGTGCCATTTATGGCATGGTTAACATGCTTCGACGCCTGCGTGCAGATTACAACACTGACGATATCACCTCCAATTGTATCGCCTGTGTGTTCGATGCGCCGGGTAAAACCTTTCGCGACGACATTTACCCCGAATACAAGGCGAACAGGGCCAGCATGCCTGAGGACCTTGCCGCTCAGATCCCTCACATTCATGAAGTAACCCGTGCCATGGGCTGGCCCATCGTGATGGAGCCCGGCATTGAGGCTGATGATGTAATTGGCACCTTGGCACAGGTGGCCTTGGAGCAGGGCTTCGATGAGGTGATTGTGTCCACGGGTGATAAAGACATGGCTCAATTGGTCAATGACAAAGTTCGATTGGTGGACACCATGAAAAACGCAGTCATGACTCGGGACGCCGTGTTTGAAAAGTTCGGCGTGTACCCGGAACAAATTGTTGATTACCTGACGCTGGTGGGCGACACCGTGGACAACGTGCCTGGTGTGGAAAAGGTGGGGCCCAAAACCGCTGCGAAGTGGCTGGCTGAGTACAAGACCCTGGATGGCGTGGTGGCCAATGCCGACAAAATTGGCGGCAAAGTGGGCGAGAACCTTCAAAAAGCACTGGACTGGTTGCCTACAGGCAAAACCCTGGTCACCATCAAAACAGATTGCGAGTTCGAGCTTCGCCGCCACATTGAAGAGCAACTGAAAGCAAATGCTGAAAACAAAGAAGCGTTGAAGCAACTGTTTCAGCGTTTCGAATTCAAGACATGGTTCCGCGCTCTGGGCGGCGTGGCTGAGGACGAGGTTACGGCCAAACCCAAAGCAGATGGTCCGCCCGATGGCAGTTCAATGAGTCTGTTTGATGCCCCTACACAGGCTGTGGATTCGATTGAAACCATTTGCGTTCAAACCCAAGAGCAGCTTGACGCTTTGTTGGTGGAATTGAAAGCTGCCGCGGCCAGCAAAACGCCGGTGGCTTTTGACACTGAAACTGATTCGCTGGAACCCATGAATGCGCGAATTGTGGGCCTTTCATTTTCCATTAAACCGGGTGTGGGCTATTACATTCCACTGACGCACCAAGATTTGACTGCTGAGCCACAATTGCCATTGGCCGAGGTGCTGGCATTCCTGAAGCCCTGGTTCGAAGACTCCGATTCGCTCAAAATTGCCCAGAACGCCAAGTACGACTTGCACGTGATGGCCAATCACGACGTGTGGGTGAAGGGTCTGTTTGAAGACACCATGCTGGCCAGCTACATTCTAGAGGCCCACAAGCCCCACGGCATGGATGCCTTGGCCCTGCGCTGGTTGAACTACAACACCATCAAGTATGAAGAAGTGGCAGGCAAGGGCGCCAGTCAAATTACCTTTGACCAAGTGCCGATCGACACTGCCACCAAGTACGCTGCCGAAGACGCGGAAGTCACCTTGCGCCTGGCCCACACCTTGAAAGCCGAACTCGACAAGGTGCCAGAACTTGCCAAGCTGTACCGCGATGTGGAGTTGCCTTTCGGGCAGGTGCTGTTCGAAGTGGAGCGCAATGGTGTATTAATCGATTCCGACAAACTTGAAGCCCAAAGCGCTGAAATTGCTGACAAGCTGAAGTTGATTGAAGAGCAAGCCTTTGAATTGGCAGGCGGTAGTTTTAACCTGAACTCGCCCAAGCAAATCGGCGAGCTGTTGTTCGACAAACTGGGTTTGCCTGTGGTGAAGAAAACTGCCAGCGGAGCACCTTCGACCGATGAAGAAGTGCTCAGCAAATTGGCTGAAGATTACCCCCTGCCCGCGAAGTTGCTCGAACACCGATCACTGGCCAAACTGAAAAGCACTTACACCGACAAATTGCCCCGCATGGTCAATGCGCGCACAGGGCGTGTGCACACCAACTATGCGCAAGCCGTGGCAGTTACCGGCCGCCTCGCCAGCAATGATCCCAACTTGCAAAACATTCCTGTACGTACCGCAGAGGGTCGCCGGGTGCGAGAGGCCTTTATTGCAGCACCCGGCTGTGTGCTGGTTTCGGCCGATTATTCGCAAATTGAGTTGCGCATCATGGCGCATATCTCAGGCGATGAGGCGCTGATTCATGCTTTCAATGAGGGTTTGGATATTCACAGTGCCACAGCGTCAGAAATTTTCGGAGTGGGTTTGAACGAGGTCACATCCGACCATCGCCGCACTGCGAAGGTGATTAACTTCGGTCTTATTTATGGCATGAGCGCCTTTGGCTTGGCTGGCAATCTGGGCATTACCCGAGAAGCTGCAAAACTTTATATTGACCGTTACTTTGCCCGCTATCCTGGTGTTGCAAAGTTCATGGACAATGTGCGCGCCCAAGCCAAAGAAGACGGCTTTGTACAAACCGTGTTCGGGCGTCGGCTGTGGCTACCTGAAATTAAAAGCCCGAATGGCCCGCGCAGGGCCGGTGCTGAACGGGCTGCGATCAACGCCCCCATGCAGGGCACTTCAGCAGACCTGATCAAAATGGCAATGGTGGAATTGTCAGCATGGTTGAAGGCAGAAAAACTCAATACAAAGATGATCATGCAGGTTCATGGCGAAGTTATTTATGAAGTGCCCAAGGGTGAACTCGAATTGATTCAGAAACGTGTACCTGAAATCATGACGCAGGTGGCCAAGCTGCGAGTTCCGCTGGAAGTGGGTTGCGGTGTGGGCAACAACTGGGAAGAGGCGCATTAAAACTTCAGCAGCAAACAGGAGCAAGGCATGAGCGATATCAAGAACAAGGAAAATCAGGAACACCTGGAAGCGCTGACTGGTGGTGGCAAACTGCCCATGAGTCGCCGTACCTTGCTGAAGGGTTTCACGGTTGGTGGCTTTGCGGTGGCTGCATCGCCCGTGTTGGCCCAAGCCATTACCACACCTAACGATGGTCTTGAAGAAGGTCGCGTGTTTGTGGATGTGGGCGACGATGACATGTTTGCTTACCGTGCCTATCCGAAAGGCAAGAAAAATGCACCTGTCATTTTGGTGGTGCCTGAAATTTTTGGCGTTCATGCGTATCTGGAAGATGTTTGCCGGCGTTTTGCACAGGCGGGTTTTTATGCCTTGGCCCCAGAAATTTTTTTTCGCCATTCCGAGCCCGGGCAGTACGCCACAGTGGCCGCCATTCTGGAAAACGTCATCGCCAAAATGGATGACAAACAGGTAATGACCGATTTGGACAAGTGTGTTGAATTTGCTGGCACCGAGGGTGCTGATGTAAAAAAACTGGCGATCACCGGGTTTTGTTGGGGTGGACGAATTACCTGGTTGTATGCTGCGCATCAGCCAGCAGTGAAAGCAGGTGTAGCTTGGTATGGACGCCTGGTGGGTTCCAAAACTGAATTAACGCCCGCACACCCGGTGGATGTGGCTTCGCAACTGAAAGCCCCTGTTTTGGGTTTGTATGGTTCAGAAGACAGCTCGATCCCGCTGGACACCGTAGAGCAAATGAGAAAAGCCCTGGCTGCAGCCGAAAACAATCCATTTGCAAAGGCCAGCAGCATTACCGTATTTGACAAGGCTCAGCATGGTTTCCACGCCGATTATCGCCCCACTTACAATTCCACCGTGGCGAAACAGGCGTACAATCAGGCGCTTGAGTTCTTGCGGGGCAAGAACCTGATCTAATCTCGGACCCAATCAATCGTGCAATCCAGTTTACCGCTCGTTCTCCTGGCCGCTGCCCTGGGCACGGCCTTGGCCATTTTTGCATCTGCATTGTTAACAGCTCGACACATCGCCCGCTCGCTTGAGCCCATGGTGAGTGTGTCTGCTGGCGTGTTGCTTGGTGCATCCCTTCTGCATTTGTTGCCAGAAGCGCTGGACAAGGGAATGGATCACCACAATTTGTTTGCCCTGTTGCTGGCGGGTTTGCTGTTTTTCTTTGTGCTGGAAAAGTTTTCAATTTTCCGCCACAGCCACCACCACGAGCATGATGGACATGACCACCACCACGGTTTCGACAAACGCGAGGCGCGCCGCGGTGGTTTGTTAATTGTGGTGGGTGATTCCATTCACAACTTCGCCGATGGCTTGTTGGTGGCCAGTGCGTTCTTGGTTGATTTCGAGTTGGGTTTGGTGACCACGCTGAGTGTGGTGCTGCATGAAATTCCGCAACAAACAGGCGATTATCTGGTGCTGGTGAATGCAGGCATTGCACGCAAAAAAGCCTTGCAGCTGATGTCGGTTGCTGGTGTGGCTGCAGTGTTGGGGGCAGGTTTGGGCTACACCTTGTTCACTGAATTGCAGGCTTTACTGCCCTATGCCTTGGTGTTTGCGGCCGCCAGCTTCATTTACGTGGCGGTTGCCGATCTTATTCCGCAAATGCAGCAGCGTGTGAAAATCAAGGAAAGTGTGGTGCAGTTGCTGTGCATCGGGTCGGGCGTGGCTTTGGTGGCTATATTGGCCGAGATTCTTCATCACCACCATTGAACAACTACTCGCCCACCAGCTTTCTCTGGTGGGTTGCATAAGAAGACATTGCTCCGCAGGCAATAATCAGTAAAACACCCAACCAGGTTGTGCTGGTGGGAATGTCGCCCAGCACCACAATTCCAAAGAATGTCGACACCAGAATGGTGCAGTATTGCAAAGCGGCCGAAAGCCAGGTTGAGCCGCTTCCAAATGAACGGGTCAGCGCCAGGTTGCCTGCACCACCAAAAAACCCCAGCGCCACAAGCCACAACAAGGTCCGATCGGTATGGGGTGCCTTGAACACCTCAAATTCCCCGAAGCCAAGGATGTAGACCAACGATGTCACAGTGGCTGTGCCTGCGAAGTACAGCACGGTTCGCCACTCGGGTTCGCGGGCCTGCCCAAGGCTTTTTAATTGCATGTAGGCCACGGCAGACACCGCACCAGCACTCAGGCCTAAAAGGGCAGTTTGTAGTTGGTTGCCGTAAAACACGGGTTGAAGAACCGCAATGACACCAGAAAAACCGATTGCAATTGCGAACTGCTCCAGGCGGTTTCTGGATTGCCCATACCAAAGCCACAAGATCAGGGCAATGAACAGGGGGGAGGTGTACATCAGTGTGGTTGCCGTGGCCAGGGGCAGTTGCGTGGTCGCATAAAAGCCGCACCACATGGCAATAATTCCTGCAACATTTCGTTTCAAATGCAGAAAGGCAACCGGGCTTTTCAGGCTAAGGCCCTGAAGCAGAGCCCAAACGGTGATTGCAATGGCGGGCACTGCACCGCGAAAAAGAACAATTTCACCCAATGTGGCATGGGTGCCCGCGAGTTTAACCATCAGGCCCATGGTGCCGAAACACAGGCAGGCCATTAACATCCAGAGTGCTTGCATGGAGGCAGATTGTAGCTTGGCTTCCGGACGTGGATGAATGATCAGGACAATTCGGGCGTGGCTTTGTAATGCGCAAAGCTCGGATCAAGCCACACCTCCCGTTTCTCCAGCGGCGTGTTGTCCATCGAATGGGTAATGCGAAATACACGCAGACTGGGCGCATCCGGAATTTTATTGAACAGGCTCGCAATACGCGGTTCCATGGACTTAATCGACACTTCATCGGTCATCTGGCCAATCCGCATTTGAAACACCTCGGAGGCCAAACGGTACAGGTTGCCTGCCGATTTTTGCAGCATTTCAATACTCAACTTCGGAAAAACCTTTTTGGAGAGGCACAGCTGTTCATAAGCAATCAGTTGGGTGTGCAGCATGTGCCGAACTTCAATCAACCAGATCGGATCGCCCAAGGCGATACCCAGGGCTCGAGATTCTTCGGTGTCAGCATGAATACTCTCCAGGCTGATCAACTCGGTTTTTACTTCGGTACCCGCATACTCGGTTGCCCAATGGTCATTGAGTTTGAAGGGATCTGCCCGATCGTATACTGGCGAAGGCAAGGCTTTGTCGGTCACAAATGTCCCTAGCCTCAATCAGCCCGATGGCCTCGGCGCTGAAGTGTTCCTTGGCGGCATGATTGCGCAACCGCGTCAGCACTGCGCCGTTGCTGTG
>JAHJCM010000058.1 GCA_018812945.1 Gammaproteobacteria bacterium | reverse complement strand
GGCAGAGACGTGTTGCGTTTTTAGTTCAGATAGATACATGTTTGGCTATTTGTGTAGGTGGCGAACGCCGCGAGGTAAACAGGTTAACAAAGGGTGGGAGTTGTACTGCAGTGAGGGGGTTCGATGCCCGGCACACGCCGGGCTACTCAATCAATATTGTATTACAGGTGGCTGTCGATAAAGGCTGCCAGCTGTGATTTGGACAACGCGCCCACTTTCGTGGCCACTACGGCACCGTTCTTGAACAACATCAAGGTTGGAATGCCGCGAATGCCATACTTGGCGGGCGTTTCAGAATTCTCGTCCACGTTCATCTTGGCGATTTGCAGCTTGCCGTTGTATTCAGAGGACAAGTCATCAAGAATCGGCGCAATCATTTTGCAGGGACCACACCATTCAGCCCAGTAATCCACCAGCACAGGGCCGTCGGTTTTCAAAACATCGCTGTCGAAAGATGCGTCACTGACGTGTTTGATCAGGTCACTGCTCATTTAAATCCTCAAGTGGGTAATTGCTTTGGAGGGTATTCACAAAGCGTGTCCGGGTGATTAAAGCACACGCGCAGACCATGAAAGTTCTTCATTTAAGAAAATGCTATTCTGAATGGTACAGCGAAATTGAACTGAAACACAAACCCGCGCACGTTTTAATCGACTTAACAACATACATTCGCCCATACACGTTTTGACCCAACACTCTGTTTCTGTCGATCTTTTTCAAGCCAACCCATTTGCGGCTGCATTTGACTGGCTAGGCCGATCGGGGCTGGATGCCCGCCAGGTGTTGTGGGTGATGCCCCGCATAGAAACCGTGGGCAGCTTCAAGCGGCATTGGGCGCAGCACCACGCGGGCCGTGCCACGCTAGGGCCTTGGGTTCAAACAGCCGACCGTTTAAGCCAGCCAGCCGCCATGGGCCCCTGGTTGGCCCTGCAGGCCGATTTGGTGGGTGTTTTGCGGCAATTGCCTTTGTTGGGCGGTGGTTCATCGCCCTCTCAATTGTGGGGTTTGGCTCAGGAATACCTGGAGTTGGCTTTGCGACAGGTTTTGGTGCAAAAACGCAACACAAGTGCGCTGGCCCAGTATTGTGAGAACAACACTTTTGCTGCTGAAGAGGCGCAAGTGGTGTCCACACTGGCCCACACCTACGCGACCGAGCTCATGGACCTGTTGCCCAAGCCTGCCGAACCTGGGGGCAGTTCGCCCGTGCAGGTGGTGTGGTTTGATGACGGCGAAACTGTGCCAGGCCTTTGGCTGGATCTGTTTTACCCCGAGGTGCCGGTGCAGGTGTTCAGGCTTCCTGCCATTGAGGGGCCACAACCCTGGCAACAATTGGGCGCAAAGCGTTTTAACACCCAGCCCAGCCCCGTGGTGTTGCAGGTGGCGCCCGACGAAACCACGCAGGCCCAGCAGGCCGCACATCAAATTGTGGAATGGTTGCGAGAAGACCCAGTCAGCGAAATTGCTGTGGCTGTACTTGATCGCTTGGCTGCGCGCCGCATGGTGGGGCTGCTGGCTGAAGTGGGTGTGTTGGTAGATGACCGCACCGGGTGGCGTTTGTCCACATCGAATGTGGCGGGCTGGTTTGACCACCTGTTGCAACAGTTTGTAGAGCAGGGCCAGCTTACTGCCGTGGTTCAGCCCTTTACCGGCTTGCCGCTTGAACACCTTGAGCCTTGGGCTTTCGGTAAAACAGGGACCCGTTACACGCTGGCGCAGTGGGCAGGTGCTTTCATGGCCTTGTTTGAAAAATATGATCTGGACATGGCTTTGCAGCCTGACGAGGCGGGGCAGCAGTTGCTGACCGTGCTGGGTTTGATGCGGCAGGTGCCAGCACAAACCGAATTTGATGCACACGAATTTTTAGCGGCCTGGCGCAGCTGGGCCGAGTCGCAACGTTTTCGGCCGCTTGATATTGAAAGCCCAGTTCGCATGGTGCCGCTGTTAAGCACCCGCATGCGGCAATTCAAGCGTGTGTTGGTGTTGGGTTGTGCACAGTCCCATTTTCAGGAAAGCCCACCCGGTTTGTTGCCACCTGCTGTGGCGCAGGAATTGGGTTTTCCCGGCCCACGTCTGGCTCGCGTTCAAAAAATATCGGCGTTGTACGAGTTGCTGTTGTACAGCAATGAGGTGACTTTGGTACATAGCGCACAGGTGGCAGGCAAACCCGAAATGTTGTTGCCTGAATTGATGTGGCTGGACATTGTGTTGCGAGATTCCGAAAACCACACCCAACATTGGGCCAGCTTCTGGCACCGTACGCCTTCCAATCTTGAAATCGAAGTGCGCGAATCGCCCGAGCAGGCCTTGCAACTGACCGCCTTGAGCGATTCGGGTTCAATGCCTGATTCTTTAAGAGTGACAGCGCTGGATGACTGGAAGGCATGTCGCCTTCGGTTTGGCTTGAAACACGCTTTGCCCTGGCCACCTCAGCGTGATGAGGGTGCCATGCGTTATGAGCAATTGCGCGGAGTGTTTGTGCACAAGGTGCTGGAAAAAACAGCACAGCACATGGCCTTGCCTGGCCAGCCCGTGAATCAGTTGCAAGCGTGGAAACAAACACTGCTGGACCAGGCCCAGCTTGTGTGGAACACGCTAGAGCTGGACGATCGCGCAACTGTTTACCCCTTCCTGAAGTTTTTTGATCAAATTGTGCCGCGCCTGGCCGGTAAATTGATGGAACGTCAAATTCAGGGGTGGCAGTTCAAGGGTGCAGAGCAGCAGGTTGAACACACACTTGTATTGCAACCCAGCGGTGCTTCGCTTGCACTGAAAGGCCGCGTGGACAGGTTGGATACCCGGGGTGGCGCACTGGCGATTTCAGACATTAAATTTACCAACCCCGTCGTGTTGAAAAAAAGACTGGCCGACCCTTTGAGCCAGCCTCAATTGCCCGCCTATCAGGCCATGTTGAACAGCCCTGGTGCGCAACTTGATTTCCTGGGCTTGCACAAAGACAAAGTGGATTGGGTGAGTTTTCCGCCCTTGAGCGATGAGTACCGCGAACAGGGTTTTCAGTCCTGGGGGGAGGTGTTGCTCAGTGAACTGGTCAGTGAACTTAATTCGTTTTTTGAAGGCAAGGCGGTGTGGCAAGCCAACCCAGGTGACGCCTGTGAATACTGCGCCGTGCGTGGCGTGTGCAGGCCCGAAACCCACCCTGCTTTTCTCGAAGGAATGAACGGCGAGGAGGGCGATGATGAGTAGCTTCACCTCGATTGCCTGCAACCCGGCCAACAGCGTTGTTGTGGAGGCTTGCGCAGGCAGTGGCAAAACCTGGTTGCTCACCGCACGCCTGTTTCGTTTGCTGTTAAGTGGTGCAAGGCCTGATCAAATTTTGGCGATTACGTTCACACGCAAAGCCGCACAAGAAATGCAGGAACGCCTGTTTGGTTTGTTGCGTGAATGTGCCTTGTTGAGTGACGACAAGCTGAGCACTTTGTTGACCGAACGCGGCGCCGTGGCCAATGAGACCAACCTGAGCAAGGCGCGTGCGCTTGCGGGCGAGGTGCTGACCAATTCACGTGGGGTGACCATCGACACGTTCCATGGCTGGTTCGCGTCTTTGTGCCAAATGGCACCCTTGGCCAGTGGCTTTTCAAGGCAAAGCGAACCCACCGATCAAACCGGGTTCTGGATGGACATGGCCATTGATGTGTTTACAGCCAATTTGCTGAACGATCAATCGGAATTGCTGCCAGCCTTTGACACGCTGGCCTCACAAATGGACCGCGCTGTGGTGCGACAGGTATTGCAGCGTGCATTGACCAATCGCGTGGCTTGCAGCCTGTGGTTGCACAACAGCGAAGCGCCGCCCTTGGACATGGTGTTTGGAATTGGTGAAGGCGAACAATGGCCTGTTGAGGTTTTGACCAATCGGCATTATCTGGACCAATGGCAACAGGCCGCAAGCTGGCTGGCTCTCGGTACGGCCAAGCAACAGGGCCATGCTGTCGAAATTGAAAAGGCCCTGACTGCGTTGCGCGAAGGCGCTGATGCAGCAGAGGTATTTGATCAGTTGAAAGCGGTTTGTTTGACCGCAAAAAATGAACCGAGCAAAAACTTTTTCAAGATGACTGCGGGCCAGAAAACAGCTGTGGATGAAACAGCATATGTGCAAACTCTCGAAGGTTTGGCCGTGCAAACAGCACAAGCTTTGCAACTTGAAAAAGACCAGCTCGACATGCAAGCCACAGCTGCTTTGGCGCAATTGATTGAGCCGCTGTTTGACACGTACAAATCAATCAAGCTCGATCAAGGCTTGTGCGATTTCGATGACCTTGAAGCCACCGCATTGCGCATGTTGATGAATGACGAGCAGCGTGCCTACATGCAGCAAAAACTGGACACGCGCGTGCGTCATTTGTTGGTGGATGAATTTCAAGACACCAACCCTGTGCAATGGAATATCTTGAAACTTTGGTTGCAAGACTACAGCGGTGATGACAAGCCCAGCGTGTTTTTGGTGGGCGATCCGAAACAATCCATTTACCGTTTTCGACGGGCCGAAGCGCGATTGTTCAACCACGCGCGCACCTGGCTGGTCGACAACTTTGCAGCCAAAACTTTGGAATCGGATTCAACACGGCGTTGTGCGCAGTCTGTGGTTGATGTGGTCAATACCGTGTTCGAGCCGGGGCAAACGCGGGGGCAAACTGCCTTTCGCACACACACCAGCTTGGCTGGGAAAAGTGAATCGACGCTGAGCGGCTTGAATGTGTATCCCAAACTGCTGAAAGAAGAGGAAGGCCCCGATGAAGCGCAGCGTGTGGTGCACACCCTGCAACATTGGCTGGCCAATGGCAGCATCCAGAATTTGAGTGAAGTGATGGTGCTGGTGCGCGCCCACAAAAGTGGCGTGCCCCTCATGGCTGCTCTGCGTGAAGCCGGTTTGGCTTACACCATCAAAGACAAAGGCGAGCGTTACACCTCGCAGGTATGGGGTGACACCATTGCTCTCCTGGGTTTTCTGAATGACCCACATGCCAATTTGCACCTGCTGCAATTGTTGCGTTGCCCCCTCATTGGGCTTTCTTCACCGCAATTTCAGGCGCTGATTCAAGCGGGTAAAAAAACCCAGAGCACCACCGGGGCCAACACTGTGTGGAGTACGCTGGAGGCCTTGGCCGGGCAACATGAGAGACCATGGGCTGCGTTGTATGCACAGTTGTCGGAATGGCTGCACATGGCGCGCGCCTTGCCGCTGTTTGAAACCCTGTCCAAAGTTGTTAGCGATACAAAGGCTTCTGAAAAATATTTGAATTCAGCTTCGCCGCGCCAGCGGGTCATGATGGCTGAACACTGGGATTGGTTAAAAGCTTGGGCACTGGGTTTGAATAAAGGCCGTTTCCCGAGTTTGCAACATGCTTTCGATGAGGCGGTGAAACTGCAAACCTATGCCAGCTCTGACAGTGAAGGCGCAGCCAACAATCCCGATGTCTTGCGCATCATGACCGTGCATTCCGCCAAGGGTTTGGAGGCAAACCACGTGTGGCTGTTCGATGCAAATTCGTCGCCCAAACCCGGTGGCAGCAATGCGGGTTTGCTGATCGATTGGGCTTTGGGTGAATCGCACCCCAACTCAGTCACTGTAATGGGTAATTTAAGCAACCCAAGCCCTGGCCGCGCCGCTGCACAAGCCATTGAACAACAAGCCTATGCCGATGAAGAAGACCACTTGCTGTATGTGGCGCTAACCCGCGCCCGGTATTCCATTCACTTGAGTGGCAGTGAAAAGCGTGGGGCAAGCAAGGGTTGGTATGAACGCTTACTGCCTTTTGCCTCGCAGGTACACGGAACGTGGCCGACGCCTGAAAGTGCGGCGCAAGGAACTGGACAGGCCGAATTGGCTGGGCTGTTCGATCCCCCCGCCGTGTGGGTACGCCCGCAGTTTCCGGTACTGAAAGCATTGAATGCGCCTGTGGGCAAGGTGGTGCCTCGTATTACCACGCCCGAATTGCGAAAAGGTACAGCCTGGCATGCAGCGCTTGAATGGGTTGACGAACTGTTTGATGTGCCTTTCGACACCTGGTGGGCGCGGGTGTTGGTACGCTGCGAGGCGGTGTTTCGACCCCTGCGAGACGATGAATTGTTGCAGGTGGAGCAAGCCTGCCGTATGTTGGTGGATAAGGCTGATTTGCAGCCGTGGTTGCAAGGTGCTGTGGTCAGCAACCACCGTGTGTTCAATGAACTGGAATGGGTGCTGGGCGATGGCCGATCGCTGCGGGCTGACCGGGTACTTGAGTTGCCCGACCGTTTTCTGGTGCTGGACTACAAATGGGCAGTAAATTCAGGCAATTTGCAGGGCTATACCCAGCAAGTACTTGAATACGCGGGTTTAGTTGACCTTACCCTGAACAAGGGCAATAAACTGGCGCCCACACAAGCAGCACTGATTGACCGGCATGGCGAAGTTCACTGGCTGACTTCGGTGTAGAATTCAGTCTGGCGGGCCTCCCCGCATGGCGTAGCGGCCAACCTGGTCAGGTCCGGAAGGAAGCAGCCACAACCGTGAAGTCAGTGCCGGGGTTCTGGCT
>JAHJCM010000009.1 GCA_018812945.1 Gammaproteobacteria bacterium | reverse complement strand
GTGTGCAACAGGGCGTGACCTGTGCGGTCGGCAGCCGCGCAAGCGCGCTGAACCGGCTTTTCACCGAAGTTAGCTGTGTGGCCACCAAATGGGCGCTGATAAATCGTGCCATCTGGGTTGCGGTCAAAGGGCATGCCAAAGTGTTCAAGCTCGTAAACCACTTTGGGCGCTTCACGACACATGAATTCGATTGCATCCTGGTCGCCCAGGTAGTCAGAACCTTTCACGGTGTCGAACATGTGCCAGTACCAGCTGTCGTCGGACATATTGCCCAGCGACGCGCCGATACCACCCTGCGCAGCCACGGTGTGTGAACGCGTGGGGAATACTTTGGACAGCACGGCTACATTCAGACCAGCCTCTGCCAACTGGAGAGAACAGCGCATACCCGCGCCACCCGCACCTACGATCACCGCGTCGAATTTGCGACGAGGAAGGGAAGTTTTAACTGCAGTCACTTTTAGACCCTCCAGAGAATGTCAGCAGCGTAACCGGCTGCACCGAGCAACCACAACGCCGTAAAAACTTGCAATGTAAGGCGAATACCGGTGGGTTTGACGTAGTCCATCCAGATGTCGCGAATACCAATGTAGGCGTGATAGCACAGTGACAGAATGGCCAGCAGTGCGAGAATTTTGCCCAACGGGAAAGACAGCACGGTGAAGTTGAAGAAACCAACCCACTTCGCGTAGTCAAGATCGGGGGTGAACAGCACAGCCAGGAACAGGCCGATTGTGTACACAGCCATGATGACCGCCGTGATGCGCTGGGCGACCCACTCTTTCAGGCCGTAATGTGCGCCAACCACCAGGCGCTTGGAACCAATGTTATTGCCCATAATTAAAACACTCCGAACAGTTTCAGGCCGAACAAGGCGGTCAGGCTCAAACTGACAGCAAACACAATACCCGCGCTTTTGCTGGCTGCGTACTTTTCAGTGCCCACATGCATGTCAAGCACCAGGTAACGAATGCCCGCGGCAAAGTGATGCAAATACGACCAAATCAGGCCGAGCAATACAATTTTGACCAGCGGGCTGCTGACCAGGGATTGCATTTCAAGGAAGGTGAGTTCGGAAGTGATGCTTTTGTCGAAAAGCGGCAGGAGAATGACTGGAAGCGCCAGGAACAGCACAGCGCCACTGACGCGGTGCAAAATGGACAGCTTGCCCGCTAAGGGTAGCCTGTACTTCAGGATTTGTGTGACATGGATGTTCCGGTATTCCGGACGTTTCTTCGCAACAGTGTTTGACATGCTCGTGTTCTTATAAAAGTGATTGGAAAACGGGCTTTTACCCTAGGCCTTCCGGCCTGAATCCTTTAAAAAAACCAATATCGGACAACGATATATTTTGAACCAAATCAGCAAAGCCTTAAAGCGGGAAGTTTTTGATTTTGAGCACCAAATGACGCAAATGCATTCTTTTGCCCGCTAAAGACTTGTATCAATTCAATACAATTCATTCCTGTATGAAAATTTGTCGGTCAAGTACCAGCCACGGCGAAGCTCTACCGGCTTATCAGCATACGTCATTGAAAGGCGCTCGACCAGCAGCAAGGGAGTACCAACCCCAACCTGCAAAATGTCAGCATGCTCTTGCTGTGCACTGACTGCCTTAATGTGCTCGTTGGCCCTCAACATGCGCACATTAAAGCTGCTTTCAAGGAAACCATACAGGGTGGAATTCCACTGCTGAAGACGCTCAAGAGTAAGGCCTTTGTATTGGGAAGCCGGCAACCAGATTTCATCAAAAATACGGGGCACACCATCGAAGCGCATGACACGCTTGACCACAAACACAGAGTCACTGGGCTTGATGTCGAGCAATTTGGCAATTTGCGAACTGGCACGAACCCGCTCTACGGACAAATAGGTGGATTTGGGCTTTACGCCAGGCTCTTCGTCGGCGGCAAGACGCAAGAACCGATATTCTGACTTGGCCTCGTTGTGCGTGGCAACAAAAGTACCCCGCCCCTGCTTGCGATCGACCAGGTTTTCAGCAGCAAGCTCGTCAATTGCTTTGCGCACCGTGCCCTGACTGACACCATAGCGAGTAGCAAGCTCGGTTTCAGACGGAATAAGCTCACCCGGCTTCCATTCGCCGTCTTGAAGGCTTTTGAGCAGCAAACCTTTAATTTGCTGATAAAGCGGACTGAACGTTGGGTTAACGGGTTGCAAATTGTGTCTCGGTCTTGTTTTTTCGGATTATTGTGTATCTTATATCTTATAGATGACTTTTAGAAGTTAATCCCCTCTAAACCACCAAGTTAGTCAACAAGGTGTCAGCGTTTGGCGCTAAACTATGGCCTTCGATTTTTAATCCTTTGGAGTGTTTGACATGACCAAACCCGCAATGCGAGTTGCCGTTACAGGCGCTGCCGGCCAAATTGGCTACAGCTTGTTGTTCCGTATCGCCAATGGCGACATGCTGGGCAAAGACCAGCCCGTAATTTTGCAGTTGCTGGACATTACCCCCGCCCTGCCCGCAGTGAAGGGTGTGGTCATGGAACTGGAAGACTGTGCATTCCCGTTGCTGCAAGGCGTGGTAATTACAGATGACCCCGCAACCGCTTTCAAAGACGTAGACGTAGCACTGCTGGTTGGCGCACGCCCACGCAGCAAAGGCATGGAACGCAAAGACCTGCTCGAAGCCAACGGCGCAATTTTCACAGTTCAGGGTAAAGCACTGAACGACAACGCCAAGCGTAGCGTGAAAGTACTGGTTGTGGGCAACCCAGCAAACACCAACGCCTACATTGCACAACAGTCTGCCCCCGATCTGGACCCGAACTGCTTCACCTCCATGCTGCGCCTGGACCACAACCGTGCGTTGAGCCAAGTAGCCGCCAAAACCGGCAAGCCAGTAGCGTCAATCGAGAAGTTGGCAGTGTGGGGCAACCACTCTCCCACGATGTATGCCGACTACCGCTTTGCGACCATTGACGGTGCATCTGTAAAAGACATGATCAATGACCAAGAATGGAACGCCAACACCTTCTTGCCAACAGTTGGCAAGCGCGGTGCCGCTATTATTGAGGCGCGTGGATTGTCTTCTGCTGCTTCTGCTGCCAATGCTGCGATCGACCACGTTCGTGACTGGGTTCTGGGCACCAACGGCAAGTGGGTCACCATGGGCATTCCTTCTGACGGTTCTTACGGTATTCCTGAAAAAACCCAGTTCGGCTTCCCTGTGACCTGTGCCAACGGTAAGTTTGAAATCGTGAAGGGTCTGGAAATTGATGCATTCAGCCAGGAGCGCATCAACATTACCCTGAACGAACTGATGGAAGAGCGTGAAGGCGTGAAGCACTTGCTGGGCAAGTAATTTACGAGCATTTCGTGATAAAAAGGGCCAGCAGAGATGCTGGCTTTTTTTATTTGCATTTGAAAGAACACTGCGAAGGACTACCGCGTGAAGAAGCACAACCTGGATTTGACAAACATTTCCACAATTTTGTACTGCGAAGACCACGCACAGGTGAACCTGCCGGTGTGTGACCACTACACAGGCCGCCCTAAGTATTTTGAAAAGGCCTTGCAGATTCGCGCCGAAATTGGAGCCTGCTTCGACATTACCCTGGACTTGGAAGATGGTGCTGTGGTGGGCCATGTGACCGAAATTGCAACATGGGCTGCACAAAGCCTGGTCGATTTTTCAGCACGGTATGGCGGCGAAACACGCAGACCGGGCGTTCGACTGCACCCGGTACAAGACCCTGCGTTTGAACAGGAGTTGCCAATTGTTTTGCGCGAAGGCGTACCTTTGCCCGCGTACTTGATGCTGCCGAAGCCTGAAAACTTTGACGATGTGAAACAGGCCATTGGCCGCATTCGAGAGCAATGTGCCAAGGCAGGCGTTGAACCCCCTCCTTTGCATGTGCTGATTGAAACCCATGGCGCTCTGGCCGCTGTACACGGCATCGCCGGACTGGAGGAGGTTGAGTCGCTTTCGTTTGGCATCATGGACTTTATATCGAGCCACAGAAGTGCAATCCCCAAAACTGCACTTAACTCGCCAGGACAGTTCGAAAACCCGCTGGTGCGCAGGGCAAAACTTGAAATTTCCGCAGCCTGCCACCGATTCGGCAAGGTACCCTCGCACAACGTAACCCGTAACATTCGCCAACCGGAGATGGCGGCCGAAGATGCGACGCGCGCGAAAAGGGACTTTGGCTTCACACGAATGTGGAGCATACACCCCGATCAAATTGTGCATATCGTGTCAGCCATGCTGCCCACCGATTCTGAGGTGGATGAAGCAGTGCAAGTGTTGACCGAGGCCCAGAAAGCCGACTGGGGGCCAATTCAGATCAAGGGCGAATTGCATGACCGGGCAAGTTACCGATACTTTTTTGAAGTACTGAACGCACGATCAAACCGCGGTGGTTAAAAACTTGACCCCGGCTGTTTCAGAAACTCAAGCTCTTCAGTGGTGGACTCTCGATTCAGGATTCTGTTTCGATGCGGGTATCGCCCAAACCTGTCAATGATTTCCTTGTGTCGAAGCTCAAACTTGTGGTTGTTCTCCGGGGCCCATTCCCGGTACAAGCGCTCGGCCTGAACATGAATGAGCGGTGACTCGCTGTGCATGTAAGGCAAAAGCAAAAATGCCCTTTCATCCGGAGTCAATTCATTTAGTACACCCCTGGCAACGGCTTCTTGGGCGAGGGCCAAGGCCATTGGATCCTGAGCAAAAGCTGAGGGTGTATTGCGATAGACATTGCGAGAAAACTGATCTAGAACAATGATTTCCGCGAGACGCCCTCTGGCTGAGGCACGCCATGAGTAAAACTCACTTTGGGCGGCCCTCACAAGGGCTTCTCCGTAACGCAGACGAATTAGTTCATCAAACTTTGGGTCGGCCGACCACCAGGATTTCGGATCTGTGTCCTCAAACCAAAACTGGAGAATTTCTCGAGCTGCAGGATCAAGCAAGTGGTTCAAGCCTCGTATGTGGTTAACAACACCTGGGCCGCAGCCTCGCGAAGCGGTATGAGTGCCTGGTACGCATTCGATTCAAACCAGCCATGGACTGCATCCAGCGTTGGAAAACGTATCACTACGATGTCGCTGAAGGCATTTTGGCGCGCCAAATCTGCGGCCTTGACACCCCTGAAAACCAATTCTGCATTCCAGGCAGCAAGAGTGCCGGGCACTTGGTCCCGATACTCTTGCCACTTGAGTGGATCGACGATGTTGATTTGACCAACCACGTAAGCACTCACAACAGGCGCCCAGTTTAGCAGTTGCCTTTTTTGGCCTGCCCGGGAGGGCAATGACCGCCACCGTGGCCACCTGGATCAACCACAACGGAACCCGCGGGGGTGTACACTGCACAGCTGCTCAAAGCCAACATCAACGCCATCATGGAAAACAGTGTTTTCATGTTTCATACTTCCTGAATAAAAGAAATCAATCGAATTGAGATATTCCGTATAACGGGTACAAGCTGCTTAAGTTGACCGCTTCTCGCTAGTATGCGTTAACCATTGTGAGAAGTGCGAATCAGAAACCCAATTCTTGCAACAGAGAATCAGGACAACAATTGAAAAGAACACCGATTACCTCGAAGCTGTATCGGCAAAAGCCGGTTCGACTACTGGCTTGGGCGACACTGGCTTTGCTTGTTTTGGCTGTGGGCATATTTGAACTAATGGGATGGCCCTTTTTGGCCAAACCAGCCGAGCAATGGCTGAGCGAAACACTTGAAAGAGATATTCAACTGACGAAACCGGATGACAGAAACCCTCGGTTTAAACTGCGCTTGATTGGTGGCATTCGATTGAACTTGAGTCATTTTGAGGTGGGCTCACCTGCCTGGAGCCAGTCGCCTTTTATGGTTAGAGCGGAAAACGTGTCTGTTGGATTGCGCTATGTTGATCTGATCAAGTGGGCCAACACGCCGAAATCTGCCCTGAGAATCAAGTCGCTGACAGCCACATTGCTCAACGGCAATTTCGAACGCCTGAAAGACGGGCGAGCATCATGGCAATTTGCCAAAAACGAACCAGACACAGCGCCTGCCCCTGCCCCAGAGTTTGATTTGCTGGCTATTCAGAAAGGCCAAATCACCTATCGGGATGAACCCCTTGATCTTGATCTGGATGCAACACTGAGCCTGCAGGAGGGAGAGATTGGAGCCGATGCGCTAACTGTGATGGCACTGGGTTCGTATCAAGGCAAAAAGCTTGATATCCAACTGAAATCAACCGGTGTGCTGCCTTGGGTGGCCAAGCAGGGCAAGCCAATTCCGGCGGAGCTGAACGTGTCCTTGGGGCGAGCCCGATTGGACTTCAAGGGAAACGCCGCCGACGCGCTGGGCATGCAGCAACTGTCCGGACAGTTTGCTGTAAGCGGATCATCCCTGGCCGCAGCCGGCCAGGCACTGGGAGTCACTTTGCCAAACACGCCGGCCTTTCGTACCGAAGGTAACTTGGTGCGCGACGCAGACAACTGGCAGGTCAACATCGACAACGCAACAATCGGCAGCAGTCGTTTGAACGGGCGCTTTGTTTATAAAGGTGGCAAAACACAACCCCTTCTGACCGGAGAACTGAAAGGACCATCGCTGGTACTGGCTGACCTGGGCCCTACCGTAGGCGCACCAGCTGAAAAACAAGTTGCAGCGGCCACAAGCAAAGGTAGAGTGTTACCAGACAAACCCTTCGATCTTCCTTCCCTGAGGGCAATGGATGCTGATGTAGAAATTGACATCGACAATCTGGATTTGGGCAGCGAGATATTGAAGCCACTTCGACCCTTGCGGGCACATTTGGCTGTCGCTGAGGGTGTTTTGACCATTTCAGACATTCAGGCAAAAACAGCAAAGGGCGAACTTGCTGGCTCGGTGAAATTGGATGGGCGAGAAGATATCGCTATTTGGAATGTGGACCTGAACTGGGCCAATGTGCAGCTTGAGCAATGGCTGAACATACCAAGGGCAGGCAATGAGCCGCCTTATGTAACCGGCACCATGAATGGTGCTGCCAAACTGAGTGGGCAAGGCCGCTCGACCGCTGAAATACTGGGCAGCCTGGCTGGCAATGTACGAACACAGGTGCGCAATGGCACCATGTCGCATTTGATCGTTGAGGCTGCAGGCCTGGACGCTGCCGAGGCGCTCGGTGTTTGGTTTCGGGGTGATGACGTGTTGCAAATGACCTGTGCGTTTGCTGACCTGAATGCAAACAATGGCGTACTGCAACCCAAGGTATTTGTGATTGATACTCAAGACTCCGCAATGTGGGTCAATGGCAGTATTTCGATGAAAACAGAAGCCTTGAATTTGAGGGTGGTTGTAACACCCAAAGACTTCAGTCCGGTTAGCCTGCGTACGCCTTTACTGATCACTGGCACCATGGGCTCACCCGATGTATCCCTTGAAAAGGGTCCAATTGCGGGCAAGGTGGCTGGCGCGGTGTTGCTGTCGCTGCTAAACCCGTTTGCGGCACTGATTCCATTTTTGGACACAGGTGCGCCCGATTCTGCCGAGAATGCCAACAAAACCGGTTGCTATGATTTGGCGGCGCGCAGTAAGGCCCAGCGAGAGAAAAATTGACCAAAACACTTCACCCCAATAACGCGCACAAAGACGGTTACGATTTCGATGCCTTGGTGTTGACTTCCCCTGCCCTGAAAAAATTTGTTAAGCCCAATAACCATGGCCGAAACTCCATCGATTTCGCCTCGCCTGCTGCGGTAAAGGCATTGAATTGCGCACTGCTGAAACACCACTACGGCATCTCGGAGTGGAACGTGCCAGAGGGCTACCTGTGCCCGCCGATTCCCGGCAGGGTGGATTACATTCACTATGCGGCAGATTTGCTGTCGAGCTGCGGGATTAAGGCATCAGATTCAAGGCAGGTAAAAATGCTGGACATCGGCACAGGGGCCAACGGCATTTATTCATTGCTGGCAGCAAAAGTATACGGCTGGCACTGCACTGGCAGTGAAATTGACCCGGTTGGCTTGAAGAACCTTGCCTCGGTGCTGGATAAAAACGACGACTTGAAGCGCCTGATTGATCTGCGGCTGCAGCGGGATAAACGGAAAATATTGGAAGGTGTGATCAAGGCAGGTGAGAAATTTGACCTGAGCGTGTGCAACCCGCCATTTCACGCCTCACAGAAAGAAGCCATAAAAAGCAATCAACGAAAAGTGAATAGCCTGGCTTTTAATCGTGGAGAAAAACCAGGTTCAAAAGCACCTGCGGGCTTGAATTTTGGTGGGCAGAAAAATGAATTGTGGTGCGAGGGTGGGGAAATTGGTTTTCTGCAAACCATGATCAATGAGAGCGCGCAATTTGGTAAACAATGCAGATGGTTTACCACGCTGGTATCAAAGGCCGAAAATGTACCGCAAGCCAAATGGCACATGCGCAATGCGGGTGCACGGGATATTCTTGAAGTTGAAATGGAACAAGGCAACAAGACCACGCGCATTGTGGCGTGGTCATTTGCCTAGTTGAGCGCTGGACAAACTAGCGGCGGCGACCACCCACCAGCAGCAGGAACGCCCCGGCAACTATTGCACCCACGCCTGCCCACATGGGAACGTTGACCTCTTTTTCCTGATCCACTGTGATCTCGAGCGAACCAATTTTTGCTGCGGTTGACTCTTCGGTGTAGCTAAAGCCCCCGTAGACCAGTCCCAAGGTGCCGGCAACAATCAACAGAATTCCGATCAGTTTGGTGGCTTGCATCTTGTTTTCCTGAATGTTGTGAATGAGAGAGTATTAACGGACTACAAACAATAACGGTATACAAAATAATTTGTAAAACGGAACACGCCATGGGCAATGTTCCTGCGCGAGCAGCAAGCGGCTACTTTTTGGCGATGATATACACGGCGTGAACAATGCCGGGAATGTAGCCGAGCAAAGTCAGAATGATGTTGATCCAGAAATGCTTGCCCAGCCCTTCTTGAAGAAACACGCCCAGTGGAGGCAACAAGATGGCGATCAGTATGCGAATAAGGTCCATTGATTCTCCCGAAAAATAGTTACAAACAAAAATTGTAAGTGTTTTTTACACACGATAAAGACAAACGTTTGTGGCCTTGGGTCGTGCACCACAGCTTGCGTTCTGTTGCAGGCAAAGATTAATCCTGAACCTTTCCACGCAAAGCCTTGACCTGCCCCCGAATACTTTTGCCTTCTAGCCTGCGGCGTTTTGACCCCAGGGTTGGGCGGGTTTCACGGCGAATCTTGACCGGTTTGGCCACCTCGGCAATCAACTCGTTCAAGCGCACTAATGCATCAATGCGATTTTGCTCTTGGCTGCGCGTGGTTTGAGCCTTGATGACAATAACGCCGTCTTTGGTCAAACGTTGGTCTTGCAGGGCCAGTAATTTTTCCTTGATGAATTCAGGCAAAGACGATGAACGAATGTTAAAACGCAAGTGAATGGCACTGGAGACTTTGTTGACATTTTGACCACCCGCGCCTTGGGCGCGAATGGCAGTGAATTCCACATCAGATTCGGTCAGGGTGGGTGGCGTGTAGGACATGTAGTTAGCTGCCCTTATTTAAACGCCAAACCGTAGACCTGCTAATGCCCAAACCTTCAGCCACCTTATTGACCTCGCCACCGACCAGGGTTAATGCCTGACGGACAATGCTTGAACGCTCAGACATGGGTGCCCTGCTATAAGCCAAGGCCAAAGTGTTCATATTATTCATCGTATCGGGTGCATTGTTTTGCTGCAAATGTGGCGTGGTCGAATTTTCCAGGCCCACGAGCAAGTCTGGAAACCAGGTGCGCCAGGACGACAGATCACTTTCTTGCAACATCAACACAGCCGCCCTGCGACACACATTCTTCAATTGACGGATATTGCCTGGCCAAGGCAAGGATTGAAGAACCGGCAAAGCCAGTTGAAGAAACCCATCAAATTTCGATTTGCTGACACGCACTGGCGTAGTCCTCAAAAAGTACCCGGCCAATTCGCCAATGTCTTCGGCACGTTCTCGCAATGGCGGGATATGAATCAGCATTTCATTCAAGCGAAAATAAAGATCTTCCCGAAAACGCCCTTCTTCAACGGCTTGCTGCAAATTCACGTTGCTGGCGGCCAGCAGCCAGAAATCAACCTTGCGGGAGGAGGCTGACCCAATTCGGCGCACTGTGTTGTCTTCGAGAATACGCAACAAACGCGTTTGAAAAGCCAAGGGCATGTCACCAATTTCATCGAGAAACACAGTGCCACCCTGCGCGCTTTCAAACATGCCCGCGCGCCCACCTTTCACGGCCCCTGAAAATGCACCCTCTTCATAACCAAACAGCTCGCTTTCCAAAAGGCTTTCGGTAAGCGATGCACAATTGATTGCGACGAAAGGTTTGCCCGCACGTGGGCTGGCGCTGTGGATGGATTGGGCCACCAACTCCTTGCCCACGCCGGTTTCACCCTGAATTAGCACGGAAAAATCGATACTGCCACACAGGCGAATCGTATTGCGCAGCTTTTCAACTGCCCGGCTATTGCCAATCAGGTCTTGTTCGGTGTGGTACGTATAAGCCTGGCTGTTTCGGCGCACTCCGCCAGTGGCCTTGGCACTGGCTAGCCGTATGGCTTCCTCAAAAGCTTTTACAACACCTTGCCGGGAATAAATCAGAATGGCTTCCAGTCCCATTTCCTGAGCAATTTCAGTGACCAAGCCCGACCCCACCACCACCTTCACGCCCAACTGGGCCAATTCCCGCACAGCACGACGCGCGTCCTCCGGTGTGCGATAGGTTCGGGTACTCAAGGGCACATCAAACGCTCGGGCAAACTGCTCGAGCTCATCAAACGAATGTTCGTAACTGACCAAGCCCACTGCCGCAGACGCTTTTCTGGCAGATGCCAAGGCTTGCATTACATCAAAACCGTCCGTACGAATAATGACCAGCGGCGCCTCAAGCTGGTTCTGCAAGAATGCGCCGTTTGAACCTGCGGCGACGAATACATCAGCCGTGTCGGTGTAATAACGGTTGCGTGCGTAGGCCAAGGCATCTTCATACGCCTTGGGCACCAATTCAATATTGGCTGAACCACTGTAATCGCGGGCGATCTCCCTCAATGTACCAGCCAATGCACTGATGCTGAACACCACAATTCTGGGTTTCATTCAAAACACCTTGAGTTTCATTTGAAACATAAAACCGTTTCATTTTACACAAACATGTTTCAAAACACCATCAAATTATTCTTGCAATTACTTGATATTAGCACGACAAATCATTGATCTTATTTGAATATTCCATTATTTTTTTTGACTGGCACGAACCCTGCACTACATGGAGCATACAACAAGGAGAACACCATGACCCAACATTCCGCAGGCGCCCGTTTTCGCCAGGCAGTGAAAGAAGAACAACCTTTGCAAGTGATTGGCGCAATCAATGCCAACCACGCATTGCTGGCCAAGCGTGCCGGCTTCAAAGCCATTTACTTAAGCGGTGGCGGTGTTGCAGCCGGTTCATTGGGCCTGCCAGACCTGGGCATTTCTGGACTGGATGACGTACTGACCGACGTGCGTCGAATTACCGATGTATGTGACACCCCCTTGCTGGTGGATGTCGACACTGGCTTTGGCTCATCAGCGTTCAACATTGCCCGAACCACCAAAGCCATGATGAAAGCCGGTGCTGCCGCCATGCACATTGAAGACCAGGTGGGCGCAAAGCGTTGTGGTCATCGCCCCGGCAAGGCGATTGTGACTCAAGCTGAAATGGTAGACCGCATCAAAGCGGCCGTGGATGCCCGTGGTTCGGACGACTTCGTGATCATGGCGCGTACAGATGCATTGGCCGTGGAAGGTTTGCAATCGGCCATTGACCGCGCCTGCGCCTGCGTGGAAGCCGGTGCCGACATGATTTTTCCCGAGGCAATGACCGAACTGAGCATGTACCAGCAGTTTGTGGACGCGGTGAAGGTGCCTGTCTTGGCCAACATCACTGAGTTTGGCTCAACCCCCTTGTTCACCACCGAAGAACTGAAAGGTGTGGGCGTAGGCTTGGTGCTTTACCCCTTGAGTGCCTTCCGCGCCATGAACAAAGCAGCACAGAACGTGTATGAAGCGGTGCGCCGCGATGGCACCCAGAAGAACGTACTGGACACCATGCAAACCCGAATGGAGCTTTACGACAGCATTGGCTACCACGATTTCGAGCAAAAACTGGACGCCCTTTTTCAGCAGAAATAACTTCAAGAAAATACAATAAACATTTGTTATAAAAACATTATTTTTAACAGGAGACAGCAATGTCTGAGCAACAAACAACAACTCCAGGCTTCAAGCCCAAGAAATCTGTAGCCCTTTCCGGCACCGCGGCTGGCAACACAGCATTGTGTACAGTGGGCCGTACCGGCAACGACCTGGCTTACCGTGGTTATGACATTCTGGACTTGGCCACCACGACCGAGTTCGAAGAAATTGCTTATTTGCTGGTGCACGGCAAGCTGCCCACTGTAGCTGAGCTGGCTGGCTACAAACTGAAACTGAAAGCCCTGCGCGGCATTCCCGCAGGTGTGAAGCAGGCACTTGAAGCCCTACCCCCTTCTGCCCACCCGATGGATGTGATGCGCACTGGTGTGTCCGTGTTGGGCTGCCTACAGCCAGAAAAGGACGACCACAACCACCCCGGCGCGCGCGACATCGCAGACAAGCTGATGGCCAGCCTGGGCAGCATGCTGCTTTACTGGTACCACTACAGCCACAACGGCAAGCGTATTGAAGTGGAAACTGACGATGATTCAATCGGCGGCCACTTCCTGCATTTGCTGCACGGCGAAAAGCCGCGTGACAGCTGGGTCAGCGCCATGCATACCTCGTTGATTCTGTACGCGGAACATGAGTTCAATGCATCCACATTCACCAGCCGCGTTGTGGCTGGTACCGGTTCCGACATGTACTCCGCCATTTGCGGTGGCATTGGTGCCTTGCGCGGCCCCAAGCATGGCGGTGCCAATGAAGTGGCATTCGAGATTCAAAAACGTTACGACAACCCGGATGAAGCAGAAGCCGACATTCGCGCACGCGTTGAACGCAAGGAAGTAGTGATTGGTTTTGGCCACCCCGTTTACACCGTGAGCGACCCCCGCAACGTGGTGATCAAGAAAGTGGCCGAAGACCTGTCCAAAGAACAGAACAACATGAAGATGTACAACATCGCTGAAAGGTTGGAAAGCGTGATGTGGGAAATCAAGAAGATGTTCCCGAACCTGGACTGGTTCAGCGCCGTGAGCTACCACATGATGGGCGTGCCCACTGCAATGTTCACCCCACTGTTCGTAATTGCCCGCACCTCCGGCTGGAGCGCCCATGTGATTGAGCAGCGCATCGACGGCAAGATCATTCGCCCAAGCGCCAACTACACTGGCCCCGAAGACCAGAAATTTGTACCCATCAAGGATCGCAAATAAGCATGAACACACAATTTTGTAAAAACTTGCCCGGCACCAAGCTTGATTTCTTCGACACCCAGGCAGCTGTTGATGCAATCGAGCCAGGCGCGTGGGACAAACTGCCCTACACCAGCAAGGTGCTGGCCGAGCAACTGGTGCGCCGTTGCGAACCTTCTTCGCTGAATGACAGCCTGAAGCAACTGATATACCGCAAGCGCGACCTGGATTTTCCCTGGTACCCAGCGCGCGTGGTCTGCCACGACATTCTGGGCCAAACCGCTTTGGTGGATTTGGCAGGCCTGCGCAATGCGATTGCAGACCAAGGCGGCGACCCATCGCTGGTGAACCCGGTGGTGCCCACGCAATTGATCGTGGACCATTCACTGGCTGTGGAATGTGGTGGCTTTGATCCCGACGCATTCCAGAAAAACCGCGACATTGAAGAACGCCGTAACGAGGACCGTTTCCACTTCATCAACTG
>JAHJCM010000057.1 GCA_018812945.1 Gammaproteobacteria bacterium | reverse complement strand
GATTGTTGTAAGCTTCTCCATGACGCCTCCTCCTTCGCAAGTGAAATGTAACGACTCTCACTTTGGCACAGGGATGCCGATTTAGGTTGGAGGCGTCCATTCCATTGGGTCGTTCTCAGGCATCGCGAGGCTCAGCAAGGGGAGTACAGGTTTTCTGGCGAGAGATCGGAACCCAAGCCGATCGGGCAGTTAACGGGCAGGCGAGAGATCGGAACCCAAGCAGATTGGGCGATGAAGAGGCTGCAAGAGATCGGAGCCCAAGCCGATTGGGCAGTTCACCGGCAGGTGAGAGATCAGAACCCACGCCAATTGCGCTCAAACCCTTTACACTGTGCGCATTGTATTTACCGCAGCAACCCACAGCGATGCCCAAACCCAAAAGAAACCCCCTAGATACACTTGAGCTAAAGCCAGGCCAGTCCATCGAACTGTTGAAGGCGTTGCACATTGTGACGCGAGAAGGTGGCATTAACCAGGACAGCCGGAGAAAGCTAAAGCAGGTGTATCACCTGACCCATTTCATTGAACCGTTGATTGACGAAGTGCGCAAAGTCAATCACGGTGGTTTGTATCTGGTCGATCATGGCGCCGGCAAGTCGTATCTCGGGTTTATTCTGTATGACCTTTACATGAAACAGAACCCAGAAGGCGCGATAGTGGCTGGTGTGGAAACACGGCAAGAGTTGGTTGACAAGTCCAATGCACTGGCAAAACAGCTTGGATTTGATGCTGGTATGCGGTTCATGAATTTGCCGGTTGCGCAGGCCACAGACCATCCTGATTTGCCTGACACAGTCGATATTGTGACGGCGCTTCACGCCTGCAATACCGCGACAGATGATGCGATCTCATTCGGGTTGAAAAAACAGGCGAAGTTTATGGCTTTGGTGCCATGTTGTCAGGCTGAAGTGGCGGCGCATTTGCGCAAGAACAAAGCCAGCCAGCTGGGTAAAACCAGTTTGGTGGAAATGTGGCGCCACCCCCTACACACCCGGGAATTCGGAAGCCAGCTCACCAATGTGCTGCGTTGCCTGCAATTGGAGGCCTATGGTTATCAGGTGACTGTGACCGAGTTGGTGGGTTGGGAGCACTCGATGAAAAATGAGTTGATTATTGCGAAGAAGCACCAACGATCGAACCCCAAGGCTGCGCAGCGATTACGCAACATGTTGGTTGAGTTGGGGCTTGATACAGAAGAGGGCTTGCAGCAGCGCTTTCACGTGCCAGTCTAGATCAATGAGGGGGATAAGACTGCCCGAGACGTTGATTGATCACCCGAGAAAGCGCTGGGCAAGCGCAATCTTTAGCTGCTGTTTTTGAGCCCCTGCCATTCGCTGCGCTGTACATTGGGCAGTCCCAGCAGTTGTAGGGCGTGCTGGGCGGTGTCGGTGACCATGGCATCGATGCTGGCAGGGCGCTGGTATAGCGCGGGCACGGGTGGCATCACAATGCCACCCATTTCTGTCACGCTGACCATGTTGCGAAGATGAGCCAAATTCAGCGGAGTTTCGCGGGGCAGCAAGACCAGGCGGCGTCGCTCTTTCAGCACCACATCGGCTGCGCGGGTGATCAGGTTATTCGACAAGCCATGTGCCACAGCAGCCAAGGTGTGCATGGAGCAGGGCGCAATGACCATGCCCATGGAGGGATAAGAACCACTGGCAATGCAGTTTCCCACTTGTTTGGGCGAGTGGACCACATGGGCTTTCGCTTCAATTTCTTCCTTGCTCAGATCGCTTTCACTGGCCAATGTAAGCCAACCTGAGGAAGAAACCACCAAGTGAATTTCCGTGTCGCCGCGAGCACGCAGCAAGTCGAGAATTTTCAAACCGTACAAAGCACCGCTGGCACCGGTAATGGCGACGGTGATGGACTGTTTGAATTGGGGGGGAAGGGTGCTGCTCAAGATGGCTTGCCTGAAAATGGCCGCACGATTGGTGGTGCGACCTGATTCATGATTTATTCAGATTTGGTCGATGCATTAGCGGCGGCAATCAATGCCTGCAGTTCGCCGCTTTGGTACATCTCGGTCATGATGTCGCAGCCGCCCAAGAATTCACCGTTCACGTACAGCTGTGGAATGGTGGGCCAGTTGGCGTATTCCTTGATGCCTTGGCGAATTTCGGGGTCGTCCAGTACGTTCACTGTGACCACTTTTTCAGCTTCGCAGGCTTTCAGAATTTGAATGGCGCGACCAGAAAACCCGCACATGGGGAACTGGGCTGTTCCTTTCATGAACAAAACCACGGGGTGGCTGGTGACGGTTTCGTGAATGGAATCGCGAACGCTCATAGAAACTTCCTTTCAATTGGATGGATTGCTACAACCCTGTAGTGTAATGGATGTGGGTATAAAACGCTCGTTTTCAATGCCTTGCGAGAATTTGCTGTGCAAATTAAATGTGGGCAAACACAAAGCGCGGAGTGCCCGCCAGGTCGGGCAGGCCTTGAATGTGCACATAAGGCCCCTTTGAAAACAGGGCTTTCACGGCCTCTTGCTGGTTGTAGCCATGCTCCACCAGTACACCACCACCAGCGCGCAACAGGGCTGGGCTGTGTTCTGCGATTTCGCGGTAGAAACGAAGGCCATCGCCGCCGTCTGTCAGTGCTTGCGGGGGTTCGAAGCGAAGATCCCCTTGGGAAAGATGTTCATCACCCAGTTGAATATAGGGTGGATTGCTGCAAATAAGGTCGAACGCCAAAGGCGGCGTTTGGTTCAGCAAATTCTCGAAGAGATCAGATTGAACGAAGCGGATGTTTTTCGCGCCCAGTTCATTGGCATTGAATTGGGCAACCCACAGGGCGTCAGCTGAAATATCGCTGGCGGTTACCTCAAGTATTGGGTTTTCAAGTGCCAGTGACACAGCAATCGCGCCGCTGCCACAGCCAATGTCGAGCACGCGGGTGAGCAGGTTTTCAGTCGATTTGCTTTGCAAAAAACCAAGGGCATGTTCTACCAGTTCTTCGGTTTCGGGGCGGGGTATCAGCACCCGCGAGTCGACAAAAAACGGGCGTGAATAGAATTCCTTTTGTTGTACCAAATAGGCAATGGGTTCGCCTTGCTGCCTTTTGGCGGCCATTGATTTGAACGCGCTGAGTTGGTCCATGGGAAGTTCACGGTTGCCCTTGGTCACCAGATTGACCCGGTCAAACCCGGTGATGTGGGTCATCAGGATACGCAGGTCGCTGGGCGCAAGCCCGGTCTCTTCGCGTGTTTGCTGCAACACCGATTCAATGGTGGGCTTGGGCAGTGTGCTCATTCTTTGGCGGTGATCTCGGCCAGCAGTTCAGCTTCGTGAAATGCAGTCAGGCCATTCATCAGGTCGGTTAAATCCCCATCCATGATGTAGTCGAGTTTGTACAGGGTCAAGTTGATTCGGTGGTCGGTCATTCGCCCCTGGGGAAAGTTGTAGGTGCGAATACGCTCGGACCTGTCGCCTGAGCCCACGAG
Source organism: Gammaproteobacteria bacterium (assembly GCA_018812945.1). Taxonomy (GTDB): domain Bacteria; phylum Pseudomonadota; class Gammaproteobacteria; order Burkholderiales; family Burkholderiaceae_B; genus Limnobacter. Next base: position 278 of record JAHJCM010000057.1, on the reverse strand, counting down.
GCTGCGACGTTCGCTGGCTTCGGCGGCTTGGCGTTCGCGATCAATTTTGTCCTGAAGGCGAACATTCAATACCTTCATGGCTTTGGCCTTGTTTTTGTGTTGGCTGCGTTCGTCCTGGCATTCCACTACCAGGCCTGTGGGCAAGTGGGTAATGCGCACGGCGGAATCGGTTTTGTTGATGTGCTGACCACCCGCACCACTGGCGCGGTAGGTGTCAATTCGCAAATCGGCAGGGTTGATTTCGATCACTTCGGCTTCGTCGGGTTCGGCCATCACGG
>JAHJCM010000056.1 GCA_018812945.1 Gammaproteobacteria bacterium | reverse complement strand
TTGAACTCGATTGCCGACAACATTCAGGGCCGCACCATTTGTGCGTTGGGCGATGCTGCTGCCATGCCAGTTCGTGCTTTCCTGAAACATTTCCATGAAGAATTTGAGCATCACATCACACACAAGTCGTGCATCGTGCCGGCTTACGTTTGATTCCCTGCGGGTAGATACAAATGGTTGAACTAGAGATTGATGGTGTAAAAGTTGAAGTGGCCGAGGGCAGCATGCTCATGGACGCCGCTGAGAAGGCAGGCAGCTATGTGCCTCACTTTTGCTATCACAAAAAATTGTCGATTGCGGCCAACTGCCGCATGTGTCTGGTCGATGTAGAAAAAGCGCCCAAGCCTTTGCCCGCTTGCGCTACACCTGTGTCGCCCGGCATGATTGTTCGCACCAAAAGCGAAAAAGCCGTGAACGCCCAAAAAAGCGTCATGGAATTTTTGCTGATTAATCACCCGCTTGATTGCCCGATTTGCGACCAAGGTGGCGAGTGTCAGTTGCAGGACATCGCAGTGGGTTACGGTGGCGTGTCTTCACGCTATCAGGAAGAAAAGCGCGTTGTATTTTACAAAGACATCGGCCCGCTGGTTTCGGCGCAGGAAATGAGCCGTTGCATTCATTGCACACGTTGCGTGCGTTTTGGCCAGGAAGTGGCCGGCGTTATGGAACTGGGCATGGCCAATCGCGGTGAACATTCCGAAATTCTGAGCTTTGTGGGCAATTCTGTGGATTCAGAGTTGTCAGGCAACATGATTGATCTGTGTCCCGTGGGCGCACTCACATCCAAGCCTTTCCGTTACAACGCCCGCACTTGGGAAATGGCGCGTCGCAAATCCATCTCGGCGCATGACAGCCTGGGGTCGAATGTGGTGGTGCAGGTTAAGGCCGACAAGGTCATGCGTATTGTTCCGCAAGAAAATGACAGCGTGAACGAGTGCTGGATTTCGGACCGTGACCGTTTTAGTTACGAAGGCTTGCTGGCAACTGATCGTTTGACTGAACCGATGATCAAGAAGAACGGTCAGTGGGTAACAACTGACTGGCAAACCGCTCTGAATGTGGCGTTTGAAGGTTTGAAGAAAGCCCGCCGTGAATCGACCGACCTGAACAGCATCGCCATGCTGGTTTCGCCAAACAGTACCTTTGAGGAAATGGCACTGACCAAAGCCTTGATGGCAGGCCTTGGTTCAACAAGCATAGATGCAGGCTTGCGGCACAGTGCAAACCTGAACCTGGCCGGTGCCAAGCCTTGGTTGGGTGCCTCAATTCAAGAGTTGGCGGATGCGGAATCGATTGTTGTAGTGGGTGCGGACCCCCGCAATGATCAGCCTTTGCTGACCCAGCGTATTCGCCAAGCTGCAAAGCAGGGCGCCCGTGTGGTACTGGTGAATGCAGGTGGATTGGATCCATTGATGCCCAAAGCTGTATGGCTTAAGGCTGCTCCTTCGAAGTGGGCTGATACTTTGAATCACGATGCTGTGGCCAACGCATTGAGCGCACCTGAAGGCGGAAAGTTTGTACTGATTGGTCAACAGGTTTTGATGAGCCCATTTGCGGGTCAGGTACTCACCAAAGCAAATGAATTGGCCAAATCGACTGGCGCGACACTCGGGTTCCTGGGTGACGGTGCCAACTGGGTCGGGTCTTTTATTGCGGGCATTCAAGCCAGTGCTCATGGTGGTAAAAGCGCCCAAGCGATGCTGGAAGGCAAGGCCAAGGCAGCGATTGTTTTTGGCGCTGAACCAGACTTGGACAGCGTGCAGGGGCAGAAGATTGTGCGCGGTCTGATCGATGCGGAATTTGTGGTGCAAGCCAGTGCATTTGTGGGCAATGCCAAGCAGTACGCGGATGTGTTGTTGCCCATTGCGCCCAGCACTGAAACCTCGGGTACTTTTATCAATATCGCAGGCACTGCTCAAACATTCAAAGCGGCAGTTCGACCATTGGGTGAAACTCGCCCAGGCTGGAAGGTATTGCGAGTGTTGGGCAATTTGCTGGGCCTGGAAGGTTTTGAGTTCAATAGTTCGGAAGAAGTATTGAAAGCATTCTTGCCAGCCAACCATGCTGCTGTGTTGAGCAACGCGATTCCCGAACAAGCTGTCGCCGGCGTGGCGCTCAATGGCCAACTCGAACTGGCAGCATTCGCGCCAATTTATGACACCGATGCACTGGTTCGCCGTGCCGACTCGCTGCGCAAAACCAAGGCTGCCAAACCAGCACTTGCACAAATCAGTGCGCAAACAGCCGGGTCATTGGGTGTCAAGTCTGGTGACAAAATTCAATTGACAGACTCTGAGGGCGGCACGTTGCGTGCTGCAGTTCTAGTGAATAAAACAATTGCTGACAACACAGTGTTGGTGCCCATGGGGCGTGCGGATTCGCAAAGCCTGCGCACTGTGTTTGGTGGTGTTACGGTCGAGGCGGTGGTGGCCAGCGAGGTGCAGGTATGAGTTCACCCATCGACATGATCACGACCTTTGGTTCTGATTTACTCGGGCCAGCCTGGGTGCCTGTTTGGACTCTGATCAAGATTTTGACAATCACCTTGCCGTTGCTGGGTTGCGTCGCTTATCTAACCTATTGGGAACGCAAAATGATTGGTCGCATGCACATTCGCATGGGCCCAAGTTATGTGGGCCCGATGGGATTGCTCCAGCCTATCGCGGATGCGGTCAAGATGATGTTCAAGGAAATCATCGTGCCGATGAATGCCAACAAAGGCTTGTTCATCATTGCGCCGATCATGACCATCATGCCAGCCTTGGCGGCCTGGGCCGTGATTCCATTTGGACCTGAAACCGTTTTGGCCAATGTGAATGCTGGTTTGCTTTATCTCATGGCGATTACATCGCTTGAGGTGTATGGCGTGATCATCGCCGGTTGGGCATCCAATTCCAAGTACGCCTTCCTCGCTGCCATGCGCGCTTCTGCGCAAATGGTGTCCTATGAATTGGCGATTGGTTTTGTACTGGTCACCGTATTGCTGGTGGCGGGCAGCCTGAACATGACTGACATCGTGATGACTCAAACCACAGGCCAGTTCGCTGATATGGGTTTGAACTTCCTGTCCTGGAATTGGTTACCTTTATTGCCCTTGCTGGTGATCTACATGATTTCTGCGGTGGCTGAAACCAACCGCCACCCCTTTGACGTGGTTGAAGGAGAATCGGAAATCGTGGCGGGTCACATGGTTGAATATTCCGGCATGACCTTTGCCATTTTCTTCCTGGCCGAATACGCCAACATGATTTTGCTGTCCTGTTTGGCTGCGATCATGTTCTTCGGTGGTTGGGACGCGCCAGTTGCATTCCTCAGTTTTATACCAGGCTGGATCTGGCTGGGTATTAAAACCTTCTTGCTGGTGTCGATGTTCATCTGGTTCCGTGCATCATTCCCGCGTTACCGCTATGACCAGATCATGCGTCTGGGCTGGAAGGTGTTCATTCCGTTGACACTGGTTTGGCTGGTGGTAGTAGCTGCCTGGATGCAGACTCCCTGGAACATCTGGAATTAATTGAGAGCGAACCATGTTTCAAGTTGTTAAAGAATTTTTG
>JAHJCM010000055.1 GCA_018812945.1 Gammaproteobacteria bacterium | reverse complement strand
GCAATTCTCACATGGTTGCTACCAGGGTTAAAACCATTCACCTCACGACCCAAAAAGCTTCCGGGCAACAGGGTAACATGGGCTTGGGCAAATAGCCTCTTGGCGAATTCGGTGTCGCTTTGCCCCACATCAGCCCAAAAGTAAAAGCCGGCAGGTGGAATGTGCAGATCAAGCTTGCCCTCAAGAATGGCGCTGAAGGCTTTGAACTTCTCGGTGTACAGGCGACGATTCTCGGCAACGTGTTCTTCATCGTTCCAGGCAGCCACGCTGGCCATTTGTATGGTGGTCGACATGGCAGAACCATGGTAGGTGCGGTAGCGAAGAAATGCCTTGATCAGGTCTGCATCGCCGGCCACATAACCAGAACGAAGCCCAGGAGCGTTAGAGCGCTTGGAGAGGCTGGAAAACACAATCAAATTGTTATAATCCGATCGGCCAAGCCGGCTTGCTGCTTCAAGCCCGCCGATGGGGGCTGCGGTGCCATCAAGGTAAATTTCTGAATAACATTCATCCGACGCAATCACGATATTGTATTCATCGGCCAGATCAAACAGCCTTTGCCAGTCTTCCAGCGAATACACCGCACCGGTCGGGTTGTTGGGCGAACACACATACATCAGCTTTGTTTTGGCCAATACATCGGGGCTGAGTGCGTGAAAATTTGACAAACCACTGGCCGGATCAATGTTCACAAACACAGGGCTTGCGCCACCTAAAAAGGTGGCACCTTCGTAAATTTGATAGAAGGGGTTTGGAAAAACCACGTGGCTGTCGTTCTCACAACCATCCAATACCACCTGTGCGAAAGAAAACAAAGCCTCACGCGAGCCCAGAATCGGCAAAACCTGAGTTTCCGGGTCGACCAAGGCATCAAAACGGCGCAATATCCAGCCTGAGATTGCTTTTCTCAACACCGGCAAACCTTGTGTGCCCGGGTAAACCGACAAGCCATCGAGGTTGTCGATCAATGTCTGCTTGATCAGCGCAGGCGTAGGGTGCTTGGGCTCACCAATGGACAGATTGACGTGTGCCAGGCCACCTGTGTGCTGGCTGCCCGCGAACAATGCCCGAAGGCGTTCAAATGGATAAGGCTGAAGTTTGTCGAGGTTTTTCAATCGGTTCACCGGAATTGCTGTTTCGCTGCGCGCTTTTTAGCCACGAGTAGGGTTCATGGTTGAAATGGAGTCCAGTTCAACTTTCGGCAAGGGCTGAAAGCCTGAATGGCGGTGTTCAGCCACCACCGTGGTGTATACACCGCCCCGAACATACCATTTCGCAGTTAGTTTCATGTAGCGGGGATCGGTTGCGGCCACGAGGTCGTCCAGAATCTTGTTGGTTACAGCCTCGTGGAAAGCACCTTCCTCTCTGTAACTCCACATGTACATTTTCAGGCTTTTCAGTTCTACGTTCTTCTGGTTGGGCAGGTAGTCGATCACCAAAGTGGCGAAGTCTGGCTGCCCGGTCAGAGGACAAAGACATGTAAATTCAGGCACTTCGATGTGAACGTGGTAGGGCCGATCCGGGTTCGGGTTCGGGAAAGTCTGTAAATCGCGGCTGGGTTTGTTACTCATAATTCTCTCGTGGGGCTCTTTGGCCTGTTGTGGCCTTTGGCCTTTGTGGCGTTAAACAACTCAATCATCCTGCCAACTACGGGCGGGGGCCCGGCGTAAAGCGCGAAGGCTTTGCTATTATAAGGTCAGCGGGTTTTCAAGTTCCCGTGGGTTGAAGTTTTTATTCGTTCTATTGGTCTCATTTCCACCTCATCGTGCGATTAACTCACATTCGTTTAGCTGGCTTTAAGTCATTTGTTGAACCAACGTCCTTTGCCGTGCCCAGTAATTTGGTGGGTGTGGTGGGTCCGAACGGCTGTGGCAAATCCAACATTATCGACGCAGTACGCTGGGTACTGGGTGAATCCAAGGCGTCGGAGCTGCGTGGCGAATCCATGCAAGACGTGATCTTCAATGGCTCCACCAACCGCAAAGCGGCCTCGCGTGCCAGCGTAGAGCTGGTGTTTGATAACGCAGAAGGCAGGGCAGGCGGCAGCTGGAACCAATATTCCGAAATTTCAGTTAAACGCGTGCTCACACGCGATGGCGCTTCAACCTATTACATCAACCAGCAGGCAGTTCGCCGCCGTGATGTTCAGGATATTTTCCTGGGTACAGGTCTTGGGCCACGCGCCTATGCCATTATCGGGCAGGGCATGATTGCCCGTATTATTGAAGCCCGCCCGGAAGAATTGCGCATTTTTCTGGAAGAGGCCGCAGGTGTATCGAAATACAAGGAACGCCGGCGGGAAACCGGCAATCGTTTGGCCGACACACGCGACAACCTCACCCGTATCGAAGATATTCTTCGCGAATTGACGAGCCAGATTGAGCGACTGGAGCAGCAAGCCACTGTGGCGCGGCAGTTCAAGGAACTTGAAGAGGCTAAAAATACCAAGCAGCGCATGCTTTGGTACATACGCTATTCCGAGGCGTTAGAGCAGAAAAATACAGGCCAGGCCAAGCTTGAACGTGCCAAAGCTGATCTAGAGGCCATTCAAAGCAAATCGATTAGCACCCAAACTGAACTTTTCGCTGTGCGTGAAAAGCAGGTGGATGCCCAGCAACAGCTTGAAAACGACCAAACCCAATGGATTGAATCCAACAGGCAAGTAAGCCGTCTTGAAGCTGATTTGCGCGTGATGGCTGAATCACGTGCACGCCTGGGTACCCGAGTGGCCGAGCTTGAACTTGAAATTCAAAACTGGACAGTGCGGGAAGAAGACGCGAAGGCTCGATTGGAAGAAATCAGTGGTTCCACTGAAGAACAGCAAGCCGAGCTGGAAGAACGAATTATTGCCCTTGAAGAGGCCGAGCTGGCCGTCGAGCCAGTTGAGCTGACCTTGCAGGCTGCGCGATCCGCTGTAGACCAAAAACGCGCCGGTGTCATGCAAATACAGCAGGCACTTGGTCAGGTTTCCTCTCAACAAGAATCAGCCAGCCGTGCCGAAAACACGATTCAAATGAAATTGGATCGGCTTGAAAGCGAAAAGCAGCAAATTGCAGCACCCTCGGTACACGAAATGGATGAAGTCCAATCTCGGGTTCATTCCCTTGAACGGGAGCTTGAAGATGCCACCGGCAACCTTGCTGAATTTGAAAGCAAGTTGGCTGCTGGCAGTGCCGAACTTGATCATGTTCAATCGGCATTCAATGCTGAGCGGGACAAGCATGCCAACGCGCAGGCGCAATTGCAGGCACTTGAGAAATTAAACGAGCAACTTGCCGAAAGCGCTGAGTTAAAGCCCTGGGTTGAAAGCAGTGGCCTTGGCGATACACCACGCTTATTGGGCAAGTTACAAGTGGAGCGAGGCTGGGAAAGGGCACTTGAATCGGCGCTGCGGGAGTCGCTTGACAGCTTTCAGGTACGAACGCTTGACATGGTTGAGGGCTTTGCCAAACAGCCACCCCCCGCACGCGTGGCTTTCATGGAATCGGCGAGTCAGGGCGGTGGTTCAAACCTTTCTGTTGGCCCGGAAGACCTGGCCAGCTTGGTGCGCAGCACCGACTCTGCCATTCAGCAATCTTTGATTCAATCACTGGCTGGGTACCTCTTGGCCCCCGATTTGCAAGCCGCACTGGCGAAACGAAAAACCCTGAAGCCAGGCCAGCGGATCTTCACGCCACAAGGGCATTGTGTCAGCGCCACAGGGGTGTCTTTTTATGCGGCAGACAATGCGCAAAGCGGTCGGCTTGAACGCCAGCAGCAAATAGAAGCCCTGCGTACAGAAGTGCGCGCGCTAGACATGTTGAAAAATGAATCCATGGCCAAGCGCGACCAACTGCAATTGCGCACTGGTGAATTGAAAGCCCATGTGGTGCAAGCGCGTCAACTGGTTGAAAGTTTGACCAAGCGACTGCATGAAGCCCAGGTACAACTGATTCGCTTGCAAGAGCAGCAAAGCAGGGCAGATAGCCGCCGGGAACAAATTGGTTTAGACCTCGCTTTGTTGCAAAGCGAACTGGAAGAACAGCGGGCAATTTTGCTTGAAT
>JAHJCM010000054.1 GCA_018812945.1 Gammaproteobacteria bacterium | reverse complement strand
TTGAAATGCCTCTCGTATCCATGCGCCAACTGCTGGACCATGCCGCCGAAAACGGCTATGGCATCCCCGCCTTCAATGTGAACAACCTGGAACAGGTTCAGGCTGTTATGGCCGCTGCCGACGAGGTGGGTGCGCCTGTTATTCTTCAAGCCAGCGCGGGTGCCCGCAAGTACGCCGGTGAGCCATTCATCAAGCACCTCATTCAGGCGGCTGTGGAAGCATTTCCGCACATTCCTTTGGTTATGCATCAAGACCATGGCACAAGCCCCAAGGTTTGCCAGGGCGCCATCGATCTGGGTTTTGGCTCGGTCATGATGGACGGCTCTTTGATGGAAGACGGCAAAACACCGGCTTCATTCGACTACAACCTTGAAGTGACCCGCAAAGTGGTGGAAATGGCACACAAGGTGGGTGTAACAGTGGAAGGTGAACTGGGTTGCCTGGGTAACCTGGAAACTGGTGAAGCGGGCGAGGAAGATGGCATTGGCGCCGAGGGTAAACTGGATCACAGCCAAATGTTGACCGATCCCGAAGAGGCTGCCGTGTTTGTCAAGGGCACACAACTGGACGCCTTGGCCATCGCCATTGGTACCAGCCATGGTGCCTACAAGTTCAGCCGCAAGCCCACTGGCGATATCCTTGCCATTTCACGCGTGAAGGAAATTCATGCCCGTATTCCAAATACCCACTTGGTGATGCACGGTTCATCGTCGGTGCCCGCAGAATTGCTGGCCATCATCAACCAGTACGGCGGCAAAATGAAAGAAACCTATGGTGTGCCTGTGGAAGAAATTCAGGAAGCCATCAAGTATGGTGTGCGCAAAATCAACATTGATACCGATATTCGTTTGGCCATGACCGGTGCGGTGCGTAAATTCTTGTTCGAGAACCCCGACAAATTCGACGCGCGTGAGTGGCTAAAGCCCGCGCGTGAAGCGGCCAAGCAAATTTGCAAACAGCGTTACATGGAATTTGGTTGTGAAGGGCAGGGCGCGAAAATCAAGCCGATCCCCATGAGCGAAATTGCACAGAAATACGCCAAAGGCGAACTCGCGCAAATCGTTCAATAAACGGTCAGAAAACGCCTGTAGAAGCTCACGCGGGCTGTGCCCCGCGTGTTTTATTTTTAAAGCCTGAATCCCAAGAGGCCATTTGAATGAGTACTGTGTTTGAAACCAAGCTGACTTCCCTGCCTTTGCTGCACCGAGGCAAGGTTCGGGAAAATTTTTCCGTTGGCGACGACAAAATGTTGATTGTGGCCAGCGACCGCCTGTCTGCATTCGATGTCATTCTGGATCAACCCATTCCCGAAAAAGGCATGGTGCTTACCCAGATGGCTCAGTTCTGGTTCGACATTCTGGCTGACGTAGTGCCCAATCACCTCACCGGCATTGCTCCCGAAACAGTGGTGTCGGCTGAAGAAGCACCGCAGATCAAGGGCCGCTCCATGGTGGTCAAAAAGCTGAAAGCTCTGCCAATCGAGGCCGTGGTGCGCGGTTATCTGATCGGTTCTGGCTGGAAAGACTACCAGGCCACAGGTGCGGTGTGCGGCATCAAATTGCCCCCAGGCATGCAAATGGCTGCCAAGCTGGACGAGCCTATTTTTACGCCAGCTACCAAGGCAGCCATGGGCGAACACGACGAAAATATTGATTTCGACACCATGAGCGATGTTGTTGGTCGTGACCTTGCCCAACAAATTCGCGATGTATCGATTGCCTTGTACACCAAGGCCAGCGATTACGCAGCCCGCCAGGGCATTATTATTGCGGACACCAAATTTGAATTTGGTCTCGACGAAAACGGTGCCCTCACCTTGATGGACGAGGTGTTGACCGCCGACTCTTCGCGTTTTTGGCCAGCCGACCAATATCAGGTGGGCATTTCCCCACCTTCGTATGACAAACAATTCGTACGCGATTACCTTGAAAGCGTACCGGGCTGGAACAAAAAGGCACCAGCGCCTACACTTCCACAAGACATCATTGACAAAACAGCGGCCAAGTATCGACAAGCTTATGAAATTTTGACTGGCCGCCTTTGGATTGGATAAGCACATGACCGAAGCCACACACATGCACACCTCTGACCATCCCAAAGTGGGTGTGGTCATGGGTTCGTCTTCCGACTGGGAAGTGATGAAAAACGCCGTACAGGTGCTGCGCGATTTTGGTGTGGACTATGAAGCCCGTGTGGTTTCAGCCCACCGCATGCCCGATGAAATGTTTGCCTACGCTGAAACAGCAGCCACCCGCGGCATCCAGGTGATCATTGCCGGTGCAGGCGGTGCAGCACACCTGCCCGGCATGCTGGCAGCCAAGACCATTGTGCCGGTCATGGGGGTGCCAGTACCCTCCAAGTACCTACGTGGTGAAGATTCTCTGTTGTCGATTGTGCAAATGCCCAAAGGCATTCCGGTGCACACCTTCGCCATTGGAGAAGCGGGTGCTGCCAATGCCGCTTTGGGTGCTGTCGCCATTTTGGCCTTGACCGACACTGAACTAAACCAGAAATTGCAGGAATTTCGCGTAAGCCAGTCCAATGTGGCCCGAGAAATGGAACTGCCCCCTTTGCGTTGATTTTTAAGCCAAACACATGAGCAAGATTGAATTCAAAACAGCCAAACCCGGCCAGTGGCTAGGCCTGTTGGGTGGCGGTCAGTTGGGCCGTATGTTCTGCATGGCCGCGCAAAGTATGGGTTATCGCGTGCTGGTGCTAGACCCCGTCGCCAACGGCCCGGCTGGGTCTGTCGCTGACGACCAAGTGCTTGCGGATTACATGGACGATCAGGGTTTGGCCAAGTTGGCCCAGCGCTGCGTGGGTGTTACCACTGAATTTGAAAACGTGCCCGCTTTGGCACTCGATACCCTGTCCAAAAGCATTCCTGTCAGTCCATCTGCTTTTTCCGTGGGTGTGGCGCAAAATCGCATTGAAGAAAAAGCCTACATCACAGGTTGTGGCGTGCCTGTTGCACCGCATGCGGCCATTCGCAGCATGGCCGACATCACCTCTGATTTGGAGCACTTGCTGCCGGGTATCGTGAAAACGGCCCGTTTGGGTTACGACGGCAAGGGTCAGGTTCGTGTGAAAACGCTCGATGAAGTACGCAAGGCATTCGCCGATCTGAATGAAGTGGAATGCGTGCTTGAAAAGCGGCTCACTTTGCAAAAAGAAATGTCGGTGATTGTGGCCCGAGACCACAAAGGTGAGTGCGCAACTTTTCCGGTGGCTGAAAATCATCACCGCAAGGGCATATTGGCCACCACCATTGTGCCTGCCCGTATTGATGACGCCATGGCTGCTCAAGCCCGCGCCAACGCCATTTCAATTGCTGGTGCCCTTGATTACGTCGGTGTACTCTGTGTCGAGTTTTTCGTAGTGGATGAATTGGGCCTGGTGGTCAATGAAATTGCACCGCGTCCCCACAACAGCGGGCACTACTCGATCGATGCCTGCGTTACCTGCCAGTTTGAACAACAGGCTCGCGTGCTTGCAGGGTTGCCATTGGGCGACACTCGCCAGCACAGTCCTGCCGTCATGGTGAACCTGCTGGGCGACCTTTGGTATGGCGAAGATGGCAGCGTGCGTGAACCGGCCTGGGAAAAAGTATTGGCCATTCCCGAGGTGAAGCTGCACTTGTATGGCAAAGAACAAGCCAGGGTAGGGCGCAAGATGGGCCATATCACGGTGATTGCAGAAACCCTTGACCGTGCCCTGGCGGTTGCTCAAGAAGTTAGAGACATTCTGGGCATTGGCGATGACGACGACTGATTCCGGTCAACCTCACATGCATGCCGAGCTGTTGGATCCAAGCGATTTACACATTCAGCGTTGCGCCCAAGCGCTTCAAAGCGGCGAGTTGGTCGCTTTCCCAACTGAAACCGTGTTTGGTCTGGGTGCTGCTGTTTCTCAGCTTGGCGCCATTGAAGGGATCTTCAAAGCCAAGGGGCGACCCTCAGAACACCCGCTGATTGCCCACGTGGCCCCCGGTGCAGATTTAACCGGCTGGGTGGCTGAGCTAACCCCCACCATGCAAAAGTTGATGAATGCTTTTTGGCCCGGCCCGCTCACCTTGGTGGTGCCCAAAGGCGAGCGTATGCCTTTTGAGGTGACTGGCGGGCAAAATTCCGTGGGCATTCGCTGCCCATCGCACCCTGTCGCCATTGAACTGCTGAAAGCAACCGGTGTGCCGGTGGCTGCGCCCTCTGCCAACCGCTTTGGCAAAGTCAGCCCCACGCGCGCAAGCCACGTACTGGCTGAACTGGGCGATCGAATTCCGTTTATTCTGGATGGCGATGTGCCTGAGGTAGGTATTGAATCGACCATTGTTTCATTGCTGGATGACCAGCCCGCCATACTGCGGCCTGGCGCCATTACGGCTGAGCAAATAGAGGCGGTGTTGGGCGTACCTGTGAAAAGTCACGGCGAGGTATCCAAAACTCCAAACGCCAATCCGCGTGTTTCCGGTGCGCTTGAAAAACACTACAGCCCTGATGCCAAGGTGTGGGTATTACCGGCCAGCGAATTGGCTGCCTTGGAATTGCAGGATAAAACCTTGTGTGTGGGTTGGACCGATGAATTTCTGGCGCAGGCCGATGCACTGAGAGAAAAGTTTGGGGAAGTGTTGGTTGAAGCCTTGAGTGATAAACCTGGCGAAGTCGCCAAGGCGCTGTATGCCACATTGCGTCAGGCTGACGAATTGGCTTGCAGGCAAGTATTATTTGAAAAACCTGGGCAAACCCCGGTTTGGGAAGCGGTCAATGATCGCTTGAAACGCGCTTCCGCCTGAGTTGCCACACGGTTTGGTTTAATTACATTTGCTGGGTTGGAATGTGCCCGCGCTGCTCGGCAATCACGTTGTTGTCATCCACAAACACCAGCTTGGGCTGGAATGTTTTGCACTCCTGATCATCCAGCGTGCCATAGGCCGCAATAATCACCAAGTCACCCTTTTGAGCACGGCGTGCAGCCGCACCATTCAGGGAAATCATGCCGCTCCCGCGCTCGCCCTTGATGGCATAAGTTGAAAAACGCTCGCCATTGTCGATCACGTAAATGTCAATGCGCTGAAATTCAATAATGCCTGACGCCTCGAGAAGATTTTCATCAATCGCGCAAGAACCTTCGTAGTGCAGTTCGCAGTGGGTTACTTTGGCTCGGTGAATTTTTCCGAGCAACATCTCACGATGCATTAGTCAATCTCCAGATTGTCGATCAGGCGGGTTTGACCCAGCTTGGCCGCTGCAAGAATAACCAGCGGCGTTTGATCGGACAGGTTTTCATCGGTGGGGCGCTGCAGGCCTGATTGCCTGCGTACCTCAAAATAATCGGGCTTCCAGCCACGGCTTGCCAGCATGTCGGCGCAATTGCGCTCCAATTGTACCAACTGGTCCAAATTCGGGCGACCCGATTTTACCTGATTCGAGAGATCATTCAAAAGTTGATACAAAAACGGTGCTTCGGCACGGTCTTGCTCGTTCAGGTAACGGTTGCGTGACGAAAGCGCCAAGCCGTCCTCGGCCCGCACGGTTGGGGCCGCAATAATTTCAATGGGCATGGCCAGTTGGGCGACCAAGCGCCGAATAATCATCAGTTGCTGGTAGTCCTTCTTGCCAAATACCGCCACTTTGGGTTGTACGCAATTAAACAGCTTGGTGACTACAGTGCTGACACCTTCAAAAAAGCCTGGGCGAAATTCCCCTTCCAGCGTGCCGCCCAGATCATCGGGCGGTTTTACGCGGTAATCCTGGGGTTCGGGGTACAGGTCACGCTCGGTGGGTGCGAACATCACATACACCTGTTCTCTTTCCAGTTTTTCTGCGTCCTCTCGCATGGTGCGCGGGTATTTGTCGAAATCTTCATTCGGGCCAAACTGCAAACGATTGACAAACACGCTCGCTACCACGGGGTCACCGTGTTTGGCGGCAATGCGCATCAGGGACATGTGGCCCTCATGTAAATTGCCCATTGTGGGTACAAAAGCTACCCGGTTTTGACCACGCAGTTGATCGCGCAGCTCGGAAATTGAAGAAATCTGTCTCATCAAATACTCAGAATGTGTGTTCTGCTGTAGGAAAGGATTTGTCTTTCACTGCAGACACATAGGCCTGCACGGCAGCTTGAATCGAGGGCTGATTATCCATGAAATTACGCACAAACTTCGGTTTTTTGCCCGGAAAAACATTCAACATGTCGTGTAGCACCAAAACTTGTCCGTCACAATCAACCCCGGCACCAATGCCGATGGTTGG
>JAHJCM010000053.1 GCA_018812945.1 Gammaproteobacteria bacterium | reverse complement strand
TTCTACTTAAATAATTTAGTGAAAATTATTCAACCAAAGCTTTAAGTTTCTGGCTGGGATGAAAGGTTACCACTCTACGCGCCGCAATGGGAATCTCTTCGCCAGTTTTTGGGTTTCTACCGGGGCGTTGGGGTTTGTCACGCAGCTGGAAATTGCCAAAACCCGACAATTTCACAGAGTCGCCGCCTTCAAGCGTGGTGCGAATTTCATCGAAAAACGCATCCACGAAGTCTTTGGCTTCGCGTTTGTTCAGGCCCAGGCTATCAAACAACATTTCAGCCAATTCAGCCTTGGTCAGGGAGCCCGAGGCCAGACCATCTTCAATCAGGTCCATGCGGTCCGTGCGGGCAGTAGTTTCGTTGCTTCGGTCGTCGTTCAACACAAATTGATCCACAGTGAGTTCTACCTATTTATCAATATTTATCTCAGGCGGGCCGCACAGCGCTGGCCTGCCTGATCAATCATTTTTTTCAACAAAGGTTCGATGTCTGCATCAGTCAGGCTGCGGTCGCTGGCCTGAAGAGTCAGCCTGAACGCCAAACTTTTCTCATTTAGATTCAGACCCTTACCTTCTTCTTTCGGCACGAATTCATCAAAAAGGATAACCGATTTCAGCCAAGCAAGGTTGTCATCTTTCACTTCCGTGAATGCTTTTTTAAGTTGCGCAGCAGCAATATTTTGCTCTACTACAAATGCCAGGTCACGAACCACAACTGGCTGCTTGGAAACTTCTTTGAAAGCTGGCAATTTTCGCGTATTCAAGCCATCCAGCAACAATTCGAACACAATCGGTGCCTGCGGCAAATCGTATTCCTGAGCCAACTTGGGGTGCAGCTCACCAACAAAACCAATGGGCTGTTTGTTCACCAGCACACGGGCGCTACGGCCTGGGTGCAAAGCTGGGTGCGGGTTTGCAACATCAAACACCTCGAAATCCACCTTGCGACCATGCAGCAGTTGTTCTACATCGCCTTTCACATCAAAAAAGTCGAGTGTGCGATTGTTTCCGGCAGCCCATTGCAATTGGTCAGCCAAGCCATACGCCAAACCACCCACTTTCCAGGTTTGTTTGAAGCCAGCCACAGTTTGTGCACCGTCTTGCACCTTGTCGTCTTTCTCGAAAACGCGGGCCACTTCAAACACACGCAGGCGATCTACACGGTGGCCCAAGTTGTGTTTCAACACGCCAGTCAGGCTAGCAATCAAGGTAGAGCGCATTACGCTAAGGTGGCTGGCAATCGGGTTCAACAAGCGAACCGGGTTGGTGTTGGCGTTGAAATCGGTTTCCCATTGTTCGGGCGTGAAGCTGTAGCTAACCACTTCCTGATAGCCCAGCGCAGCCACTTGGCGGCGAATGGCATGGCGGCCAATTTTGCCTTCAGCGGCAGGCAACATTTTCAGTTTGCCCATGGGTGCGCGCAAAGGCAGGCTGTCGTAGCCCACCACGCGAATCACTTCCTCGATCAGGTCTTCTTCGATGTTGATGTCGAAGCGGTAGCTGGGCGGGTTGACCACGTAGCGAATGTCCTCATTTCGCCCGTCGAGCGCCTGCCCTTCAACGCTGAACTGGAAGCCCAGTTTGACGAATACATCTTTCACCTGCTCTACCGTAAATGGCATGCCGATCACTATTTCCGCGCGTGCGTGGCGCAAGGTTACAGGCTTGCGCGCGGGCAGGTTCAACACCTGGTCCACAACAGGGCCAGCCTGGCCACCGCAAATTTCCAGAATCAAGGCAGTGATACGTTCAATGTGTTCAGGAATGGATTGAAAGTCCACGCCACGCTCGAAGCGGTGTGAGGCATCAGACGAGAAATTGAATTCACGCGCACGGCCCACAATGGCGTCGGGGTGCCAAAACGCGGCCTCCACGAAAATACTGGTGGTGCCTTCGTTCACCGCTGTGTGGTCTCCACCCATGATGCCAGCCAGTGCTTCCGGGCCATTGGCATCGCAAATCACACCCATGTGCGGCTTCAAGGCAACTTCCATCTCATTGAGCAGCTTCAGCTTTTCGCCTTCGCGTGCCCAACGCACGGTGAGGTCGCCTTGCACTTTGTCCAGGTCGAACACATGGCTGGGGCGGCCCAGTTCAAGCATCACGTAGTTAGAAATGTCCACCAAGGCGTTCAAGCTGCGCTGGCCTGCGCCTTCCAGGCGATCAACCATCCACTGAGGGGTTTTTGCATGGTTGTTCACACCGCGAATGACACGCCCGGCAAATCGGCCGCAAAGTTCGGTGTTTTCCACAGTAACTTTCAACGTATCGTTGATGGTGGCTACCACGGGCACAAATGAAGGAGCATTCAAAGTTGCACCGGTCAGTGCCGCCACTTCACGGGCCACACCCCAAACACTCAAGCAATCCGCACGGTTGGGCGTCATTTTCAGGGTGAACTTCATTTCGTTCAGGCCGAGAAGTTCACGCACATTACCGCCCACGGGGAAGTCTTCGCTCAAAATATGCAGGCCATCTACATCACTCGGTACGCCCAGCTCTTTGCCAGAACATAGCATGCCTCCACTTTCAACGCCGCGCATTTTGGTGGGTTTAATTTTGAAACCACCCGGCAATTCCGCGCCTGGCAAAGCGCATGGCACCTTCAGCCCTTCGGCCACATTGGGGGCACCGCACACAATTTGACGCACATCGCCTTCGGCCACTTGTACTTGGCACACACTTAAGCGGTCGGCATCGGGGTGCTTGTCTTTTTTAAGAACCAAACCCACCACCACACCAGAAAACTCCGGGGCGAGAGGTTCCAGTTCTTCCACTTCCAAACCCGCCATAGTGAGCTTGTCGCCCAACTCTTGGGTGTTCAATGGTGTGTTGACGAGTGACTTCAACCAGGATTCTGTGAATTGCATCTTTTAATATCCAAAACTGGCTTGTTTAAACCGAATTAAACTTAATTGAATTGCTGCAGAAAACGAATGTCGTTTTCGTAGAACAGGCGCAAGTCGTTAATGCCGTAGCGCAGCATGGTCAGGCGATCGGGGCCCACACCAAACGCAAAACCTGTGTAGGTTTCGGGGTCGATGCCCACATGGCGCAGTACGTTCGGGTGCACTTGTCCACAACCGGCAATTTCCAGCCACTTGCCCTTGTTGGGGCCGCTGGTAAATGCCATGTCGATTTCCGCAGAGGGTTCCGTGAACGGGAAAAACGAAGGGCGAAAACGAATGGTGATGTCGTCGGTTTCGAAAAAAGTTTTCAGGAAATCCATGAACACCGCTTTCAAATCGGCGAAGCTGACACCTTCGTCAATCCACAACCCTTCAACCTGGTGAAACATGGGCGAGTGGGTGGCATCGCTGTCCACACGGTATACACGACCGGGCGCAATAATGCGAATCGGCGGTTTGTTGGTTTGCATGTAACGCACCTGCATGGGCGAAGTGTGCGTACGCAGCAGGTTACCGCCAGTGCCTTCTACATAGAAGGTATCGTGCATGGAACGCGCGGGGTGATTCTCGGGCGTGTTCAATGCAGTGAAGTTGTGAAAGTCGGTTTCAATTTCAGGGCCATCGGCCAAATCAAAACCGATGGTGGTAAAAATTTCTTCAATGCGTTCCAGTGTGCGCATGGCCGGGTGCAAACCACCTGTACCGCGCATGCGGCCTGGCTTGGTGACATCGATCGCCTGCGCATGCAACTTGGCTTGCATGGCGGAATCAGCCAGCGCCTGGCGCTTGGCATTCAACACAGCTTCAACCTGCTGTTTCAATTGATTGATTTCCGCGCCACGGGTTTTCTTTTCTTCGGGCGACAGCGCGGCCATGCC
>JAHJCM010000052.1 GCA_018812945.1 Gammaproteobacteria bacterium | reverse complement strand
TATAAACAAGCCTGCGTAAGAGCGGAACCTAAGCCAATTGGGCAATGAATATTCACCGATCAGTTCCGGAAGTACTTCCTCGACCGATACACCAGCGCCTCACCTTCCCGGAAGTCGCAACGCAACACCTCGCCCACCATAATGAAGTGATCGCCTTCGTCGTAACGGCTGCGTACTTTGCACTCAAAATGTGCCAATGCATGGGGAATCAACGGTGCGCCACCCAATCCTTCGATGACTTCAACACCGGCAAAACGGTCGCCTTTGAATGTCGAAAAATGATGCGATAAATCTTCCTGATCGGCCGACAACACACTGACGCCATAATGGGTGGCCTCAGCAAATGCATCGTGGCTGCTGGCTTTCTTCGACAAACTCCACAACACCAAAGGCGGGTGGAGTGACACCGAGTTGAATGAATTGGCGGTCACCCCCACGTACTTGCCCTCGGCGTTTTTGGTGGTGATGATGATGGTGATGCCGGTGGCGAATTGGGCCAGTGCTTGCCGAAACATGTGCGCGTCCAGCTCGGCGTCGCCTTCGCGTTTCTCGGCGCGAATGAATTCGGGTTTGGCAGGTTGTTGCATGGGGTACTTCTAATTTTGTGAATGGCTCCATTGTGCCAAACAAGCGCTTGAATTGCTGGAATGGCGACTCAAAACGTGGTTTTCAGGCCCATGTGCTTGAAATGATTTAAAATACGGCCAATTCTAAAAAGGCATTTTCCTTGAGCGCACTGTCCTTCCAACTTAAAACCACGTCAGGCCAGGCCCGTCGCGGCGAAATTACCACCGCACACGGTGTCATCCAAACCCCGATCTTCATGCCGGTGGGCACCTATGGCACTGTGAAGGGCATGACGCCGCGCGACCTGACTGAAATCCAGGCGCAAATCATTCTGGGCAACACCTTCCATTTGTGGATGCGGCCTGGTCTGGACATCATGGAAAAATTTGGTGGTCTGCACCAGTTTATGGGTTGGAAGGGTCCTATTTTGACCGATTCGGGTGGCTTCCAGGTGTTCAGCCTTGGGGCCATGCGAAAAATCAAGGAAGAGGGGGTTCACTTTCGCAGCCCTGTGAATGGCGACAAGCTGTTCCTCACTCCCGAGGAAAGCATGCGCATTCAAACAGTGCTGAACTCTGACATCGTCATGATTTTCGATGAGTGCACTCCGTACCCTGCCACACACACTGAAGCACGCCTGTCTATGGAAATGTCCATGCGTTGGGCACGCCGTTCACGTGATGCCTTCGATGCGATGGGCAACCACAACGGCTTGTTTGGTATTGTTCAGGGCGGCATGTACGAGGACCTGCGTGATATCTCACTGCAGGGCCTTGAGGAAATCAGCTTTGATGGATACGCCATCGGTGGCTTGTCAGTGGGAGAGCCCAAAGACGACATGCAACGAATTTTGGCGCACACTGCGCCGAAGTTACCGCAACACAAGCCCCGCTATTTGATGGGCGTGGGCACACCTGAAGATTTGGTCAATGCTGTGGGCCAGGGCGTCGATATGTTCGACTGTGTGATGCCCACGCGTAACGCACGAAACGGCTGGCTTTTTACGCGCACCGGTGACATCCGCATTCGCAATGCCAAGTTTCGCAATGATGAAAACCCGCTGGATGCGACCTGCACTTGTTACACCTGCAAGAATTTTTCTCGTGCCTATTTGCACCACCTGGACCGGAGCAAAGAAATTTTGGGTGCGCAGCTTAACACGATGCACAATCTGCACTACTACCTGGATTTGATGCGTGAAATGCGGGAAGCGATCGAGCAAGACCGCTTCGACGAGTTTGTGAAGGAGTTCACTGCGCTGCGTGCTCAGAATGCTCAGGCACAGTCTCGAGAGCTGTAGGCGAGATCACACCGAATTGATCCAGAATCAGCGCTATTTGCTGATGTAAATCGATCACCTCCACCATGCGCTGGTGTTTGTCTTCTCCAATTTGGGCAAGCCTCTGCGTGGTTTTTAATCGGCCATGCAGCAGCTGCCTTTGTTCGCCCAATACGGGCACATGGGGCTCCCACTGGGCGTTTTCAATCGCTGTCAGCGAGGTTACTGCAAAGCCAATCGTGCTGCCATGCGCATTCACCACCAGAATGCTGGATTCATGACTCAGGCTTTGACGTTCGGCGCCCAACCATTGCGCCAAGTCAAAAACTGGCATGGATTGGTTGCGGTGGGTCAGCATGCCCAGCATGGGATTACTGCGCTCAAAAATCTCAATGTCTGCACGGTAGGGAAGTACTTCCCGCACTTGTTCAATGGGCGTAGAAAATTCGGTGCCCAAACGGTAAACCATCAAGCGATCCAGACCCAGCGCCGTTTTGCCTTGTTGGTTCTCAACATCCAGTTGTGCCGTTGCGCTGGCCTTGGCCAAAATGCAGGCCAGTTCAATCAACTCCTGGTCTTCGCTGATTCGCTGGCAAGACAGCACAAAATATTGTGGGCCGCGTTGTGAATGTGGGTCCTCTTTTGTAAACGTGGTGCAGGGCAGAGCACCTTCAAGTTGCGCTGCTTTGGGCAGGCCAAAGCCGGGCAGTGGAATGACTGAATTGTGCGGTACATGCACAATATCCAGAACCCGGTCGATCAGCAAGGCCAGCGGGTTGCCCTCGACTCGTATGACAAAGGCCTGTTGCGTGGCTCGTTGCAATTGCTTGTTGGTGCCCAGGCCCAGGTAGCTTGCGAGGTCAATTGCCGGAATGGTTTGCTCTCTGTAATCCAGGTTGCCTTTGTAAAACCCGCCTGCGTATTCACTGGGTAATAGCACGGGGTTGACCACGGTGGTTTCAATGTCTTTCGGGTTCACCGCAAACAGGGTCGACATGCTTTGCATCAACATCAGCGGTGTGCGGGTGTTCAGGGCGGTGTCTTCGTTCGAGGTTTGCAATTCAAGCGATTGGCGATGCGGTTCCGGGTCTTCAGCTTTGGGCAGCCCCGGCAGGTCGAACAAGGCTTGCGTTGAAAGCACTTGAACCAGTTGGTTCAATTCGCTGTTCATCAGGCTGCCTGCAAAAATGCTGCCGATCGTGTCCTCTGAACTGACCGTGTGTATCGCTGCCGGGTTTGCAAAAAACAAGGCTTTCACCTGGTCGGCGATCAGGCCCAGCAAATTATTTTCATGGGCGATCAGCAAAATACAGCCCGGGGTGTACTGGTGTCCGGGGCGGTTCAGCAAACATTCCAGGTCCAGTACCGGAATGGTCACGCCTCTCAGGTCCAGACCGCCTTTGATCCAGGGGTGTGGGCAGGGCAGTGCCATCAAGGGATGAAATGGCACCACTTCCCTGACCGATTTCATCGGCAGGGCCAGCGTCATTTCGCCAATTCGAAATGAACCAAAGCCCTGTTCGTATTGGCTCAGTTCACTCATGCGCTTTTACCGCCGAGATGCTTTTCAAGGCCGCCTGTGAGTTCTTCGATCAGGCGGTTAACAGCAATGGCCAGATCACGTTGTTGTTCAGCCGAGCTGGTAATTTGCTTCACGCTCTCGCCCGTTTCCGTCACGCTGCTCAAAATTCCTTCAAAGCTTTGTGCCGCATTTTGGCTTACCTCAACGCCTTCCTCAACCTGTGCAACCGATTCTTCAATCAGTGTGGCAATTTCGCGAGCTGCGCTTGAGCTGCTCTCGGCCAGCTTGCGCACTTCGGCCGCCACGACTGAAAACCCAACGCCATGTTGCCCGGCGCGTGCGGCTTCAATTGCCGCATTGAATGCCAGTAGGTTGGTTTGGTTGGCAATGTCGCCGATGACTCGCACAATTTCCGACACTTTGCTCGAGCTGTTCTGGATGGCATGAATTGCAGCGATGGATCGCTTTAAATCCCTGCTTCCCTGATGGGCAGCTTCCAGTCCTTTCTCGGCCAATTGCGTTGCAGTGGCTGAGTTGCCGGAAATATCGGTGATGCTCTCGACCAGCTTGGACACACGTTCCCGCATTTCGCCCGACTTTTTGTTGATCCCCTGTTCCAGCATCACCTCTTTGGTCACGTCGTAGGCGTACTTCACCACTTTAACCACGTTGCCATTCAAGTCCAGAATGGGGTTGTAGGTGGCTTGAATCCATACATCGCGGTTGAACTTACCCACGCGGTGAAAGCGACCACTCACAAATTTTCCTTCATTCAACTTGAGCCAGAAGTCTCGATACTCCTCGCTTTGTGTGTATTCGAGTGTGCAGAAAATACTGTGATGCTGACCCTGAATTTCACGTGAGGTGTAGCCCATGGCATTGAGGAAGTTCCGGTTGGCGTTCAACACATGGCCGTCCAGATCAAACTCAATCACGGCTTGCCCCAGGTTAATGGCTTCAACCTTGGCTTCAAACTCCGAATTTTTCAGCTTGCTTTGGGTCACGTCGCTGGCAAACTTCACGACCTTGACCAGGTTGCCCCGTGGGTCATAAATAGGGTTGTAGGTGGCTTGAATCCATACTTCCCGCCCACCTTTCGCAACCCGTTTGTATTCACCTGACTCGAACTGCCCACGGCCCAGGCTTTCCCAAAATGCCTGGTATTGAGGGGTGGCGGCATAGGCGGCATCCACAAACATGCGGTGGTGGCGACCTAAAATTTCCTCTGCGGAATATTCCATCAGTTTCAGAAAGTTGTTGTTGGCCGCGAGTACTTTGCCCTGCATGTCAAATTCAATCACCGCTTGAGAGCGATCAATCGCCCCCAGTTTGCCTTCGGCGTCCAGTCGCGACAGTTTCGATTCTGTAATGTCCTGCAGCATCAACACCACTTTGATCAATTTCCCGTCAAGGCCAATGACAGGGCTGCGTGTACCTGAAAGCCAGATCTCCTTTCCGCCCACACCCTTGTAACGAAACTCACCCGCAAGATTTTTGCCTTCGCGCAATTCATTCCAGACCTTGAAGTGATTGCTGTCATTGCGTTCTTCATCGAACATCAAAAAGCTTTCGGGCTTGTCAGTCAGGTCTGCCTGGCTGTAACCCAGCGATTTTTGCATCAGCTCATTGCTATGGAGAATTTTCCCCTCAGCATTGAACTCCAGAATGCAACTGGTGTTGGACACTGAATCCATGCGTGCCTGGGTTTCAATGGCGTGTAATTTGGACTGCGTGATATCGCTACAAAACTTAATGACCTTCACTGGGTTGCCTTCCAGGTCAAGAATCGGGTTATAGCTGGCCTGAATCCAGATTCGCTTGCCGTGGTTGCCAACACGCAGGTACTCACCTGAATCAAACTCGCCTTGGCCCAATTTGCGCCAGAACGCGCGGTAAGCACCGCTGCTGGCCTCTTCCTTGTCCACAAACATGCTGTGGTGCTGACCCACAATGTCGCTTAGTGAATAGCCTGTCAGGGAGAGGAAATTTTCGTTGGCATGCAAGATATGACCACCGAGATCAAACTCGATGATGCCCTGCGAGCGATTCATCGCACTGACCTTGCCTTCGTCTTCAATCGCCTTTAATTTGGCGGCAGTGATGTCGCTCGCAAATTTAACGATTTTCACAGGCTTGCCGTTCACACCCAAGATCGGCGTGTAAGTGGCTTGCAGCCACACGGGGCGACCGTGCCGGTTCAAGCGCATGAATTCGCCTGATTTAAACTTGCCAGCGGCAAGGTCTTTCCAGAATTGGCTGTATTCCTCAGATTCCGCATGGTTTTTTTCGCAAAACTGGCGGTGGTGTTGCCCGATGATTTCTTGCAGGCGATAGCCCATGGTGCTCAGAAAGTTGTCATTGGCCGTCAGAATACGGCCCGAGGTATCAAATTCAATGACAGCCTGGGTTTTGTCGATCGCAGCCACCTTGCCTTCATTTTCAAGTGACTTGCTTTTTACGTCGGTTATGTCCGATGCAATCTTGAAGACAGAGATCAAATTGCCGGCATCATCCCGAACCGGGTTGTAGCTCGCCTGGATATACACCTCTTGACCTTGCGAATTCAGTCGCAAAAATTCACCAGTTTGAAACTCGCCTTCGCGCAATTTGCTCCAGAACAGCAGGTATTCGTCCGACTCTGCGGTACTCGCTGTGCAAAAAAGGCTGTGGTGCTTCCCCAGCACATCCGCTTCCGAGTAGCCGAACAAATTCAGGAAATTCTGATTGGCATACATCACATTCCCGTTCAGATCGAATTCGATGCAGGCCTGGCTTTGGGCCAGCGCATTGAACAGGTGGATACTGTGTAGGTTAGGCTGTTCGATATTGGGTGTCATGGGTCGCCTTGCTGGTCAAAATGAGTTGGCTCGATTGGGGTAAATACCATTGTGTAGGCCGTTTCCTGACTTAATCACTCAATAAAACAGGTAATCACCGGTCAATTGCGGTTTTTTGGAAATTGTGAATCGCACAAATGGGTAGGGGGTAATGGAAGGGGAAGGTTTAATGATCTATCTGAGAGGCTTTCAGTTTGGCGTAAGTTTTCGCTTTGATACTCGATCGCAAGCCTAGGCTAAGGAGGGATGTGACCTCGTATTCCTTGCCTGCGGTTAACAACAACCTTAAAAAGGAGACAAGCGATGAGCAACCCAAAGGGCGGTGAAGCCTACTGGAAAGCGACACTCGGCCTGTTGACCAAGATCATGATCGTGTGGTTTTTGGTTTCTTACGGTGCCGGCATTCTGTTTGTTGAGCAACTCAATCAATTCAGCATCGGTGGTTATCCACTGGGCTTCTGGTTTGCCCAACAAGGTTCTATTTATATGTTCATTGTCCTCATTTTCTACTACGCGAAGAAAATGGGCGATATTGACCGCGAACACGACGTCCACGAAAACTAAGGAGATTGCTGATGGATTTGCAAACAATCACCTACGTCATCGTGGGTTTGAGTTTTGCGCTGTACCTCGGTATTGCGTTTTGGGCTCGTGCAGGCAGCACGGGTGAATTTTATGTGGCTGGCGGTGGCGTTCACCCCGTGGCCAACGGCATGGCGACAGCGGCAGACTGGATGTCAGCCGCTTCGTTCATTTCAATGGCGGGTTTGATTGCCAACATGGGCTACGGCGGTTCCGTATTCCTGATGGGCTGGACCGGTGGTTATGTGTTGCTGGCGATGTTGCTGGCCCCGTACCTGCGCAAGTTTGGCAAGTTCACGGTGCCTCAGTTTATCGGTGATCGTTACTACTCCAACACAGCACGCACAGTGGCTGTGATCTGTTTGCTGGTGGCTTCCATTACTTACGTAATTGGACAGATGACCGGCGTGGGTGTGGCTTTCTCCCGATTCCTGGGCGTGTCCGCTGAAGTGGGTATTTATGTGGGTATGGGTATTGTGTTCATGTACGCTGTGTTTGGCGGCATGAAGGGCATTACTTACACACAGATCGCACAGTATTGCGTGTTGATCATGGCGTACACCATTCCCGCCATCTTCATTTCCTTGAACCTGACAGGCAATCCTTTGCCACAGTTGGGCCTGGGTTCTGACATGGTGGCCAACGGCCAACCCATGCTGGCGACCTTGGACAAGGTGGTGACTGACCTTGGCTTTAACCAATACACAACCACACCAGCCGGTGGCAGCTACCTGAACACTTTCTTCTACACCGTGAGCTTGATGATTGGTACCGCGGGTCTGCCCCACGTGATCATTCGCTTCTTCACTGTACCTACAGTGGCTGATGCGCGTTCATCTGCCGGTTGGGCACTGGTTTTCATTGCGATTTTGTACACCACAGCACCTGCTGTTGGCGCAATGGCCCGTTACAACTTGCACGCAACGGTCAACGCCAACGTGGCAACAGGCGGCGACTTGTTTGCACCTGAAGCAGCTTTGGAAAACGACAAGAAACCAGCCTGGATGGGCCGTTGGGAAACCACGGGTTTGTTGAAGTTTGAAGACAAGAACGGTGATGGTCGTGTTCAGTACTACAACGACAAGTCCAAAGACGAAGCATTCCTGGCCAAAGCAGAAGCCGCAGGCTGGAAAGGCAGTGAAATGACAGTGAACGCCGACATTATGGTGCTGGCGAACCCTGAAATTGCATTGTTGCCCAACTGGGTGATCGCCTTGGTGGCTGCTGGTGGTTTGGCTGCTGCGCTGTCGACTGCTGCTGGTTTGTTGCTGGCGATTTCGTCTGCGGTTTCGCATGACTTGATCAAGGGCGTGTTCAATCCAAGTATTTCTGAAAAGAGCGAATTGCTGGCCGGTAAAATTTCCATGGCCTTCGCGATTGTTCTGGCCGGTTATCTGGGCTTGAACCCACCAGGCTTCGCGGCGGGTACTGTGGCCCTGGCCTTCGGTATTGCGGCCTCATCCCTGTTCCCTGTGATCATGATGGGTATCTTCTCCAAGACCATGAACTCAGCAGGCGCAATCGTCGGCATGTTGAGTGGCTTGACGGTAACCCTGTTCTACGTGTTCGCACACAAGGGTATTTTGTTCATCAACGGTACTGAGTACCTGCACCTGGTTGGCGGCGCCAATGGTTTCTTCGGCATCACGCCAGAAGCCTTCGGTACCGTGGGCGCTATTGTTAACTTTGTAGTGGCCTACCTGGTCAGCAAGGTGACAGCACCACCCCCAGAGCACATTCAGCACCTGGTTGAAGATGTACGTACCCCGCGTGGTGCTGGCATGGCAACTGGTCACTGATTGACTGTTCAACAATAACCACTGCCTTCAACGAAAGGCAGGGCTGAAGAAGCTTGAAAGCCCGGTGAGAAATCACCGGGCTTTTTGTTTTTCTAGAGTAAAACTGTTACTTCCACACTTAAAAAAATGCTCCAATGCTCTGAAATTGCGTATGCACCCATGGGTGGCTTGCCAAAGCGGCAATCAGCAGCCCAACGAGCAAAACAATTCCGAAAGGCTTGAGAGGGCTTGTTTTTGTGGGTATGGCAGGCAATGCAGTGGGGTGCTTTGACCGTGTTTTTTTTCACTTGCTGTGTGTTGTCTGTGGAGGTTACTTGGCTGTCTGTTTGGTCCATGGGCAGGCTGTTTTTGACTTTCTCAGGAACAACTTTGCCTAAAAACCACATGGCGGCGCTAATCACGACCAAATCGTCGGTAATGCCAAACAGCACGAGGAAGTCGGGGATCAGGTCGATGGGGCTAAACAGATAAACCACCACAGCCAACATGAAGCCCTTGATCCATTTGGGCGTGTCTGCATGCCGGAAAGCGTGCCACAGCATGCGACCATGAGTTTTCAGGGCTTTAAGTTTCGTAAGAATCGGAAAGAAACGTGTGATCATGCGCAGTACCCAACAACCAAAAGAGGACTCATTGTGACCCAAGCACCCTTGATGATCCAGCGTTCATGCCGAATCCCCGTGCCTCTGGCCGATTGTTTTGCACTTTATACCCGCTTAAAAGCGGACCAGTACATACACAGCGACGCAATCATTGCGCCCATCACCCGAATCGAAATGATTCAGGGTGAATCATTCAACGAAGTGGGCGATATTCAGCGAATTACATTCAAGGGCGGCGCTGTCATTGATGAAGAAGTATTGGCCTTTGTGCCAAATCGCCAGTTTGTATACAAGGGTACGGGCTTTAGCCAACCCCTGTTGAACTGGCTGGACCATGCCAAGGGTTCATTTGAATTTGAGAAGGATGGCGACGGTACCTTGGTGACCTGGCGCTACCTGTTTTATTTAAAACCAGGCTTGGGCATTGGGCCCAAGCGACTCGTATTCAAGGCTGTGGTAGTGGATTTGATCTGGCACAGAATGATGACCAAAACATTGGTGAACCTGACCCAGATCATCACCCTGCGCGCCCTGCAAACAGGAAAGAAATGATGAATCCATGTTTTAAAAACGGCTTGCGTATCGCAGCTGTTTTCAGTTTGATGATGTTGGTTTTTCTGGGTTTCCAGAACACGGCACCTGCCCAAACGGTTAGCGGTCAAGAGCCCAATATTTGCGTATTCGATTTGCTCGGTGCCAAAGGACCTATTTTTAATCTGGCCCAAGAGTACGCGCTTGAGGGCCGAAAAAACGGCTATGGCTTTAAACCGGTGGTGTATACCAACGAATCAGTTGCCGCCAAAGACTTTGAAATTGGTGTGTGTGATGGCTTGGTGGCCACCGGCATTCGAACCCGGAAATACAACAGCTTCACCGGCAGCCTGGATGCGATTGGAGGCTTGCCCAACTACGATGCAGTGTTGCTGGCTCTGAAATCGATGGGCAGCCCGCAATTGCAAAGTGTGATGCAGCAAAGCGACTTCGAGGTGGGAGGAGTTCTGCCATTTGGCACAGCTTATGTGTTTGTGCGTGATCGCGAAATCAACTCACTGGCCAAAGCTGCCGGCAAGCGGGTTGCAGCTTTGTCGCATGATGAATCGCAGCGCAGGCTGATTGAACAGGTTGGTGCACAACCGATCGCGGCAGACGTATCCAATTACGGTTCCATGTTCAACAACGGCGCCGTAGATATTATTGTGGCCCCCTCGATTGCCTACTCACCTCTTGAGCTTTACAAGGGCCTGGGCAAGCGTGGCGCAATTATTCAGTTGCCTGTGGCCATGGTCACTTATCAAATTATTTTGCGAAAGTCGAAGTTTCAGCCAGGTTCTGGCCAGAAATTGAGGGCATTTGTGGCGAAGGAAATGCCCAAGGCCTTGGAAGCAGTGAAAAAAATCGACCGACAAATTCCAGACAAAGCCTGGCTGAAAATGACGGATACAGACAAGGCGGAATACACCACGATGATGCGTGAAGCCCGAATCAGCTTGAGTAAAGACGGCGTGTACGATGGTTGTGCCTTGCGTCTGCTAAAAAAGGTGCGCTGCTCAATCGATGGCAAAGCGTCGGAGTGCAGTTTGCCCGAGGGCTACACAGTGCCCAAAAGTTGCCCGATTCAGGCCATGTAAGCCGGCGCTTCTCGTTTAGCCAATCACCACCGGGGTGTCGGGAAGTTCATTCTTGCCACCCCCCTTGTGTGGAAAGTGTGCAATCAGTTGTTTGCTCACGGCCTCAATACTGTTCATCACCCCAGCCTCAAATTGTCCCTGGCCAAACGCCTGCTCAATTTGGTGGCACAGCGCTTCCCAGTAAGCGCTGCCTACCTTGGCGTGAATGCCTCGGTCGGCCACAATTTCGATGGCGTGGTCTGCCAGCAGCACATAAATGAGCACTCCGTTGTTAAGCTCGGTGTCCCACACATGCAATTCACTGAACACCTCAATGGCGCGTTGACGGGGCGTTAGCGCCCGCAACAGGGGGTGTAGTTCGAGCGCGCTTTCCACCGCGAAACGAATTTCGCCGGAATGCTGGCTTTCGCTGGCACTTATGGCTTGCGCAATGTGTTGCAGATGTGCGGGCGAGAATGTTTTCCGCACATCGCGCTCGGTGGTTATCAGGTGTTTTACTAAACGTTTGAAATTCATGCTTACCACCTACCCGAAGCGCCACCGCCTCCAAAACCACCGCCCCCACCGCTGAAGCCGCCACCTCCGCCAAAACCGCCGCCACCGCGACCGAAGCCACCACGGCCGCCACCCATGCCACCCACCGAATTGCCAAACAGGGTGAGCAGTGCAGCCACTACAGCAGCAAGCAAGGCAAAAACCACGGCGCCAGCGAACAACCAAGCCACCACGAACACCAAGCCGCCAGTTGCCAGTGCTGCGGGCAATTTGCCGATGGTTTTGCGCAGGAACCCGCCCACGAAAAGCGAGAGCATGAACAGCACAGGTGCAATGTCTTCAATGGTGCTTGAGTTGTTTGCCGTTTGCTGCGCAACCGGCTCTGGCAGGGGTTCGCCTTCAATTACCTTGATCATTTGGTCCACGCCGGCTGCCACCCCACCTGCAAAATTGCCCTGGCGAAACTGCGGCACAATAATCTCTTCAATAATTCGTTTGGAGGTAATGTCGGTAAGCGCACCTTCAAGGCCGTAGCCCACTTCGATGCGCAGTGTACGGTCCAGCAGGGCCACCACCAAAATTGCGCCATCGTCCACATTTTTGCGGCCAATTTTCCAATTCTCGGCCACACGCAATGCATATTGCTCAATGGTTTCTGGCTGGGTGCTTGGCACCAGCAACACAGCAATCTGGCTACCTTTGGTGGCTTCAAATGCCTGCAGTTTTTGAATCAGTGCAGCTTGCTGTTCCTGGCTTAGCGTCCCCGTTGTGTCGACCACTTGGGCGTTCAAGGGGGGCACAGGTACTTCTTGAGCCCACAACATGCCAGACACTGGAATCAGTAACATCAGCACCAGCAGCTTACTTAGCCAAAACCGGGCAATTGAATTGCACACGGTGTGCATCACTTGGTGCCAAAGTCCACGATGGGTGGTTTGGAAATCGCGGCTTCGTTTTCAACCGTGAAGCTGGGCTTCACTTCGTAGCCCATCACCATCGCGGTTAGGTTGTTGGGAAATGAACGCACTGTCACGTTGTACTCCTGAACCGATTTGATGTAACGGTTGCGCGCCACGGTAATTCTGTTTTCTGTGCCCTCAAGCTGCGTTTGCAAATCACGAAAACCTTGATTGGCTTTCAGATTGGGGTAATTCTCGGTGATCAACAAGAGCCGCGACAAAGCACCACTCAGCTCACCTTGCGCCTGCTGAAATTTGTTGAAGGCTTCCGGGTCGTTGATCAGTTCCGGAGTGGCTTGAATCGACGTAGCTTTCGAACGCGCCTCAACCACCTGCGTTAGTGTTTCCTGCTCAAAATTGGCTTCGGCCTTCACCACATTCACCAAATTGGGCACCAGGTCGGCCCGGCGCTGATACTGGTTCAACACTTCTGCCCAGGCTGCTTTCACTTGTTCGTCGTTGGTTTGAATGGTGTTGTACCCGCAGCCGCTGAGAGCCAGCGCAAACATCAGGGTGAACAGAGAGAAAACGCGATTCATTGGGGCGCTCCTAGGTGGGTTGTTGACTGATTGTGCAATTAAAAAAGCCCACGGTGCAACTGCAGCATGGGCTTTGGTCAGAAAAAATGATCTGATTTACTTCTTCATCATCTCGAAAAACTCTGCGTTGTTCTTGGTCTGGCGGATCTTGTCCATCAGGAATTCCATCGCAGCAATTTCGTCCATGTCGTGCAACAAGCGGCGCAGCACCCAAATCTTTTGCAGCAAATCGGGCTTGATCAGCAGTTCTTCGCGACGTGTGGAAGAACGGTTGATGTTGATGGCCGGGTACACACGCTTTTCCGCCATGCGGCGTTCCATGTGAATTTCCATGTTACCGGTGCCCTTGAATTCTTCGTAAATCACTTCATCCATGCGGCTGCCGGTGTCTACCAGTGCAGTTGCGATAATGGTGAGCGATCCACCTTCTTCAATGTTACGGGCGGCACCGAAGAATCGTTTGGGGCGGTGCAAGGCGTTGGCGTCTACACCACCTGTCAGCACCTTGCCGGAGGAAGGCACCACGGTGTTGTATGCACGAGCCAAACGGGTAATGGAGTCGAGCAGAATGACCACATCGCGTTTGTGTTCAACCAAGCGCTTGGCCTTCTCAATCACCATTTCTGCCACTTGTACGTGGCGGGTTGCGGGTTCATCGAATGTGGAGGCGATCACTTCGCCACGCACGGAACGCATCATTTCTGTTACTTCTTCGGGGCGTTCATCAATCAGCAACACAATCAAGGTGATGTCGGGGTGGTTGGCTGTAATGGCATGCGCAATGTGCTGCAGCATCACGGTTTTACCCGATTTTGGTGGGGCCACCAGCAAACCACGTTGGCCTTTACCAATAGGTGCTACCAGGTCGATGATACGGCCCGTGTTGTTTTCTTCGCCGCGCATGTCGCGTTCCAGCTTCAATGGCTGGTTGGGGTGCAGCGGCGTCAGGTTTTCAAACAAAATTTTGTGTTTGCTGGCTTCAGGCGCTTCGCCGTTTACCTTGTCTACTTTCACCAGCGCAAAATAACGCTCACCGTCTTTGGGGGTGCGTACTTCACCTTCAATGCTGTCACCCGTATGCAGGTTGAAGCGGCGAATCTGGCTGGGAGAAATGTAAATGTCGTCCGGGCTGGCCAGGTACGAGGTTTCTGGTGAGCGCAGGAAGCCAAAGCCATCGGGCAGTACTTCGAGTACACCATCACCAAAAATTTGCTCACCGTTTTTGGCGCGTTTCTTCAGGATTGCGAACATCAATTCCTGTTTGCGCATGCGGTTGGCGTTTTCAATTTCAAGGCCACCAGCCACTTCGAGCAGGGCAGAGACGTGTTGCGTTTTTAGTTCAGATAGATACATGTTTGGCTATTTGTGTAGGTG
>JAHJCM010000051.1 GCA_018812945.1 Gammaproteobacteria bacterium | reverse complement strand
GTTGCGCCAGCGGTGACCCTTCAAGTTCAGCTCCCAATTAACCAGTCCCGTGCGGAACTAGTAACCCATGCCGAATTGGTCAGAAGCCGGGGCGATTACTCAGCGTCTTCAGACCTGGCTTCGCGCGACAGCAGGCGCATCACGCCTTCCCCGGGGCTTAAACCCTCGAACAGCACAGAATTCACCGCTGCCGTAATCGGCATATCAACCCCCAATTCCGCGGCAAGCTGCTTGACGACCGGCGCACACTTCACACCTTCAGCGACCTGACCCAATTCTTTGAGAATGGTGTCTAGTGACTTTCCCTGTGCCAACATCAAACCCACGCGCCGGTTGCGAGACAAATCGCCAGTACAGGTAAGAATGAGATCACCAAAACCGGAAAGACCATTCAGGGTTTCAGCTTGGGCCCCCAAGGCCACAGCCAAACGTTTGATTTCAGCCATACCACGGGTAATTAACGCAGCACGGGCATTTAGCCCCAATTGCATGCCATCGCAAATGCCTGTGGCCACCGCCATGATGTTCTTCACCGCGCCACCCACTTCAGCGCCCACCAGGTCGTCAAGCTCGTAAACACGCAAGGCGGCATGGTGCGCAGCACGCACCATGGCTTGGCGGGTGGGCTCGTCCGCGCTGGCTGCAGTAAGTGCGCAGGGCAAGCCACGCGCCACTTCGGCGGCAAATGAAGGGCCGGTGAGCGCGCCGCCATAGGGCTTGCCCAACACTTCCTCAACCACTTGATGCGGCATTTGACCCGTGCCCACTTCAAAGCCCTTGCACAACCAGACCAGCGCAGGCCATTGCTCCATGGGCGCAATTTCAAGCAATTGCAACAGTGTTTGGCGTAACGCGCCCATGGGCGTGCCCAGCACCCAGAGTGCGTCGGGTTGGCCAAGCGCGTGCCGGGCGGCGGCCGAAAAATCGGCCTGTACTTTCAGTGTGGGAGAAAGCTTGATACCCGCGAGGTAACGCGGGTTTTCGCGCTGGCTGGCAATGGATTGCAGCACAGCAGTATCGCGCCCCCACAACACCACATCATGCACATAGGACATGTGGGCAGCCACTGCGGTGCCCCACGCCCCTGCACCGAACACGGTGATGTTCATGCGCGCCGCCAATTACGCTGTGGTAATAATGCCGGAACCGTTTTGCTTGGCGGCCTGCTCTTGGGCTGCTGCCAAACGCTGCTGGTAAAACTGTTCGAAATTGATGTCGGACAAATGCACAGGTGGAAAGCCAGTGCGGGTAATGAGGTCGGCTACGTTGGCACGTAAATAAGGGTAGATCATGTTGGGACACAAAATGCCCAACAGGGGATCGAACTGCTCTTCAGGCACATTTGAAATTTCGAAAATACCGGCCTGCTTGCACTCCACCAAAAAAGCCACTTTCTCGTCGATTTTGGCAGTCACCGTTACTGTCACTTCAGACTCGAAAATGTTTTCGGCCAAGCGTTGTGCGCCCACATCCACAGCCACTTCAATTTTGGGCGGGTTTTTCTCGAGGAAAATTTGCGGTGCGTTGGGCAGTTCCAAAGAAGCGTCTTTGATGTAGACGCGTTGCATTTGAAACACTGCTTCTGAATTCTGTTCGGCCATTTGCTGGCTCCTATGGATTGAATAAATAAGGTTTGAATGAAATTAGCCGGGCTGCCCCAACAATGGCAAAAGCTTACCCGCACGGTCGAGATCGAACAGGTCATCACAGCCGCCGACATGTGTGCTGCCGATATAAATTTGCGGCACGGTTCGGCGGCCGGTTTCGGCCATCATTTTTTCTTTCTGGGATGGGTCGAGATCAACCCGGATTTTCTCGATATTCTGCACACCACGCTCGTTCAACAAGCGTTCAGCACGAACGCAAAAAGGGCACACCGCGCTGGTGTACATGCGAACAGAGGCTTGAATATTGCTCATGTGAATTCCTTGACTACTGAGTTTGCTGCAACTGGGTTTGCTTTTACTTGGCAACCTGCTTGGTGGCCTTGGGTGTTTTGGTTTTGGGCGCTGCATCTGCGGCGTCTTGAACCTTTTTAACCGGCAAGCCTGCTTCTTTCCAGGCATTCAGGCCACCGTCGAGAACAAACACGTCGGTGTAACCAGCCGCTTTCAACACGGTGGCGGCTGCGCCAGAACGTGCGCCGGTTTGACACAACACGATCAAGGGAGTTTCCTTGGTTTTTGCCAGGGTGCCCGCCTTTTCTTTCAGGTCTTTGATGGCCATGCGCCTGGAATTAGGCACAACGCCCGAGTTGTTGACGAAGTCATCGTCTCGAATATCAACCAGGACCGCCTTCTTTTGATTAATTAAAAGTGTGGCCTGGGGCACGGTGACGCGAGTGCCACCACCTTTGGTCAACACTGGCCAAATCAACATGAGGCCAGAGCCAAAGGCCAAGGCGATAAGCCAACTGTTTTGAATCAGAAATTCCTGCGACATAAATCCTGCAATGAGTGGGTCTTGATGGATTGGTCATTATATCCCCTTGAATCGAGGCTAAAATGGAGGTTTGCCTAATTAGACAGCAACTTAAAGGCCACAAACATGTACAAACTCGTATTGATGCGCCATGGCGAAAGCCAATGGAACCTGGAAAACCGCTTTACCGGTTGGGCCGACGTAGACCTGACTGACAAAGGCCGAGAGGAAGCCCGCAAGGCAGGCGACCTGCTGAAAGCTGAGGGCTATAGCTTTGACGTGGCCTACACGTCTGTTTTGAAACGTGCCATTCGCACCCTTTGGATTGCCCTGGACCAAATGGACCAGATGTGGCTGCCCGTGGTGCATGCCTGGCGCCTGAACGAGCGCCATTATGGCGACTTGCAGGGCCTGAACAAATCAGAAACTGCTGCCAAGTTTGGCGAAGAACAAGTGTTGATTTGGCGACGTGCCTACGCCATTGCACCCAACCCTCTGAAAGTGGATGACCCCCGTTTTGCTGGCAACGACCCCCGCTACGCGAAGCTGAAACCCGAGGAAATTCCACTGACGGAGTGCCTGAAAGACACCGTTGACCGCGTAATTCCTTTGTGGAAAGACGGCATTGCCCCAGCCATTAAAGCTGGCAAAAAAGTGCTGATTGCTGCTCACGGCAATTCATTGCGTGCGCTGATCAAGTACCTGGACAACCTGAGCGAGGAAGACATCTTGCAGGTGAACATTCCAACCGCACGCCCCTTGGTGTACGAGCTGGACGAAAACCTCAAGCCTATTCGCAGTTACTACCTTGGCAACCAGGCAGAAATTGAAGCGGCCATGGCTGCCGTGAAAAACCAGGGAAAGGCCAAGTAAATACAGGTGCGTAACTATTCAAGGTTGATTTGTTCTACCCGGGGGGGGCTTGGCCTTGTGTTGGCCATGCTCGCCCTGAATGCCAGCGAGCCCGCTTGGGCGCAAAGCAATGTGCGCGACCCGGCGGGTGTGAAGCAGGAACGCGACGAAGTGCGCCGAAAACTGGATGCATTGAAAAAACAAATCAATGAAACCAGCGGTGAGAAAAAACAGGCCGCCAAAGCGCTTGACCTGCTGGAACAGCGGCTTGAAAAAACCCAGACCCGCCTGAAAGCCCTTGACCAGGATCGGGATGCGCTGGAAACAGACATCCGAAAGTTGAGCCAGGAAGAAGCCCAACTTCAAAAAGACCTGGAGAGCACGCAGGCACGCCTGGCCGAGGTGATGCGCAACCAGTATCGTCGGGTAGAAGTAAACCCGACACAGGCTTGGTTGGCGGGCAAATCGGCTAGCGAAGCTGCGCGCGAAAGCTATTGGTATGAGCGAATTTCTGCGGCTGAACGCGACTTGGCAGCGCAGCAAGCAGCGCAAGCTCGTGAACTCGAGTCCATTCGATTGGGTCTTGAGAAAAAGCAGGCGCGACTTGAAAGCACGATTGCGGATCAAAACAAGAGCCAGCGGGAATTGGTGGCTCAGCGCGAGGAGCGCAACCAGTTGATCGCTGACTTGAATTCGAAGCTGAAGAACCAGGAGCTTGAGCGCAAGCGCCTGCAACGTGATGAAGCACGGTTGAGCAATGTAATCACCGAATTGACCCGCGCCATTGAAGAGGCAAAACGCAAACAGGCATTGGCCGCGCAGCAGCAAAAACAACAGGCCCAGTCTGGCACTTCACCCAAATCAACAGGGAAGACTCCCAGCAAACCGGATTACTCCCCCCCTCCCCCCATGCCCAGTACGGGTGAGTTTGCAAAACTGAAAGGTCGGCTGGTGCTGCCAGTGCAAGGCACGGTGGCAGGCCAGTTTGGGCAAACGCGATCAAAAGACGGGCAAGGCCCCTCCTGGAAGGGAATTTTTATTGCCACCGAGGCAGGGCAAGCGGTTCGGGCGATTGCGACGGGGCGCGTGGTGTTTTCGGAATGGCTGCGCGGATTCGGCGAAATTGTGATTATTGACCATGGCGACCAGTTTTTGAGCGTGTATGGCAACAATGGTAAATTAATGAAAAGATCAGGGGATTCCGTGAAAGCGGGTGACACCATTGCCGAAACTGGCAACAGCAGTGGTAATCTTGATACAGGTTTATACTTTGAACTAAGGCATCAGGGACAACCCTTCGATCCTATTTCGTGGACCAAAGGTCGGTAGGAATTATGCGTCAAAAATTGCGACAAATCAGTTTGGTATCAGTCGGTGTAGTGGCCGGCGTGTTGGTCAGCGTGGGTATTAGCGCGGTGGCCCAACGGCAGCAGCCCGAGGCTTTGCCATTAAGTGAACTGCGTCAGTTCACTGAGGTATTTGGCGCAATCAAGAGTTTTTACGTGGAACCTGTGGGCGATGACAAGTTGTTCAACGGTGCCATCAGCGGCATGGTAGCCAACCTGGACCCCCACTCCAGCTACCTGGATGCAGAAGCGTTCAAAGAACTGCGCGTGGGCACGCAAGGTGAGTTTGGCGGCCTGGGCATCGAAGTGGGTACTGAGGACGGCTTTGTCAAGGTGATTTCGCCAATTGAAGACACCCCCGCCGCGAAAGCTGGCGTGAAAGCGGGTGACCTCATCGTGAAAATCGATGACAAGCCCACCAAAGGCATGAGTTTGTCCGATGCAGTTAATTTGATGCGTGGCAAACCAAAAACCGAGATTCGCCTGACCTTGCTGCGCAAGGACGTGGAAAAGCCAATCGAGGTCAAAATTATTCGCGATGTAATTCGGGTGCAAAGCGTGAAATCAAAGATGCTGGATGATGGCATTGGTTACGTGCGCATTACACAGTTTCAAGAACACACAGGTGAGTACCTGGTAAAGGCCATCAACACCCTGCAGGCCAAAACACCGATGAAAGGCCTGGTGCTGGATTTGCGCAACGATCCGGGCGGCTTGCTGAATGCTGCTGTGGGCGTTAGCGCCGCCTTTTTGCCCCAAAACACCTTGGTAGTGTCTACCGATGGCCGTACTGAAGACTCCCAGCGCAAGCTGGTGGCAGGCCCTGAAGATTACCTGCGCGGCCGCGAGAAAGACTACCTGAAAGAATTGAGCCCGATTGCGAAAACCGTGCCCATGATTGTCGTGGTGAACGGCGGCTCGGCCTCTGCGTCGGAAATTGTGGCAGGTGCACTGCAAGACCATGGCCGCGCCAAGGTGTTGGGTACACAAACCTTCGGCAAGGGTTCGGTACAAACCATATTGCCTTTGAACAACAACACGGCGATCAAGCTGACCACTGCGCGTTATTACACGCCAAATGGTCGCAGCATTCAGGCCAAGGGCATTGAACCCGATTTCCTCGTGACCGAGACCCCCGAAGGCGACATTGTTGAGCGCGTTCGCGAAGCAGACCTGACACGACACCTGAGCAATGAAAAGGGCGAGGAAACACCGAGCTCCAAAAACTCCGATACCAACAAGAATGCGGACATGAAACCGATCGTGTTTGGCGAAAAAGACGATTATCAGTTGCAGCAGGCCCTGAATTACCTGAAAGGCAAACCCGTGGTGCAAAACCGCAAGGCTGCACAAACGGCCAAGTCGGCCAAGTAAGCCGCCCTGAAAACGGCTTGAACGTGGAACTGCGAGACTTGAATGACGAGGAGTTGCTTCGGTACTCCCGTCACATTCTTCTGGATGAAATCGGTATTGAGGGCCAATCGCGCATTGCCAGTGCCGAAGTGCTGGTGGTAGGTGCAGGTGGTCTGGGTTGCCCCAGCGCGCTGTACCTGGCCAGTGCGGGGGTGGGCACCATTTATATTGCAGACGACGATGAAGTCGACCTCACCAACCTGCAACGCCAGGTGTTGCACACCACCGCCCGTGTGGGCATGGCCAAGGTGGAATCGGCCAAAACCCATTTGAATGAACTGAACCCATGCAGCACGGTTGTGCCCATTGCGCACCGACTTGACGGTGAAGAACTGGAGCAGTTGGTGGCGCAAGTGGATGTGGTGCTGGACTGCTGTGACAACTTCAAAACCCGCCACGCGGTGAACCGTGCCTGTGTGAAGTTCGGTAAGCCACTGGTTTCTGGCGCGGCCATTCGGCTGGACGGTCAGCTGGCCGTGTTCGAACTGAATAATCCGCAAGCCCCCTGCTACCACTGCCTGTTCCCGGAAGGCGATGACGTGTCGGAAGTGCGTTGCGCCACCATGGGCGTATTTGCGCCGCTGACCGGCGTGATTGGCACGCTACAAGCCAGCGAGGCACTGAAAATTTTGGCTGGCTTTGGACAACCCATGTACAGCACCCTGCAAATTTACGACTCGCGCAGTTGCGAATTCACGAAAATGAAAATTCGCAAGGACCCCAAGTGCGCCGTGTGTAACACCTAAAATTTCGCGGTGCGAATGGCTTCAAACTGCCGAATGCGGTGTTTAACCTTGCCGGTGAGTTGCCGGGGCTTGAACCCCAACCCCGGGAAGGTGATCCAGCTGGTTTGAATGCCGTGCCTGGCAGCTTGCTCCAGGTGCCCGAAGGTGTCGTCTACCAACAAAGCCCGCTTGCCTTTTAACTGGGTTTTCAGGTTTGGCCACAAAATATTGGCTGGTTTGGGCCGCCAGGTTTGGTGAACCACCATGTCTTCAATCGCAATGACGGCATGCAGGTGCCGGTACAAACCCATCTCCTTGCACAGTTCCACGGCGTAAGCGCGGGGCGCATTGGTCAGCATAATGCGCAGCCCTGGCAATTTGCCCAGGCGGTGGGGCACGCTTCCGTGGCGAGAACTCAATTTTTTCAAGCCCTCGAAACGATGGGTACTGGCCAAAAAGTGGTGCGGGTTGGTTTGATGGTGGCGCATCATGCCCAGCAAGGTGGCACCATAGCGAAGCCAGTATTGAGTACGCAACTCGCTGGCCTGCTGGGGGTCCAACTCCAGGTGTTCAGCCAGATAGCGTGTCATTTGCCGGTTGATCTCGGGCAGAATGTGGGTAGATGCATGGTGCAGGGTATTGTCAAGATCAAGCAAATACACTTTGCCGGACAAGCCTGCATGGGGACGACGAATATAACGAATGCGCAAAACGAATGGACCTGAAGTTGAGTTTTCATCCTGAATTTTGTCAGGATACCTTGTGTCATTCTGACACCGCACTGCGGTGCGGTCTAGACAACAGTTGCCCGCCAGAACTGCTTGAAAACCTCAGCAGGCTCTCTGCTTTGCTGGGTGATATTCAAAGGTCCCTGAATATTCGCAGTGGTGCGTTAAAGATTAACAGTGGTTTCAGGGCACATACCTTGAATGAGAAAGTGGGCGGTGTGCCCAACTCGCAGCACTGCATGGGGCTGGCGGCCGATGTGGTGTGTCCTGAATTTGGAAGCCCCTGCGATTTGGCCCTGGCCATTGCACAATTGCCATGTGAATTTGATCAACTGATTCTGGAGTTTGGCAAATGGGTGCATGTGTCTGCGGCACCACTGGGCAAAATACCGCGGCGAGAGTGCCTGAGCATTTTCAGCAAAGACGAAGGTTATCTAGAAGGTATTGTGAAGCGATGAATGTAAGCAAAAAAACAATTATTAAAATCAGCACTGCTGCACTGCTCGGCCTGAGCAGCGTGGGCAGCACTTGGGCCGCAGACACCACTTGCAGGGGCATGGGCAAGCAGGTGATTGATACAGACCTGAGGTTTTCATTGACGCACAGTCAAATTCCCGGCGAGTTGGCCATTAGTACTCACAAAATGCGGGTGGCCGGTACGCAGTACAAACTTGAATCCACTTCACAGGCCAAAGGCTTTTTGGCTTTGTTGTACTCGGGCCAACTAACCCAAAAAAGTGAAGGGCTGGTGGATGCACAACTGGGCTTAACCCCCCTTTATTACGCTGAGCAACGTGGCAAAAAACCGGTGGCTGAAAGTATGCTGAACGCGGAAACGCAGCAGGTGCTGTTCAAACGCAATGGTGAGTCTGCACCTTATGAAAAAGGGCTGCAGGACCGGATCAGCATGATTTACCAGATCGCAGCGCGTTTGCGCTGCAACGCCGACCTGAAAATGGGCGACACCTTGACCATGCGGGTCATGAGCACCGGGCGCGTGGGCAATGAGGTGTTTGTTCTGAAAAAAGCGCAAGACCTAACCTTGGACCTTGGCAAAGGCGAGCGCCGGGTGAGCACCCTGCAATTTGAAACCAAACCCGAAGATGCTGGCGACGAAATTGTGCGCATTTGGTATGCCAAAGATTTGAACTGGCAACCAGCAAAAATTGAAATTCAGGACGCTGACGGCAAAGCCTTGACCCAAACCCTGATTGGCACAGGCGCTTAACTGTTGGCTGGCACGCGGCGAAGCAGATTGGGATCGGCTTCAAGAATGGGCAAGTTAACCTGATGACGTTGCCCGCTGCGACGCATCACTGCGAAAGTAGGACCCACTTCTTCCAGTGTCCAGCCGTTAGCCACTTCATCACCCACACGCTTTGATTGTGCGGGCTGCCCTTCGATGGACATGACGGCAGCACCTTTGCCTTCGCTGTTCGCGAAAATGCCCAACAAATTCACTGATGGCGGCGTGAGACCACCCGCAGTTTCAACGCCCATGAGCCGCGCTTCAGGCGACTGGTCGATTTGATAATTCGCCGAGGCCTGAGCAGGCATGGCGGGTGCAACCACCGGCGCAGGCGCGAACAACTTGATCAACACCCACACAGCCAGCCCCACTGTGCTCAACCACAACACCATTCTCAATCCCTGAACAAGTCTTGGTGACAAGCTGATCTGGGCAACGGGTTTTTTTAATGCAAGTTTCATGGGGCGAAGTGAAGT
This sequence comes from Gammaproteobacteria bacterium, assembly GCA_018812945.1. GTDB lineage: Bacteria > Pseudomonadota > Gammaproteobacteria > Burkholderiales > Burkholderiaceae_B > Limnobacter. Next base: position 9,657 of record JAHJCM010000051.1, on the reverse strand, counting down.
GACACACTGGAAAGCATCATAACCCGCAAGATGGGCCAGATTCAAAAAAAAACCGGACAACCCGCGAGGGTGACCGGTTTTTAAGCCATGCTTCAAGGGTTGTCGGCAACCTGAGTTGCCTACACTCGAAGTATGCTCACGCAAGAACACCTAAGAAAGACCCTATTTACGTGACAAAGGTAAAGGTTTTACCGATTACCCGAAAGCAGGGGGATTTTGTGCGGCTTGCAACGGTGGTGCGGGCTGCTGTCAAATATTCATAAAATGGGTGTAACCTTCAGCAAGGATAATTCTGGATCTTTTCTACGGTTGTTTATGAAAAAACTAAATTCGCTTCAAGGCAAAAAGCAAAATCAGGGTTTTACTCTGATTGAAATTATGGTGGTTGTAGTCATTCTTGGCATTCTCGCGACGTTGGTGGTGCCAAAAATCATGGGGCGTCCTGACGAGGCCCGCGTGGTTGCCGCAAAGCAAGACATTGCTTCGGTGATGCAAGCACTGAACTTGTACCGCCTGGACAACAGTCGCTACCCGACGACCGAACAAGGGCTACAAGCCCTGGTGACCCCCCCGACCACGGAACCCGTGCCACGCAATTACAAGCAAGGTGGTTATTTGTCACGCCTGCCTGTCGACCCTTGGGGCGGCAACTATCAGTTCTTGAGCCCTGGCATTAATGGCGAAGTGGACGTAATGAGCTTTGGTGCAGATGGCAAAGCCGGTGGTGAGGGCGTGAATGCCGACATTGGTTCCTGGAGCCTCTAAGCGGGGGTTCACCCTGCTTGAATTGCTGGTGGTGATCGTCGTATTGTCGATCGCCGCTGGCCTTATTGTGGTGCGCGGCACACCCGGCGATTCTAATTACCTGGAATCAGACGCCAAAAAACTGTCGCAACTGCTGCGCATTGCCCAGCAGGAATCTCTGTTGAAATCCAAAGACATTCGCTTTGTAGCCGGTGATGAGGGCTACACCTTCGAAGAATTCACAGGCAGCCGCTGGGTACCGGTGACTACGGAACCCCTGCTGCGGCCGCGCCTTTGGGACAACGGCCCCTTCAAGGTGACCTTGATCAACGAGGGCCTTGAAAACAAGTTCCTGACCCTGGAAAGCAGTGCTGGTCTGAAACGCCAGACGATTGTGCTTCAACGCAACCGAGTGCAGGTGGTGCTGGAAAGCCAGGCCAGTGGTGTATTCAAGGTCAGCAAACCCAGCACCACAGTGCTGAACAGGGCCAGTCAAAACCTATGAAGCAGCAGCGCGGTTTTACCCTGATTGAAGCGTTGGTGGCCATGACCATTATCGCGGTGGCCCTGATTGCCTGCCTCAAGGCCGCCGGCAATTTGAACATTCAGCAAGACGAGATGATCAAGCGGCAGTATGCGCAATGGAGTGCAAAGAATGCCGCCAACTACATTCGGGTTTCCGGCGTATTTCCTAGTGCGCAAACCGCTCAGCAATCCTGCCCACAGGGCAATTTCCGATTTGTATGTCGGGTGGAAATTTCCAACACCCCAAATCCGAATTTCAGGCGGGTGGAAATTCAGGTGCTAGACGCCTTCGAGGGCGACCGAGGCAACCAGCTGGCTCGCTTGGTGATTTTCTTGAGCAGCGCGCCATGAATAAAAATGCCAAGGGTTTTACGCTGCTGGAAGTTCTGATTGCATTGGGCATTGTGTCGGTGATTTCGATTTTGTCTTGGCAGGGTTTGCAGGAGGTACTGCGTTCGGCCAACCGCGTTACAGAGGTGGACGAGCAGATTCAAACCGTGGCCGCAGTTTTTTCACAGTTCGAAAAAGACCTTGGCGCGCTGGAGTTGACGTTGGACACACCCACCCCGGAGAGCGATTTGATTGAAGTGACTGGCAATGGGCTGCTGATTCAGTTTACCCAGCGCAACACCAGCGAACCCGCCTACCGGGAGCGTGTGGAATGGGTGCTGGACGGCACCAATTTGCTTCGGATTGCACGCCGCCAGCTAAACCCGGAGCAGCCCTCGATCAGCGACCCGATTGCCACACGGGGTCTGCAAGTGCGCCTGTTGCGAGAACCCGGCGGGTGGAGCAGCCCGGTGACATTCGGCAACCATGTTGTTCAAGAACGCACAGACCTTGAATTGCAAGGACCCGCATTGCAGCTGAACAGCGGCACACCGGCCCAGCGCCCACCAGAAAGCGGCGAAGGTGATACACCGGGCACACCGGAAACAACTGAAGGACAAGCGGTACGAAGCCTGGTTCGGGCGGTTGAAATCAGCTTAACCCAACCCAACAACCAGGTCGTGACGCAGGTGTTTTTAACCGGCGGGGTGTACTGATGCGATCAACGCGAATTCGACCACAACAAGGCGCGGCCGTGGTGATGGCATTGTTCATCGTGGTGCTGTGCACATTGGCAGTGAGCCCGTTGATCTGGAACCTGTTTGCCACTGCAAAAACCATTTCAGTGGCCGCTGCACGTGACCAGGCTGACGCGGTTAGCCGCAGCGGTGTGGATTGGGCCCGGGTTATTTTGCGCGAAGACGCAAGAGTATCCACAACCGACACATTAACCGAACCTTGGGCCGTGCCCTTGGCCGAAAGCCGCATCAACGAAGGCTTGATGCGCAAGGAAGAAAATGCCACGGACGTGGATGACCGGGAAGTAGTACTGACCGGGCGAATTGAGGATGCACAAGGGCGATTCAACCTTCGCAACCTGGGTGCCGACAACCCCCGCCAACAGGTGTGGCTGGCAGGCTTTACCAAACTAAGTGATCTGCTGAGTGTGCCTGCAGACCAGCGAAACTTGTTGGTTCAAACCTTGAGCACCATGTTCATGCCCAAACTGGTCAACCCTGAAGAACAAGGCATTGATCCAAATGCCCCGCGCATTGAGCCCGCTTTGCGGTGGGAGGAGTTTCAGGGCAAATACGGCATTACTGAAGAAACCTGGAACCAGCTGCGGCCCTATGTGGCCATTTTGCCCAAAGCCAGTGCGGTGAATGCCAACACTGCATCTGCCGAGGTGCTTTACGCAGTAGTAGAAGAAATGAGTTTCAGCGATGCTCAACGATTGCTGGCCCAACGTGAAAGGGTCACTTTCCGGAATGTGGCGGATATTCGGGCTGCACTGAATGCAAATGTGACCATAAACAATGATTTAATAACCGTGAGCAGCAATTACTTTCTGGTGGAAGGCACTGCGCAGGTAGAGGAGGCGTTGATTCGGACCCGGGCTTTGCTTGAGCGACGAGACCAGCGCGTGTATGTGATGTGGAGACAATAATTGAATAACAACCAACCCCTGTTGGTGATTTGGTGGCCCAAGGCCCTTGACCAAGCCCGTGCGGAAGAGGAGGGCCGCATGATTAGACTGCGCTATGAAGTGCTTGCCCGAAGCGGCGACAAACTGCATGGCGGCGAAGAGGCCCTGAACAAACTACCCAAGGACCTGCCTTGCCTGGTGTTGGTGAACCCCACCGAAGTGGGGCTTTTTGCCGTGGTGCCTCCCAAGTTGTCCGGCAACAAACTGAAAGAGGCGCTGCCCTTTCTGGTTGAGCCTTACCTGTTGAACGAGCCCGAAGAAAACCATGTGAGCCTGTGGCCCAACCTGCCTAACCACTTGGGTGGGGCAAAGCTGGCTGCCGTGCTGGGAAAAACACGTGCACGCGGCATTGTGAGCAGCTGCGCGCAACAGGGCTTGAAGCTGGCAGGCCTAAGCTGCGAGACATTGCGTGAACGCACTGGCAACGAGGGCGCTGCATGGCTGAGCGGGCAAGACTTTATTTTGGTAGATGGCATTGATACGCCCTTGCTGACGCCCACTGCCCAGGCAGCCGTGTTGAAAGTGATGCTGCAACGTCGATTGCAGCAAGCCGGTGCCCCCGTGATTGAATTGAACAACACGGACTACACCTGGTTGAGCAGCCAGGTAGACGGGGCCATGGGCGAGAATAAAATACGCGCCAGTGCACGTGCGCCCATCGAGCCTTTGCCAAAACTGCTGAACAAAAGCCTGCTGAGTGCGGACGAACTTCGAAAGATGGGCATGCGCCCCATGGCCAACCAAGCTGGCTTGCGCAAGTTGATTGCCCCTGCCATGGCCTTGCTGGCCGTTGCGGTGCTGGGCCTGAATGCACTGGCCTTTAAAATTGAAAGTGCCAATGCAGCCATTGAAACCCAAATTGCCGAGAGCTATGCCCAGGCCTTGCCCAACACGCCCATGGTGGCCGACCCCCTGCTGTTGATTGAACGTGAAAAACGCAACCTGAACGCTGGGCTGGACACCAGCAATGCCCAAGGCGCAAGTGCCCTGCTTCACGAGGTGGGATTGGCCATGGAGCAAGCCCCTTTTAACAGCATGGTCGATTTTGCTTGGGCCGAAAACACGCTGAGTGTGCGGTTCAATGCCAATATTTCTGAAGACCAGCAAGCAGCCGCCTTGCAAAAACTGAAAGCCCGAAGGCTGGATGCCAAATGGCTGATCGGTGCGCAATCCAACTTGCCTGTGCTGCAAGTGAAAAAGGGAGTGGCGCGATGAAACCCAATGATTTGCTGAACAAAGCACAAGCCCAACTGGACCAGCTCAACAGCAGGGAACGAAAACTGGTGACCTATGGCGGCGCATTGGCTGCCGTGCTGATTGCCTGGTTTGTACTCATTGAACCTGCACTTCTGACCATACAACAAGGCCCCGCCAATCAAGCCGCGCTGGTGGACAAAGCAGGCCAGGTGATGCGCGCTGCGCAAGACCTGGAAGCCCTGCGGGGTGCGCGATCGCGCGTTGTGGTGCCTGAAAGCGATCTGCAGGCACGCCTGCAACAGTTGCTTGAAGAACAGGGCATAGCCGAGCAAGCCACACTGGTGCGCACCGAAGAAGGCGACATCCGGGTGGAATTCAACAATGTCTCGGCCAGTGGTGTTCTGGCCTGGATGGCGCGGGCCGAGGCCATTTCCAGCATCAGCCTGAACCAGGCTGAGGTTGAAAAAGTGCAAGCCGGTGTATTGAAAGGTTACGTTACCTTGTTGCCAGCCAGCCAAGGAAACACAGGCGCCCCCAAATGAAACGTTTGCGTGGGTTGTGGCCGTTTGCCTTGATTGCCCTGGCTGTGCTGGTGTGGAACTACCCGGTGTATGCCGTATCGGGCAGCATTGAATCTGCAAGCGGCGGCAAGGTTCGAGTGTTAAGCAGCCATGGGTCAGTGTGGTCTGGGCAAATGCAGTTGGGCCTGTCCGATGGCGCGCGGGTGTACGCCATTCCAGAGGCTTTGGCCTGGCACCTTCGACTGGGTGGCGATGCAAGCTGGCTGGGAATTGAAATAACACATCCGAAATTCGTACAGGATTTGCATCTGGGATTCACCGGCGCAGGTATTACTGTGAGTGGTGGCGAGCTTCGCATGCCGGCAGCCTGGCTGGGTGCAACAGGTGCGCCCTTCAATACCATTCGACCCGAGGGCCTGTTGCAGTTAAGCTGGCTTGAATGGCAAAGCGGCAAGAACATAAGTGCCACGCTGAAATGGCTGGATGCCCAATCGGCGCTGGCCAGTATTCGACCCTTGGGTGAATATGTCATCACCGTGACAGGAAATCCTGATACAAGATTAGACATGACACTGGCGACCAACAAAGGCCCCTTGATGCTGGAGGGAAGTGGTCAGTGGACGAACGGACAACGATTTGTATTCAATGGGTATGCCAGTGCGCAAGAACGCAGCAAGGATGCGTTGACGGGCCTGCTCAGCCAGATGGGACGACTTGAAGGCGATCGCTATCGCTTGGGTGTATTTTGATGAAAGAAGCAAAAATAAAAGGAACAGTGAGCTTGAACACTGCACGCATGGGACAAATGAAACGCTCGCTTTTGAGCATTGCACTGGCTTCGATGGGCTTGGGACTGGGCGTTGCAGGCCATGCACAAAACCTGAACCTTCAAAGCACAGCGCGGGTACAAAACAGCCAGGAAGACAAGTTCGCATTGAACTTTGTGAATGCAGACATTGACGCCGTGGTGCGTGCCATTGGCTCGTTCACCAATCAAACATTCGTTGTAGACCCTCGCGTGCGCGGTACGATTTCGCTGGTTTCGCCCCAACCCCTGAGCGCGGCCGATGCCAAGAATGCCCTGTTGGCTGCCCTGCGCCTGCAAGGTTTTACGATTGTTGAAAGCGGCGGCATAGCCCGCGTTTTGCCTGAAAACGATGCCAAAGTTCAAGCCGACAGTGTAGACCCCCGCAAAGCCATGAACCAAAGCGGCAATGCGATCGTGACGCAAGTGTTTCAGCTGAACTATGAATCGGCCACCGCACTGGTGCCAGTTCTGCGCCCGTTGATTGCTCCCAACAACACGATTGCTGCTTACCCCAACAACAACACGCTGGTGATTACTGATTACGCAGACAACCTGCAACGAATCGCCCGAATTATTGCCAGCATTGATGGCCCATATTCAGGCGACCTGGAAGTGGTGCCCCTTGAGCATGCCCTGGCCGTGGATTTGGCCGCCATTCTGGGCCGCATGCTGGATGAAGGCAACCGGGGTACGGGTGCTGCGGTCGATGCAGGCCAACGCCTGTCGGTAATGGCCGACCCACGCACCAACTCGCTGTTGCTGCGCACGCCCAGCAAAGCCCGCCTGAATCTGGCGAAGGCCCTGATTGCAAAACTGGACCAACCCACCAAACAACCCGGCAATGTGTGGGTGGTGTACCTGAAAAATGCCGAGGCAGCCAAGCTGGCGAAAACGTTGCAGGCTGTGCTCAGCAGCAGCCCGATTTCAGACAACAACAGCTCGTCTGGTCTAAGTTCACTGTCCGGCGGCCTTGCTGGTGGATTGGGAGGTGACAGCTGCAACACCAACAACAGCACACGCAACATTACCAACGGCAGCGCTGGCCTCGGAGGCTCCAGTAGCCTGGGGTCTTCGCTGGGTGGTGGCACCTCCAGCGGGCAATTGAGCGCCGCTTCGGGCAATGTAGATTTGAACAACGGCGGCATTGTGCAGGCCGACCCCTCCACCAATTCGCTGATTATTACTGCACCCGAACCCATTTACCGCAACCTGCGCTCCATCATCGAAAAGCTGGATGTACGCCGTGCGCAGGTATTCGTAGAGTCACTGATTGTTGAAGTGTCTACCGACAAAGCTGCCGAGTTTGGTATTCAATTTCAAGGCTTGTCGGGCGTGGGCGCTGACGGTGTACGTGTCATTGGTGGCACCAACTTCAACGATCCAGGTTCTGGCAGCAATATCTTGGGTGCAGCCACCAACCTGGGCTCTGTGGGCCGCGGCCTGAACATTGGTGTGATTGATGGGCAAGTGAACATTCCCGGCATTGGCACCATTTCCAACCTGGGCTTTTTGGCCCGTGCGCTGGAAAGCAAGGCCAACGCCAACATTCTATCTACTCCAAACATTCTGACGCTGGACAATGAAGAAGCCAAAATCGTGATTGGCCAGAACGTGCCTTTCATTACCGGGCAATTCACCAACAGCGGAGGCAATGGGGCCACGGTCAACCCGTTCCAGACCATTGAGCGACAGGATGTAGGTTTGACCTTGCGCGTAAAGCCGCAGGTGTCCGAGGGCGGCATTGTGAAACTGGGTATTTTTCAGGAAGTGAGCTCGGTGGTGGACAGCACCAACGTGTCGGGCATTATTACCAACAAGCGATCCATTGAAAGCAATGTGCTGGTAGAAACAGGCAACATCATTGTGCTAGGTGGATTGGTTGAAGACCGGGTCACCGGCAACGAGGAAAAGGTGCCGGGTTTGGGCGACGTGCCCGTGCTGGGGCAGTTTTTCCGCTATGACAACCGCCGTCGCCAGAAATCCAACCTGATGGTATTTTGGCGGCCCGTGGTAGTGCGCAACGAGGACCAGGCCCAAAGCATTGTAACGAACCGATACGATTACATGCGCCAGCTTCAACAGGAAAACCAGCCCGAGAGACGCTTTGGTTTGCCCAATATGGAGGCACCTGTGCTGCCCAGCCGCCGCCCAGCCGATGTGGCGCGCCCCAACACGGTGGCGCCTGCCCAAGGCAATGGAGACTCGATCAACCTGACGCCAAGCAACCGAATTCTGGTGATTCCCCGCGCCGGTGAAAGCAGCAGCAATTCGGAGGTAGGTCCCAATGGCGGTCGTATAATTCGCGGCCGAACTTCAGGAAATACGCCCTGATGGAACTGCGCTTCAACCCACAAACAGTTGGCCGCCTGCACTACGGTTTTGCCCGGCAAAACCAGGTGCTGTGCCTGGATGCTCAAAGTGAATTGTGGCGCTTGGCATTCAGCCCGCGTACGCCCAGCCACGCGCTAATCGAAGCGCAACGCGTTGCGCCCTGCCCCATTGACTGGGTGTTTTGCGAAGACGCCGTGGTGCTTGAAAAAACAATCAACCAGGCTTACTCAAACCAGGAAACCAGCGCGGCGGCTGTGGCCGATGAAGTGGCAGGCGACCTGGACCTGGACCAGTTGATGCAAGACATTCCGGCGGTTGAAGACCTGCTGGAAACCGAAGACGACGCACCGATTATTCGAATGATCAACGCCTTGCTGACGCAGGCCAGCCGCGATGGTGCATCAGATATTCACATTGAGGCGTTCGAGACCCACTCAGCTGTGCGATTCCGGGTGGATGGAACGTTACGCGATGTGTTGCAACCCCGCCGTGAATTGCACTCGGCCCTGATTTCACGCATCAAGATCATGGCCAGCCTGGACATTGCCGAAAAACGTTTGCCGCAAGACGGCCGCATTACCCTGCGCATTGGTGGCAAACCCATGGATGTGCGTGTTTCAACCTTGCCCACAGGCCACGGCGAACGTGCGGTGCTGCGTTTGCTGGACAAGGAAGCGGGCCGGCTTGAGCTGAGCCGCTTGGGCATGCCCGAGCACACCCTGAAGGAAATGGACCGGCTGTGCAACATGCCACATGGCATTATTTTAGTGACGGGTCCAACGGGGTCGGGCAAAACCACCACACTGTACGCTGCGTTGTCGCGCATTGATTCTTCCACAACGAATGTAATGACCGTGGAAGACCCTGTGGAATACGATTTACCTGGCATTAGCCAAACCCCGGTGAACGCGAAAATCGACATGACTTTTGCCAAGGCCTTGCGCGCAATTTTGCGCCAAGACCCGGATGTAATCATGATTGGTGAAATACGCGACCTTGAAACCGCACAAATTGCGGTGCAGGCGTCGCTGACGGGGCACTTGGTTTTGGCCACCCTGCACACCAACGATTCCGTGAGTGCTGTGACGCGCCTGGTCGACATGGGCGTTGAACCATTTTTGTTGTCCTCAAGCCTCTTGGGTGTATTGGCCCAGCGCCTGGTACGCCGCCTTTGCCCACATTGCAAAACCAGCACCCTGGATGAGCACGGCGACACGCATTGGCATGCCAATGGCTGCGACCAGTGCGGCCACACAGGCTACATAGGCCGTACCGGTGTATACGAACTGTTTACGATTGACGATGAATTGCGCACCATGGTGCACAACGAAAACTCGGAAGCCGAAATGCGCCAGCGCGCACAGGCCAAGGGCATGAAGAACATGCGGGAGGACGGCCAACGATGGGTGACCAGTGGTACCACCACGCTGGAAGAACTGCTTCGAGTCACGAGAGACTGAACGAGGGACTAGGCAAATATGGCAGTTTTTCGATAC
>JAHJCM010000050.1 GCA_018812945.1 Gammaproteobacteria bacterium | reverse complement strand
GCCGCACAATCACAAATCAAGGCAGCCGTCGATTTGTTGGACGAAGGTGCCACAGTGCCCTTCATCGCCCGTTACCGAAAAGAGGCCACAGGTGGGTTGGACGATGCGGTGCTTCGTGACCTTCAAGAGCGCCTGGTGTATTTGCGCGAACTGGAAGACAGGCGTAGCAGTATTCTTGAATCGATTGAAAGCCAGGGCAAATTGACCCCTGAACTGAAAGCAGCAATTGAAAAGGCGGAGAACAAACAAACGCTGGAAGACCTCTACCTGCCCTACAAACCCAAACGCCGCACACGGGCACAAATAGCGCGTGAGGCAGGCCTGCAGCCACTGGCGGATGAAATTTTCCAGAATAAACAAGCCGTGCCTGAATTATTGGCTGCGGCTTACCTGAACACAGAACATCAAATCAACGACACCAAAGCAGCACTGGATGGTGCCCGCGACATTTTGGCCGAACAGTTTTCAGAAAACGCTGCCTTGCTGGCACTTCTAAGAAATCGTTTGAAAGCCGAGGGTGCCATTCGAGCTGCGGTGGTGCCAGAAAAAGCCAGCGAAGCAATCAAGTTCCAAGACTACTTTGAACATCAGGAACCCCTGAGCAGCACAGCTTCGCACCGCATGTTGGCCATGCTTCGTGGCCGGGAACAAGGATTCTTGACACTGAAGGTAGACCTGCCGGAGGTGTGGGAAGCAGAGAACCCCCGCGCACCCCATCCTTTTGAATCGGAAATTGCCCGCCTGCATGGCATTGAACGCGACGAAAGCCCGCGCGGCAAATTCTTGAGTGAAACATGCCGCTGGACGTGGAAAATCAAACTGGCCAGCACTTTGGAAAGTGAGGTGATTGGCACGCTGCGCGATGCGGCACAGGCTGAGGCTATCACCGTGTTTGGTAAAAACCTGAAAGACTTGTTGTTATCAGCCCCGGCGGGAGGCAAAGCCACCATGGGTCTGGACCCAGGTATTCGCACTGGTGTAAAAGTGGCGGTAATTGACAGCACAGGCCAGGTGGTTGAACACGCCACCATTTACCCACACGAGCCTCGCCGACAATGGAATGAATCCATCGCCCTGCTGGCCGCGCTTTGCATGAAACACAATGTGGAGTTGATCGCCATTGGCAACGGCACCGCCAGCCGGGAAACCGATCAACTGGCAGCCGACTTGCTTGCACAACACAAAGACCTGAAAGCCACACGGGTTATGGTGAGCGAGGCAGGCGCCTCGGTTTACTCCGCCAGCGCTTTGGCTTCAGCAGAATTGCCAGACCTTGACGTCAGCATTCGCGGTGCGGTGTCCATCGCTCGCCGCCTGCAAGATCCCCTGGCTGAACTGGTAAAAATCGATCCGAAATCAATCGGTGTGGGTCAATATCAACATGACGTGGATCAGCGTCAATTGAGCGGTCGCCTGGATGCGGTGGTTGAAGATTGCGTGAACGCAGTGGGTGTCGAGGTGAACACAGCGTCGGAGCAACTGCTGTCTCGCGTATCAGGACTCAATGCTTCAGTGGCTAAAGCGTTGGTGTCATTCAGAAACAGCAACGGCAAATTCAAAAGCCGTGAAGACTTGCGCAAAGTACCCCGGCTTGGTGACAAAACATTTGAGCAAGCGGCTGGTTTTTTGCGCATTCATGGTGCTGAAAACCCACTCGATGCGTCTTCAGTTCATCCTGAGGCCTACATTGTGGTCGAGAAAATGGCAGCCAAGGTTAAGAAGCCGGTGGGCAGCCTGGTGGGCAGTCGGGACATCCTGAAAGAATTGAAACCCACCGATTTTGTAGACGATCGTTTTGGCTTGCCCACGGTTCAGGATATTTTGGTAGAACTGGAAAAACCAGGCCGTGACCCACGCCCCAGTTTCAAGACCGCAAAGTTTGATGACAAAGTGCACACCATGGCCGACTTGAAACCCGGTATGACGCTGGAAGGTGTAGTCACCAACGTGGCAAACTTTGGTGCTTTTGTGGACATTGGTGTGCATCAGGACGGGTTGGTGCATGTTTCTGCCTTGTCCAACACCTTTGTGAAAGACCCGCACAGTGTGGTGAAAACCGGGCAAATTGTGAAAGTAAAAGTGCTGGAAGTCGATATTCCACGCAAACGAATTTCACTGACCATGAAAATGGGCGACGATGTGCCGAAAGCCGCACCCGGGCAGAACGCTGGCCGACAAGTTCAAGCCAACCGTGCAGGCGATTCACGAGGAAATTCACGCGGTGAACGAAGCGGTGGAAGCACTGGTTCGAATTCACAACAAAGCGCAGGTTTTACCAACAATGCATTTGCTGCCGCATTCGCTAAAGCAAAGGGAAGCAAATAAGGAAGAGTCAAAGCCGCACGGCGTTTCGCTTCGGCGAATCCAGGTACTCCTTGGACTGCATTTCAACAATGCGGCTCACCGTGCGGAAAAACTCATGTGCCATAGCACCTTCGGTGTACAGCTCTTCCGGTTCTACAGCCGCCGACATAATCAGCTTGACTTTGTGATCGTAAAGTACATCAATCAGCCAGGTGAACCTGCGGGCCTCTGAGGCCATACCAGCGCCCATCTTGGGTACGCCACTGAGAATCACCGTTTGAAATTGACTGGCAATTTCAAGGTAATCGTTTTGGGAACGCGGGCCACCGCACAGCGTTGGAAAATCAAACCACACTACGGAGCCAGCACGTCGCACCGCCTTGATCACGCGAGATTCGATTTGCAACTCGGCCGGTTCGTCAGCCACCTCAGCCAAGCGCTTGAAATCTTCGGTCAACTGTTTGTCCGCGCTTTCATCCAGCGGCATCAGGTAGGTGTTCAGTTGCTCCAATGTGCGGCGGCGGTAATCTACTCCCACATCCACATTGATCACATCAAGTTGTTTGTTCAGCAAGGCAATGGCGGGTAACAGGCGGTCACGGTGCAGACCATCTGGGTAGAGATCATCTGGCTTGTAGTTGGACGTCATCAGGAAAGTAACGCCGTTGGCGAACAAGCCATCGAGCAGGCGATAGAGAATCATGGCGTCCGCAATATCTGACACATGAAACTCGTCAAAACAAATCAAACGATAACGTTTGGCGATTCGCGCTGCCACTTCGTCAAGCGGATCCTGAACACCTTTCAGGTCATCAAGTTCGGCATGCACACCCCGCATGAACTCATGAAAATGCAAACGCACCTTTCGCCGCACGGTGACAGAGTTGTAAAAGCAATCCATCAAAAAACTTTTGCCGCGACCCACCCCACCCCACAGGTACAAGCCCTTGGGTACAGCAGGTCGATTCAGGAATTTTTTGATTACACTGCTGCGTGCTTTTTTGTATTCAACAAACTCATCGTAGAAAAGCTGCATGCGGTCTACCGCCTTTTGCTGAGCAGCATCCGACTGGTATCCACGTTCGGCCAAAGTTTGTTTGTAGTATTCCTGAACGTTCACGATGATGAATTTCAATCAATAGAATTAAAAACGGCTGATGAAGCAATTCACCAGCCGTTTGGGGTCGACGCTGAACTGAATTTTAACCGTTCAGTTGACGCTTGTCGCAAGCCAAAGCCGCTTCTTTCATCACTTCAGACAAACTGGGGTGCGCATGGCAAATGCGACCAATGTCTTCGGAAGAGGCCTTGAACTCCATGGCCATCACAGCTTCTGCGATCAAATCCGATGCATGGCTGTTGATGATGTGAACACCCAAGACTTCATCCGTGGTGGCATCTGCCAACACCTTCACAAAACCTTGGGAATCACCTTGCCCTAGGGCACGACCATTGGCCATGAACGGGAACTGACCAGCTTTGTATTTTCGTCCTTCCTGCTTCAACTGCTGCTCGGTCTTACCAACCCAAGCCACTTCAGGCGAGGTGTAAATAACCCAAGGAATGGTGTCGTAATTGCAGTGGCCAGCTTGTCCAGCCATGATTTCGGCAACCATCACACCTTCTTCTTCAGCCTTGTGCGCCAGCATGGCACCGCGAATCACGTCGCCAATCGCGTAAATACCGGCCACCAGGGTTTGGCAGTGCGCATCTACATCAATCTGGCCACGATCGTTGGTTTTCAGGCCAACTGCTTCCAGGTTCAAACCATCGGTGTTGGGTACTCGGCCAACCGACACAATCAGCTTGTCGCAGTCCAGCTTTTGGGCTGCACCGTCAGCATCGGTGTAAGCGACTGAAACGCCTTTTTTGCTGGTTTTCACTTCGCCAATTTTCACGCCCATGTTCATCTTCAAACCTTGCTTGGTGAAGATCTTCTGCATTTCTTTAGCCACGCCTTCATCGGCTGCTGCGAGGAAATTGGGCATGGCTTCAAGCACGGTTACATCGGAACCCAGACGGCGCCACACTGAACCCAACTCAAGGCCGATCACACCAGCACCGATCACGCCCAGTTTTTTGGGCACAGCGCCAAATTTCAGGGCACCTTCGTTGTCGCAAACAATTTCATTGTCAACAGTGATACCTGGCAAATGACGAGCCTTGGAACCAGTCGCAACGATTACCTGCCTGGCGGTGACTTTTTCTTCACCAGCCGCGCTTTTTACGGTCAGCTCAAAACCACCATCGACCTTGCCGGAAAAACTGGCCCAACCCTTGATTGGCGTGACTTTGTTTTTCTTGAACAGGTATTGAATGCCACCAGTCATTTTGGCGACGATGTCATCCTTGCGTTTGATCATCTTGGCCACATCCATTTTCGCGCCAGTCACGGAAATACCGTGATCCTCCGCATGGTGGGCAATCTTCTCAAACTCTTCCGAAGAGGCCAACAGGGCCTTTGATGGAATACAACCCACGTTCAGGCAAGTACCACCCAATCGTGGCTCGCCTTTCGGATCGTCGTATGCATTGCCTTCGATACAGGCGACTTTCATACCCAACTGACCGGCACGGATCGCGGCAATGTAACCGCCGGGGCCTGCGCCTATCACCACTACGTCATATTGTGTGCTCATGAATATCCCCTTTATAGTTCCAGCAGCAAGCGTGCTGGGTCTTCCAGGGCTTCCTTCATGGCGACCAGGCCAAGTACTGCTTCGCGTCCGTCAATAATGCGGTGGTCGTAACTCATCGCGAGGTAATTCATGGGGCGAATCACGATTTCACCGTTTTCAACCACTGCACGCTCTTTCGTGGCGTGAATACCCAAAATTGCAGACTGGGGCGGGTTGATAATTGGTGTGGACAACATGGAACCGAATACACCACCGTTGGAAATCGAGAATGTACCGCCGGTAAGGTCGTCCAAGCTGAGCTTGCCGTCCTTTGCTTTCTGGCCAAATTCGGCAATCTTCATTTCGATGTCAGCAATGCTCATTTGATCGGCATTGCGGATGATTGGCACCACCAAACCACGGGGAGAGCCCACTGCAATACCGATGTCGAAATAACCGTGGTACACGATGTCATTGCCATCAACAGAAGCATTCAGTACTGGGTACTTTTTCAAGGCTGCAACCGCGGCCTTCACGAAGAAGCCCATGAAGCCCAGCTTGGCACCATGTTCTTTTTCGAACTTGTCCTTGTACTTGTTGCGCAAGTCCATGACCGGCTTCATGTTCACTTCGTTGAATGTAGTCAGAATGGCGTTGGTTTGCTGCGACTGTACCAAGCGTTCTGCAACGCGGGCACGCAAGCGGCTCATGGGCACGCGCTGCTCAGGGCGACCTTCAATCAAGGTTGAGGGATCTAGCGGGGCCTTCACTTCAGGCAGCAAGCTAACTGGCTTGGCAGCGGCTGGAGCAGCTGCGGGCTTCGCTGCGGGGGCAGGCGCTGCGGCGGGTGCATTCAAGGTACCGATCACATCGCCCTTGGTGATGCGGCCGTCTTTACCTGAACCTGCAATTTGATCAGCACTTAGCTTGTTCTCTGCCATCATTTTGGCCGCAGCCGGCATGGCCACGGAGCCATCTACGCTGGCTGAAGGAGCTGGGGCTGCTGCTGGTGCAGCGGCCGGAGCAGGCGCTGCTGCCGGGGCAGGTGCCGCTGCGGGTGCGCTTGCGGAGGCACTTGCTTCCGTGTCAATTTTTGCCAAGACCTGTCCCGCTACAACGGTTGCACCGTCTTCGCAGAGAATTTCAACGATCACGCCAGCCGAAGGTGCGGGCACTTCCAGCACCACCTTGTCGGTCTCAACATCAATCAGGTTTTCGTCACGCTTTATGGCGTCACCAGGTTTTTTGTACCAATTCAACAACGTTGCTTCGGCGACAGATTCGGACAGTTGTGGTACGACCACTTCTACGATTGCCATGGAATATTTTCCTTTTGAATTCTTTGTTCAAGTGCGGACGACCAGCATGGCCAGCCCGCGTCCTGTATTTATTTCGTAACCACGAAACCCTTGAGCTTGCCAAATGCCGCATCGATCAGCGCTTTTTGCTGTTCGTTGTGCTTGGCGTAGTAGCCCACGGCTGGAGAAGCTGAAGCCGGACGCCCCGCGTAACCCAGACGCTGCCCTTCCGACAGGTTTTCCAGCACGTTGTGCTGGATCTGGAACCAAGGACCCTGGTTTTGCGGTTCATCCTGACACCACACCACATCAGCCAAGTTGGGGTATTTGCGCAGTTCTGCGCTCAATGACTTGTGCGGGAATGGATACAGCTGCTCGACTCGCGCGATGGCAACATCTTTGATGTTGCGCTCGCGACGAGCTGCGACCAGGTCGTAGTACACGCGACCGGAACAAAGAACCACTCGCTTGACTTTGCTGGCGTCCAGGTCGCCCTGGTCGCCGATCACGGTCTGGAAGTGGCCTTTGGACAGGTCTTGCAAAGAAGACGTTGCTTCTTTGTGACGCAACAAAGATTTCGGCGTCATGATGATCAACGGCTTGCGGAACAAGCGGATCATTTGGCGACGCAACAGGTGGAAAATCTGTGCCGGCGTTGTAGGCTGGCAAACCTGCATATTGTTTTCGGCGCACAGTTGCAAGTAACGCTCGATACGCGCAGATGAGTGCTCAGGCCCCTGCCCTTCGTAACCATGCGGCAACATCATGACCAGGCCGGATGCACGACCCCACTTCACTTCACCGGAAGAAATGAACTGGTCAATTACCACTTGAGCACCGTTGGCGAAGTCGCCAAATTGTGCTTCCCAAATCACCAAGGTGTTGGGCTCAGCAGTGGAGTAACCATATTCAAAACCGAGTACTGCCTCTTCAGACAACACAGAGTCGATGACGGTAAACGGGGCCTGGTTTTCAGAAATATTTTCCAGCGGAATATAGGTGCCTTCGTTCCACTTTTCACGGCCCTGGTGGTGCAACACTGCATGACGGTGCGTGAACGTGCCACGCCCGCAATCCTGTCCGGTGATGCGAACCGCGTAACCAGAGGAAACCAGCGATGCAAATGCCAGGTGTTCGCCCATACCCCAGTCGAGCAAGGTTTCGCCCTGGCCCATGGCTGCACGGTCGGCAATCACCTTTTGTACCAATGGGTGAACCTTGAAGTTCTCAGGTACGGTGGTAATGCGCTCTGACAAACGCTTGATTTCGGAAATCGGCACCGAAGTATCGGCTGCATCCGTCCATTTCTTATTGAGGTACGGTGACCAATCAACGGCAAACTTGCTCTTGTAATTGGTCAACACGGGGTCAGCACGGTTGTGCTTGCCTTCGTCCATGGCTGCACGGAAATCAGCAACCAGTTTCTCGGCACCGTCTTCTTTCAAAATGCCCTGCATCACCAAACGCTCGGCATACAAAGCGCGCGTGCCTGGGTGCTGACCAATTTTCTTGTACATCAAAGGTTGGGTCACGGCAGGCGTGTCTTGCTCGTTGTGACCCAATTTGCGGAAACAGACAATGTCGATCACCACGTCTTGCTGGAATTCCATGCGGAAGTCCAAGGCCAACTGGGTCACGAAAATGACAGCTTCGGGATCGTCGCCATTGACGTGAAACACGGGTGCCTCAATCATCTTGACCACGTCTGAACAGTACAGCGTCGAGCGGCTGTCGCGCGGATCAGAAGTGGTGAAGCCGATTTGGTTATTGATCACGATGTGAACCGTACCGCCCGTGCCGTAGCCGCGGGTGTGCACCAGGTTCAATGTTTCCATGACAACGCCCTGGCCTGCAAAAGCCGCATCACCGTGCACCAGCACCGGCAACACCTGCTTGCCTTCCTTGTCACCACGACGTTCCTGGCGAGCCTTCACCGACCCTTCAACTACAGGGTTCACAATTTCAAGGTGCGAGGGGTTAAACGCCAGGGACAAGTGCATGGGACCACCTGGGGTGGTTACATCCGATGAAAAGCCCTGGTGATACTTCACGTCACCAGCAGGCAGATCATCGGCATGCTTGCCTTCGAATTCTTCAAACAATTGGCTAGGGCTTTTGCCCAGAATGTTGACCAGCACGTTCAAACGACCGCGGTGAGCCATGCCAATGATGGTTTCTTGCACGCCATTGGCACCACCACGCTGAATCACATGATCAAGCGAGGCGATAAAAGATTCACCACCTTCCAGCGAGAAACGCTTTTGACCCACATACCGGGTATGCAAATAACGCTCAAGGCCTTCGGCTGCGGTTAGGCGCTCCAGAATGTGCAATTTTTCTTCAGTCGACAGCTGGGCAGTGCCCAGGCTGGTCTCCATGCGTTCTTGCAACCAGCGCTTTTGAGCGGGGTCGCTGATGTGCATGTACTCAATACCAATTGAACGGCAGTAAGTGTCGCGCAACGCCTTCACGATATCGCGAAGGGTCATTTGATCTTGACCAAAATAGGTGTTGGTGGCGGAGAACGTGATATCCATGTCCGCTTCGGTCAGGCCATAAAAGGCTGGATCAAGCTCCGGAATATTTGGGCGTTCCTGACGCTTGAGCGGATCAAGATCTGCAAAACGGGAGCCCAGGAAACGATACGCAGCCACAATTGACTGAACATGCACCTGTTTTTTGGCCACTTCCAGGTCAGCAGACTGAATCTGCGGCTGTAAGAAGCCTTTTTTCGCGCGTTGAGCAAAGGATTGAACCACTGGCGCATGGGCTACGTCTTTCTCGTTCACGTCGCCGTGAGCAGAAGGCACCATTTGCATTTGGTCAAAGTAGGCGCGCCATTTGTCTGGCACGGAGCCTGGGTTGTCCAGGTAGGCCTCGTACATTTCTTCGACATAGGGCGCATTGCCCCCGAACAAATACGAGTTTTGTTGAAATGATCGCATCATTTGCGCTTCACCTTTTTCCGAGTTTCTCGTTTCAAAGATGTGGGGTTCGGACTCGACCTTGGCTATTGCCATCGGACCGAATCCCTACACACGTGGGTTAAACCGCACTCCCCGTCTGGTTTGTGGAGCCCCTGCCCCTAACCAGATAGCAAAAAGCAGCCAAAAAGGACTGCTTTAAGAGTTAAGTCCAAAGGATAGCAGATTAGAGAAAGGGCACTAAAGCCCTAACGAGGATGAATGTG
>JAHJCM010000049.1 GCA_018812945.1 Gammaproteobacteria bacterium | reverse complement strand
TTTCATCATTCATGAAGCGGTTCACATAGCCTGGCAGTTCCGTGCGGCCTTTCACTCCGCCAAACGCACTGCCACGCCACACACGGCCTGTCACCAATTGAAACGGGCGTGTGGCAATTTCCTGTCCAGCGCCTGCAACCCCAATAATCACTGACTCGCCCCAACCCTTGTGGCAGCACTCCAGTGCCGATCTCATCACATTCACGTTACCAATGCACTCGAACGAGAAGTCGACACCGCCATCGGTCATTTCCACGATGACTTCCTGTATCGGTTTACTGTGGTCCTTGGGATTCACAAAATCAGTCGCACCCAATTTTTTGGCGATAGCAAACTTGTCTGCATTGATGTCGATTGCAATAATTCGGCTGGCCTTGGCCTGCACAGCGCCAATAATTGCAGCCAAACCGATTCCTCCCAATCCAAATATAGCGACTGTGTCGCCAGCCTTAACCTTGGCAGTGTTGTGCACGGCGCCTATACCAGTGGTTACTCCACATCCCAGCAAACAAACTTTCTCCAAGGGTGCCTTGGGATCAATTTTTGCCAGTGAAATTTCAGGCACCACCGTGTGCTCTGCAAAAGTGGAGGTGCCCATGTAGTGATAAATCGGTTTGCCATCTTTGGAAAAGCGAGTGGTGCCATCGGGCATCAATCCCTTGCCTTGCGTGGCTCGAATCGCTTGACACAGATTGGTTTTACCCGAAGTGCAAAACTTGCACACCCTGCATTCGGCGGTGTAAAGCGGAATGACATGGTCACCCACCGCCAGGCTTGTTACACCCTCTCCAACAGCTTCAACAATCCCGGCACCTTCATGGCCCAGAATCGCCGGAAAAATCCCTTCAGGATCATCTCCGGACAAGGTGTAAGCGTCTGTGTGGCAAACACCAGTTGCAACAATCCGAACGAGTACCTCGCCTTTTTGGGGAGGCATCAAATCAACCTCCTCGATTGATAAAGGTTGACCTGGGCCCCAGGCTACCGCGGCGCGTGTTTTGATCGATTGCAACATGTTGATCCCCCAATGCTGGCGAGTGTTTGATACAGACCTCATTATAGTACGTGTTCATGACCACCCTGTGCGCCGCTGGCCGCATTTGAAGTGTGGTAGTGTCTTGAAACAATTAAAAGCGTGCCTTTGTAACCGAATGACCCTTCCTAGCGAATCCATTACCGTGCACCCTCAAGATGATTTTGAGCTGTCGCTCAAACCTTTGTGGATGCGCGCGCAAGGCGGAGACTCCGCAGCCTATCGGGAAGCGCTGTCGAAAATTGCTCAGCGTCTACGTCGTTTTTACAGCCGCAGGCTTCAAGCCCTGCCCGACGAGGTTGAGGACTTGGTGCAAGAGACCTTGTTGGCTTTGCACATGCAACGTGGCACCTATGACGAGACATTGCCCGTGAGCAGTTGGGTGTTTGCAATTGCGCGGCATAAGCTGGTGGATTTATGGCGTAGACGTGGTCGACGAGACAATTTGAACGATTCTCTTGACGATATGACTGAGGACCAACACCCTGCCACGCAGGAGGAACTGCCCTCGAAACGTGATTTGGGAGTATTGCTTGAACAACTGCCTGCACTTCAACGACAAGCCATTCTGCTCACCAAGATTGAAGGGCTGTCGATGATTGAGGCCTCGGAACGCAGCGGTGTATCTGTAGCCGCTCTGAAGGTACAAGTACACCGGGGATTGAAACAACTGGCAGCTTTGGTCAGGAGTGAAACATGAAAACTGATGAACTGATCATAATGATTTCAAACCAGGCTGGCCCGGCTCCAAAGGTATCGGTAGCCAATCGCCTGGTACCCGCCGGTGTTGTGGGTGGCCTGATCGCTGCGGCGATCGCATTGGGTGTTCTGGGCTTAATACCCGGTGAGATGTTTTCTGAGCCAGGCCCCTGGATCAAAATTGGATACGCCGGCACACTGACTATTGCCGCAGGTTGGCTGTTCACCCGCCTTGGGAAACCGGGCGCCTCCGACGAACAGGCCACATTCGCTGTGGTTGGAGTGGTGTTGCTGATGTTGATGGCGGGGGTACTTTCTTTTCTGGGCACTCCAGCATCTGAACGAGCCGCCGCACTCTTGGGACACTCCTGGCTGGTTTGCCCATGGGCCATTTTGGGGCTGTCACTTCCGGTGATGGCTGGTTCATTTTGGGCCATGCGTGGGTTTGCACCAACCAAGCTAATTTCTGCCGGCACGGCCTGCGGATTATTCTCCGGCTCGGTGGCGGCTTTGGCCTATGCTTTGGCCTGCACCGAACCAGCCGCACCTTTCATTGCTGTTTGGTACACACTGGGCATTGCGTTGTGCGGTGTATTGGGCGCAGCGCTTGGACCCAAATTATTGCGCTGGTAAACAAGACTGCCGCCGCCCCATCCTACATCCTAGGCAGGTGGGTCAATACGCATCGTGCTCGATGTATTTACACGATACCAACCGGCAATGCTATATCGGTGGCGCTTGGCGGGCAGTACTTCATGAGGGAAGTCTTCACTTAAAAACACAGCGAGGGTTCCACCCTGTGGCTGAACAGTTTCCAGAACATCCTGTGTACCTAGGTCTGAATACAAGATCATTTCCCCGCCATCTTCAGGGCCCCATTCCGGGTTCAGGTAAAGCACCACCGACAAAACACGATTGGCTTGTCCCTTGAACGCGTCCACATGGGTTCTGTAAAAAGCACCTGGAGCATAATGTGCGAAATGAGATTCAAAGGAAAACAGACCCAACATCAAAGTACGATTCAAGTATTGCTGTAGCTGTGCACTGAATTCAAGCCAGCGACCTGCAGCGCCGCCATGTGTGATTTCAATCCACGCAATTTCGTCACGACGAATCTCTGCGTTCGATTGCTGGCCGTGCGCGCGCCCAACACCAGCCTGTTTCAATGCTTCAGAAGCTATAGCAGTAAAAGTGTCCAACAGTTCAGAGATCAAACAAGGCGGCAGTGCGTTCTTTTGAATGCTGTAACCCTTTGACCGAAGATCACTCGCGATTAAATCAAACATGACTCTTGGAATCCAGAAAAGCACTCGCCTCTAATGATCGAAGTGTAGCGCTTCCACGAGACTTGGAATCAAGCGTGTGCCAGAAGCTGACCGATAGCGTTGGAAAGTGAAGTCGAGTCAAACTTTTTCACGTAAATGTTCACGCCAGCTTCAATACCTCGTCGGGCATTTTCCTCAGAAGTTAAAGACGAGTACATGATGATCGGAATGTTCTTGAATCTCGGATCACCCTTGAGCTTTCTGGTCAAGGTGCAGCCATCCATGATGGGCATTTCCTCGTCGACCAACACCAAAGAAACCCGCTCTTCCAATTCTTCTGAATTCTGATTTGCACTGGAAGCAATGGCCAACAACTTTTGCTCGGCCTCAACACCGTTGACCGCATGGCTGTGCTTCAAACCCATGGTGTCCAGCACTTCGCTGATTTTTCGTCGCGCCACAATCGAATCATCCACAAAAAACACAGGCCCGGCCTTGTTCAATTCAAAACCAGTGGTCACAGGTGTCGCATCTTTTTCAGGCAACACACGGTGACACACGCTTTCAATGTCCACCAAAGACACCAGGCTACCATCTTCGAGCATCACCACGCCGAAAACGGATCCTTCCTCAGAATCATACTTTTGCGGAGGCTTCACATCAGACCAAGGCACCCGAATGATTTTGTCGACGTCGGTTACCGCGAAAGCCACCGAACGGGACGCAAATTCAGAAATAATCATTTTGGAGTTAGGCTCACCAGTGGACATGCCAATTGCATCTCCAAGCGAGACCACGGGCAACACCTGTCCGCGCAGCGAAATTACGCCGTTCATGGCACCTTGCTGCCCGGGAATCTGGGTGACCTGCGACAGCTCAGTGACTTCCCGAATCTTGAATACGTTCAAGCCGAAAATTTCCTGACCACCCAGGGAAAAAAGCAGAATTTCAATCATCTCGGTGGATGATTCTCCAGGGGTTCGTTCGTTGCTGTAGTTCATGGATGGATTGACCGTTGACGTAGTTCAGTCTTTATTCTGAACCAAGTAAAAACGAATCAAATCCTTAGGAAGGGGGATAAAAGCGGTCTTTTACGCCTTTAAAAAGACGACAAACTTAGCCTAAATAAGCGGACAATTCCTCGCGGGGATCGGCAAGTAAAGGACCTACCTGAGGCAAGGCAATTGAACCAATCGGCTGTGCTACGGCATCCAACAAACCGTTCAACACTTCGGCTGACTTGGCATAGTAGTCAACACCGAGCAAGGGCTCGACAATTGGCTCAAGCAACTCCACACCCGTGGCATCGATTGATGAAGACACCAGTTCGCGTCCCACACCAGCAACATTCTCTTGCAGAAACTCGCGAATCCCGGACCCCACTGCCATGCCAGTATCCACCAACAATTCGCGAAATTCACCCTGCCGGCCGCCATCAAAAGTCTCGCCGAACTCTTGTTGAGAGGCCTCGGCCTGCGCTATGGCCTGTTCGATAAAATCAAGAAGTGAAAATCCAGTGCCCACTGTCGCAAGAGCCTCGGGTAGTTCGTCTGTAATCAGGGGAGTCCCAGAAAATCCTGTTTGTTGAATTCCAAACGTACCCTCATCTTCCAGCGACGAAACTTCGAAGCGGGACATCAATTCAGGGTTCTGAACATCTGGTTGGACGAAACCGTTGGGCAACTCAATTAATTCTTCAGGTGCATTCGAAGACACAGGTCGTGAAGTCCCCACAGGGGAGAAAATGTCAATAAACAACTTCTCCAAAGACTGCAAAGTAGACTCGGTGTCACTTCCAGCGCTTTTATCAGCCGAATCGGGAGTGGGCAGGCTGGCATCTGCATTTCTCAAATCAGGCGCTACTGGCGAAACATTCAAGCTGACCACGCTGTAGGACTGGGCAGTAGCTCCGCCCAAAAGCGCAACGGCTTGAATTGTTTGATCCGAAATTTGATTTTGAATGCCGCTCATCGTTGCTCAATGCCTTAGTATGAGGTTTGATTTAAACAAAAGCAAAGCAAAGACTCAATCCGGAAAGTGATATATTTCAATCACTTGTTTGTAGGCATTTGATGCGTTTTATTAGGAAAAATTACTTAGTGTCCCCCTATTTGGGGTTATTGATTGGCCACAGCCACGTAAAACCACTCCTGACCAGCCTGCGACAAAGTGTTCGGGAAAACAATAAACCCATCCCGACTGGCCCTTACCTCTTCCCCGCTCTGTCGAATGCCGATTAACTCGCCTTTTCGTATGGGATCAAAACTGGACCAAGCACGCACAAACTGATCATCAAAATGTTGCTTGTCGTTTACCTCGACCAAACTTAGGTGTTGGTAATCACTCACCGGTGACACTGAAGGTCCTTCAATCAATTCCAGATGCAACAAGGTGTTGGAGATGGCAAGGTAGGCCACATCCGGGCCCGAAGGATCATCATGCTGACCACACTCCAAAGTAACTGCATACCCACCAGAGGAGCGCATACACTCCGTCGTACCTATGCCATAACGCGGATCTGTATTCAAACCCTCGCCCGATTGACCTGTCGCCTTCAAGTAAGCAACACGATTCGCAACACCTTTGGCATAGGTATCGAGCCAGCCGTCTACAAATCGGCTTACCCCCAGTCGCAAAGCCAAACTGCGCTCCGCATTCTCGTGCTTGAAAGATTCAAGCGTGCTGTTGTTGTTCTTTGGTCCAAACAAGGCGAAAGGCACATCTCCTTTCTGAAAACTGTGTATGTCCAGTAACACGTCATGCGCAGCTAGTAAGGGGCAAAGCCAATTCGCCACATGGTCTTCAAAATCAACTGGGTTATTGGTCGGCGTCAAATTGCGGTTCAGGTTTCTGTCGCCATTGCGCTGTTTGCGGTTGTAAGCCAAGGGGTTGGTAATTGGCACAAAAGTAAGCTGCCCTTTGGCAAGCAAGCGCTCACCAAGCTCAAACTCTTGAATCATTTTCAGGATGGCCTTGCTGCCCGATACCTCGTTACCATGCACAGCCCCCAGCACGATCAATTTTGGACCAGGCTGCAATGCAGTGAATGTGACTGACTTGAACTGCAATGGATGAGGAATGGTGGGAAGTGCTGGAAACTGCATGGCAGAAATTGGCAAATGAAGGCGATCTGTGGAGGTTACCACAAACCTGTGGCCATAAAAAAAGGGCAGCCCAAGCTGCCCTTGAGTTCGTGACAACACCAATTATCGGCCTGGCGCTTCCACCGAAGGACCAAACCTTTTCTTCACTGCACCGAATGCGAACAAACGCACCAATGCAGGAATCAGAATTACCGCACCCACCATGTTCCACAAGAACATAAATGCGAGCAGCATCCCCATATCTGCCTGAAACTTGATTGCAGAGAATGCCCAAGTGAACACACCCAACGCCAGAGTGACGGCAGTCAAGGCAACAGCTACACCAGTTGAGCGCAGGGTTTCAAAATAGGCATCCTTAAAATTCAATCCTTTGGCCAGGAAACTTTCAAGTCGGTTATAAATGTAAATACCATAATCAACCCCGATACCTACACCCAAGGCAATTACAGGCAGCGTTGCAACCTTGATACCCAGGTTCAATTGCACCATGATCACCTTACACAACACCTCTGTAATGAACAGGGGAATCATGATGGCCAGCATCACGCGGAAACTCTTGAATTCCCACCAAACAAGGGCACCCACAATGCCATATACCAACAGCAGCATTGTTTTCTGAGCCTGCTCCACAACAATATTGGTTGCCGCTTCAATACCGCTGTTGCCAGCCGCCAGAATGAACTTGGCATCTGCGGAATCATTCTCTGCGGCGAATGCCTGCACCTTGGCCACCACGCGCTCAAGCGTCTCGGCTTTGTGATCAGCCAAGAACAGAATAACTGGTGTCATCGAACATTCGGAGTTGTACAAAGTGGTGGGAATGTTCTTGTGAGCACCGTTTGAAATGAAGCGATCACGGGAAATGGCCAACCATTTCGGATTACCGCCATTAAAGCCGGCGATGATGTTTTTCATCACGGTGAACAGCGATACAGTCCCTTCGACACCAGGTGTGTTTTCCATGTCCCACTGAAAACGGTCAACCGCAGACGCAACCGGGTATGCACCACACTCACCAGCCGGTGTTTCAACCATCACCACAAACACATCCGAGCTGGTGGAGTAGTTCTCGACCAAAAACTTCACATCCTGGTTGTATCGGGAATCGGGCCGCAGCTCCGGTGCACCGGGGTCCAAGTCACCAATCTTGATATTTGCGGATGCGAACAACCCCCCCACTAAAATCAGGGCAGCTACAGCGCTTACGCTATACGCAACCTTCTTTTCAGTCAGTCGCGACAGCAAATGCGACACCGTGTGCTTGCTGGCTTCCTGCTTGGCCACTTGCCGCAAACCACGTTCTGTCACATCGGTGTAGCTCATCAGCACGGGCAGCAAAAACATCTTGGTGAAAATAATCACAGCCACACCGATCGATGCGCTAATTGCCAATTCGCGGATCACACCGATTTCAATTACCAGCAAGGTTGAAAAACCAACCGCATCCGCCAGCAAAGCCACTGAACCAGGAATGAAAAGCAGGTGAAATGTTGCCTTGGATGCTTCAATTTTGTCCGCGCCGTGAAACCGTTCGGTCGCCATGGTTCGCACGTTTTGAATTGCATGGCTCACACCAATCGCAAATGTCAAAAACGGCACGAGTATTGAATACGGATCCAGTCCAAAGCCCAACAAACTGACCGAGCCCAAATGCCAAATCACTGCCAGTGAGCAGCAAAAAATCGTGGCAGCGGTACTTTTCCAGCAACGGGAATACCACAACAACAGTATTACAGTCAGCACAAACGTGATCGCAAAAAAACCAGCAATGTCTTTGGAGCCATCAATTAGATCACCCACCACTTTCGCAAAGCCAGTGATGTGAATTGATATGTCATCACTTTCGTATTTATCGCGAATCAACTCCTCGATTCGCTCCGAGAGCTTTCCGTAACTGAGTTTTTCACCGGTGTCTGGATCCACTTCCAGAAGAGGTGCCAAAATAATCGCAGAACGCTGGTCGTTCGAGACAAGGGAACCGATCCGGCCAGATCGCTCTACGTTTGCCTTTACAGCCTCGATTTGTTCCGGTGTACCCGAGAATCCCTGACCGATGACTGGCCCCATCCTCAAGCCTTCCTCTGTCACCTGTCTCCACATCACGTTCGGCGTCCAGATCGAACTCAAATTGCCGCGATCCACACCGGGAATGTAGAACACCTCATCTGTTATCAAACGAAGTTTTTCTAGAAACTCTGCCTCATAAATGGTGCCATTCTTGTTGTGAACAGCAATGCGGAGTACGTTACCCAAGGGGCGCAATTCATTTTCATAATTCAGATAATTCGCAATGAACGGATGCGTAACCGGCACCATTTTCTGGAACGATGCGTCCGGCCTCAATTGCACTGCATGATAGGCAAAAAACACAGACAAAATCGCAAAAACCGCAATCACCAGTTTGCGATGCTCAAACAGGATCGATTCAAAAAACCGCTCGACCTTACCCAACTCTTCTTGATTACTCATGACGATTCTTCCAATTAGCGCGGCATAGCGATGGTTCTAGGGCCGTTCTGGCCACTCAATACCAATGTGTTATTCACCAAGGCCATTCCGGTGACGGGCGGCCCTTCTTGAGCACTCACCATTTTCAGAACAGTTCCAGTTTCATCGGTGCTCACCAAACGTCCTTTCTGGTCAACAAACAAGGCAGTTTTTCCAACCGTGATTCCCTGCACCAAACTTTCCTTGGTCGGACTTTTCAATTGCCACCACGCAGTAGCACCAGCCCCAAGGCGATAAACATTGCCACCAAAACCGTAAGCAAAAACAATGGGCTGCCCTTGGTCATTTCGTGTAACCACCGTGCCGTAAAAATGCCCGTTGTAACCCGTGTCCGAGCGCGTCCAAGTCGCTCCAAAATCATTGGAAATATAGACACGGCCCGCCTCACCTGCGATCAACATCAAACCAGTGTCGTCGCCATACAAACCGTTGTAATGGCGAAAATCGGGATTGTCCAATCGATGTGCAATCAGCGTCCACGTCGAGCCACCGTCATTGGTTTCGAAAATCTGTCCATAGCTACCCACAACCCAACCTCTGTTGGCGTCCTTGAACCAGACATCCAGCATTGGCCTTGCCGGGCCAAATCTCGCACCTGCTTCAGCATCCTCAAACGCAAAGGTAGCAGCTTCCAGCGCCTCATTCATTTTGTCCTGTTCAGCCGGACTCGCCGCATCGTAGCGACTCTGCATGTCATCCATCTTTTTCTTCGCGGCAGCCACCACCTGTTCATTGGCCTTGATACCATCGAAAACCTTGGTCCAACTTGCACCCGCATCCGTCGACTTCAATACAACGCCATCATGGCCGACCACAAAAGCCAAGCTGTCATTTACAAACTGCACACCGGTCAAGTTCACAGACACTGGCACCTTGGCTTGCGTCCACAACTTGCCTTCGTTGTCTTTCACGCCCTGGGCAACATCACCGGCCGCGAAATCACGTTTCAAAATAATGCCGCGCTCCCCTACCAGCAGCACCTGGCTACCCAAGGAAGTCGCATTCAGCAACAGCGCTCTCGCGGCCTTTGGTGCCTGAATCGCAGGCAGATCCAAGGGGTCTTTGAATGCGTAACTGACTTGACCTGCGCACAATCCGAAAGCGAGCAGTGCTGCGCGCAACAGTGGCTTACTCATGCCATCTCCAATTTGAAAAAACCCAGAGAATCTATTTCCCTGGGTCACAAAAAATTAATCTTCACAAGACCAGATACGGGCATCGCACCCGGCCCTGCGAAACCGAATCAACGCCCCATGCGACGCAATGCTGCCGTCGAAAAATCAGCGGTGGTGTACTTCTTGCCGAATTCGATGGGCTTCTCTTCGTTGGTCAAAGCATTCACAAGATAGCGTCGTGCTTGAAGGTCATAAATTACCTCACCAGCGGGTCCAAAAGTTGGTGCATCATAAAACTGGACACCAAACACCTCACGAACTCGCCACAGACCGCCGCGCGCATCGTATTGATCACCGTGCAAAATCGCCCATGAATCCTCATCCACGTAGAACACACGCTTAGAGTAAATATGGCGCGCACCCGGCTTCAAGGTTCCCTCAACAACCCAAACACGGTGCAATTCATAACGCAAAAGATCAGAATTCACATGGTTGGTCTTGATGATGTCGCTGTATTTCAATGCCTTGCTAGTTAGCTTGTAATTGTTGTACGCCACATACATTTCTTTCTTGCCAACCAACTTCCAGTTGTAGCGATCTGGCGCCCCGTTGTAGGCGTTGAAGTCATCGTTGGTACGCAAACCGTCCGCGCCAATACCCGGTGAGTCATACGCCAGTTCAGGTGCGCGAATCACTCGACGCTGCCCTGGGTTGTACTGCCAGGCCAAACGAGGTTCCTGAACTTGGTTCAAAGGCTCATGCACCAAAGCCACATCACCAGCTGCGTTGGCAGGCGCAGTAGTTTGGTTCAAGTAATAAAAAATTCTATTAGGTTCTGGATCTGCCATGTAGGCGGCATACGAAATAGTCTCTGTACGCTTGCCCACTGTAAAACTACCATTGGTTTGAACAGGAAAGTCAGCAGAATAACGAGTGATTGAACCACCCAAATCACGCATGATGTGGTTCCAGATTACATGGATGCCTTCCGTTGGAATTGGAAACGGCACGTTTGAATTTTTCAAGTTCAAAATACCGTTGCCACCTTCGGCCAACTTGATACCGGCGGCTTCTTCCTTCGCGAACTTATAAACATCTGCTCGGTAGGCTGCGGTACGCTGCGTGGGGTATACATTGATCTTGTAGGTCGGATACCGCTTCATCATCTCCATTTGACCGGGCGCCAATTTGTCCTTGTACTGCTCCATGTTTGCGGCAGTAATTGTCAAGGTAGGCTTATCAGCAGCAAATGGGTCTACATAGCCCTTGTTAGGATCAAAGCCTGCTGGCGGCTTAGAAATGCCACCATTCCACGCAGGAATGGTTCCCGCAGCATTACCCGCCTTTTCTGCTCCAATTGGCGTCAGCGTAGTACCTAACTTCGAAAAATCAGCGGACTGCGCACTCGCAGTCACAGCTGTACCCAGCATGGCCAGGGACACAGCCAACTGCGTGATTTTCATCAATTTCATATTAATACTCTCCTAAAATCAAACCTTGAATAGCTCACCCTCTTCATTCCACCTTTTAGAGGTTGGCGCCCACTACCAAAGACAGGAAGTCACGGTCTTTGAATGGATCAAAATAAGCCTTGTCATTAAATATGCTGTAGTTCATTTCAGCAAAGTACTTGGCCGACTGAATTTCAGCGCGTACACCCAAGCCCAAGTTCATGCGGTCTTCAAGAAAAACACCGTCAGCTGAATAACCTTTGAAGTCATGCGAGAAAAAAATACGAGGAGCCAAAGTCACTCCGAACAATGCATCGGGGTAGGTTGCAACCGACAACACACGATAACCGAACGCGGTCTCTGTCGCGTAACCATCGACTACACAGTTTTGTGGATTGGGATTCACACCAGCATTACAGTCACCACCGTTGTATGTTGCATGGGCGCCCGCACCAAATGCAGGTGAGCGCCCGAATCGCTCGCTGGTAAACGGATCTCCAATCCCGCGCCACATTTGGGCACCCACTTCAGCCACCAGAGCAACCTGGCTGGCACCCAATCGGCGGGGGAAGAGCTTGATCGTAGACACCTGAGCCTGAATCTTATCCAGAGGCTTGGATCCTGACAAAATGGACCCCTCGGGGAAAGCTGTGTTGTCACCATACCTGGCGAGCGGACCATCTCCAGTTGCACCGCCCTTCAACAAGTCGGCCGTGTTGTAAGCTGCTGGAAAGTTCTTGGTGTAACTTACTTCCCCAAATACAGAGTAACCAAAGAATTCGGTGGCAGCGGACACACCCGCTACTTGAATATTCTCGGCGCCATAGTCGAAGAAATAAGACAGCGGATTTACAACACTCTGCCCTCCCGCCTCGAGACCATTGAAGATCGAACCCTCGTAGTTAGAGGGTGTTTTCTTCAAAGACAGGTTGGGAATGCGTTGGTGATAATTCACCACATATGCACCGAATTCCGTACCGATCTCGCCCGCATAATACCTAGCTGCCAAGCCAATCTGACCACTGTCCTTAGGTCGACGATCGGCCAGCTGCGCCATCCGGAAGTTCAGATTCCCCAAATCAGCCGGCAGCCCAGTGATTCCACCCAATAAACCTGTCAAACCACTAACCCCGGACGTAGTTGAGGTATCAAACGGTGTGCCACCCACTGTAACGGTGCCACCACCTTCGAAGCTCTGGCGATCGTCGTAGCCGGTAAAATCGATGTCGCCAAGTGGAGTACTCAAAATACCAGGGTTGATGGGTGCGCCCTGGAAATTACAGTTCAACAAATCGGCAGGTGAAAAGAATGTTCCACACCCGTCCACCACAACTTTCTCATGGTTGAGCTGAACGAATGTCTCTAACGACAACTCATCCGTGGCCTGCAAGTTGGCTGATATCTGGGGAATCGGCAAGAATACTTCTTTGAGCTGGGCACCCGGACGACGCAAGGCAGCAGAGTCAAAGTTTGAATACTGGTTGACGCCGCCAAGCACAAAGAGTGCCTCACCCCAGGTCACCACTTGGTTACCAATTTTTGCCGTCAACGGTTTACCCAGAGGCTCAAAATCACCTACCAAATAGGCATCTAGAAACTGAGCGTCTTCAAACTTGGAGCCTTTGTCAAAGCCATTGTCATTTAAAGGCTCATTGGGCCGAAATCCATTGTTGGAAGATCCGTGAGGGACCTTGTTACTGCGGTTGTGAAAATCGGAATACGCTTTCGCCCGAACAAAGAGCCCGAAATTGTCCTTCTTGAGTTCCAACTCACCCACTGCTTTCGCCGCAGAACTGAAAACATCGCCCTTGTTGTAATTCAGGTTACCGTCGTCAACGGTCCCGCTCGATGCCTTGCCACCATTTCCGATGAATACCAAAGACTCGTCTGCGTCTTTAGTCCGCATGGAAGCACCCACGGTCACCTCCATCGCCCAACGGCCCTCGATACCAGCTGGGCCTTCGAACGAACCCGCCGCAGCGGACAATCCGTGCATGGAAATTAGCGCGGACATAACAGCAAACTTTAATGTCGAATTCTTGGGCAGAAAACCGGCCATGTATGTCTCCTCAGGGCCTTTTTGGCCTCTTGAATAGATGGTGCGATAACTAATCTAATGTGTGTAATAGTTACCCCTCATACTAAAACACACTCCATTTAGATTCACAAATCGAACAATACCAG
>JAHJCM010000048.1 GCA_018812945.1 Gammaproteobacteria bacterium | reverse complement strand
CGCACCATGCCCTTGAAAAAGGAGGCGTAAGCCATGTCGTTCAATTCTTACGACGATCAGCAGGAAATGAGTGAAATCAACATGACGCCTTTGGTGGACGTGATGTTGGTGCTGCTGATTATTTTCATCATCACCGTGCCGGTGATTACGCATTCGGTGAAAGTTGATTTGCCGCAGGCCAGCCAGCAACCCACGGAGGTGAAACCTGATGTGGTCACACTGACCGTGCAACGCGACGGCAGCCTGATGTGGAACGATGAAACACTGACTTTTGAGAACCTGGAGCTTCGCTTGCAGGCTGTGGCGCAGCAAGAGAAACAGCCCGAGTTGCGAATTCAGGGCGACAAAGCGGTGGAGTATGAAAAAGTGGTGCAAGTCATGGCCGCTGCACAACGTGCAGGCGTCGAGAAACTGGGCTTCATGACCGAACCCCAAAGCACACCCTGATTCAAATTTGTGGGCAGAGTAAACACACTTTCTTGAAGTCATGCGAAACTGGGCGTTGAAGCGACTATTCAACGCCTTTTTTTATTGCCATATTCATGAACACATCTGCTTTGAACCCCGGTTATCTATCCCGCAGTCTTGGCCCTGTTCACATCAATCTGGATCGGCAGCTTTACAGCGCCAACCATGTGTTGAACTTTGAAAAAACTCAGGCACATCAACATTTGTCCACCTTCATTCACCGCATGTTCAGCGGCGAAGTGGTCAATGGCACAGAACACCGACCTGCCGGCCATTGGGCCTTGCGAGCAGCCTGCAACATGCAGGCCTACCATTCACCAGTTTCGCTGGTGGTGAATGGTCGCGATGAGTTGGCGCTGACCAGGCAAGTGCAACAGCAAATGGAAACCTTTGTTGACCAGGTGCGCTCGGGCCGCTACACCACGCCCGACGGAGAACGCTACGACAGCGTGTTGCATTTGGGCATTGGTGGATCAGACCTCGGCCCCCGGCTGTTGAATGACGTGTTCAGCAAACTGGATTTGGGTGCAGCACCCGCACTGAACATTCGGTTTGCCGCCAATGTGGACTTCCATGAAATGAAAGCCGCGCTGGCCTCACTGAACCCGAAAACCACTTTGGTCGTGATTGCCAGCAAATCATTTTCAACCCGCGAAACCTTGCACAACGCGCAGCATATTTTCAAATGGCTCGATGCCGCGGGGCCTGAGTACCGCCCCAAAGCACTGGTGGCCGCAACCTGCAAACCCAACAAAGCGATTGAGTTGGGCGTGGCCGCTGACCGGGTATTTGAATTCAGCGAAACGGTGGGCGGGCGTTATTCCCTGTGGGGCCCAGTCTCAATTGGCGTGCGCATGGTGCACGGCAACCCGGTGTTCAATGAGCTGCTTGAAGGCGCTGCCTTGATGGATGGCCATGTGTTGCAAAGCAAAGCCAGTCAATGTATTCCAACGCTGCTGGCGCTGAGCGACCTGTACAACCTGGAACACGGCGCGGCCTCGCTGATGCTGAGCCCCTACGATTCCCGCTTGAGCCAACTGGTGCCCTACCTGCAACAACTGTGGATGGAATCGCTGGGCAAAGGCGTGAACAACCAAGGCGAGTTGCTCGACAAACCCGCCTGCCCGATTCTGTGGGGCGATGTGGGTACCAATGGGCAACATGCTTTTTTCCAGATGCTGCACCAAAGCAAAATTGCCAGTTCGGTTGAATTGATCGCAGTGGTGCAACCCGACCATGATGAAGTCCAGTCGCACCAAGTCTTGCTCTCGCATGCCTTGGCGCAGTCTGAAGCGTTCTCGGTGGGCCGCTTGAACTCACCCGAGGAGCTCAACAACACCGCCACCAATTTCAAATCCTGCCCAGGACACCGTCCAGTTCAAATGGTGTTTCTCGATTCGCTAACCCCCTACTCACTTGGCGCACTGTTGTGCCTTTGGGAACACCGCACCGCAGCGCTGGCCGCCATGCAAAACATCAATCCCTTTGACCAGTGGGGCGTTGAATTGGGCAAGGGCATTGCAGAGCAACTGGAACACAGCGTGCCACCCGGCCACGCCCCTGCAGAGAACCCGGTGACCGCACACCTGATCAACCATTTCCTGAAAAACTCAGCGCCATGATGAATTGGCAAGCCCTGCCACTGCCTGCCTGCAGCCTGGCCGAAAGCCCACGGTATGCGCATGGCGGATGGGCTTGGGTGGACATCAACACGCGCACCTTCTATCGCTTGAATCAAAGTGATGTGCTGAACACAGCATTGGACAACACCACGTTATTGAGCACCTTGCAATTGCCCGATGAAATAGGCTGTGTGCTGCCCACAGAGACTAAAAACACTTGGGTGGCACTGGGCAGACAAGGTGGCTGGCTGATTGAGGGCGACACCTGCACCCTGAAATTGAATGCTCCTTTCGATTCAAGCAAACATCGTTTCAACGATGGCCGTGCTGACCGGGCTGGCCGAATCTGGATATCCACACTGGTGGATGCCCGCAGCCCGGCCACTGCCGCACTGTATTGCATTGAGGCGGGACAAGCCAAGCCGAAGATAAACGATTTGATCGTGGGCAATGGCCTTGCCTTTTCGCCCCAGGGGGACTCGGTTTTTCTGAGCGACACACGGCACAAATGCATTTGGCGATTTGATTACGAGCTTGAAACTGGTGCATTGGGCAATCGGCAATTGATCAAACAATATTCCGAAGGAACAGCACGACCCGATGGCGCTTGCTTTTCTGCCGATGGCAGCTACTGGGTTGCCATTCTGGAGGGTTACCGACTGGACCGCTTTAGCGAACGCGGCGAATACATTGAAAGCATTGAACTGCCCTTGGCCAAGCCCACCATGCCTTGTTTTGGCGGCGCACAGGGTAACTTGTTGCTGGTGTGCTCAGCCCAGGCTGATGAGAAGTTTCCGAACCTGCCGGGTTTCGAAAACACCAGCTTGATTGCCTGTGAAACAGGCTTTAAAGCATTGCCAGAAAATTTCGCCAATCCGGCTTATTTGGTGTAACGGCTGTCGATCAGGTTTTTCTTCAAGCGCGCCATGTTTTTCTGAACTGAATCACCCAGTTGCAAGGCCACTTGCGTGGCCAGCACATCCACCACACACAGGTGCAACAAACGCGACACCATGGGGCTGTACTGCTCATAGTACTCACCGTGGTCGGCCGGAATATGTACCTGTACTGCCTGAGCCAAAGGCGAACCCGACGCCGTAATGGCAATGGTACTTACACCGGCTGCACGTGCAATTTGCGTGGCATCCAGCAAATCCTGACTGCGGCCCGAATTTGAAATGATGATGAGACAATCGCCTTTGTTCAACATGGATGCAGCCATAATTTGTAAATGCCCATCGGAGTAAGCATGCGCTGTGCAACCCATTCGAAAAAACTTGTGCTCAGCATCCAGCGCCACAAAACCTGAATTGCCCACCCCATAGAAAACAAGCCGGCCTTTTTTGGCAATTGTTTTTGCAAGTAGTTGCGTGGCTTTGTCGATGGGTTTGGCTGGCGCTGTATTTCGGAAAGTGCGCAGAGTGTGAATGGCGTTGTCGAGTACTTTTTGAATCAGGGTTTCACCGTTGTCGCCAGCTTTCACCGACTGGTGAATGAACGGCACACCTGCATTCAGACTGGCGGCCAGTTTCAACTTGAAATCACTTAAGCCCTCGTAACCCAGCGAGCGGCAAAACCGCACCACCGACGGGCTACTGACACCTGCACGTTTGGCCAGTTCAGTCACAGGCATTTTTTGAAAACCACTAGGGTCTTTCAACACCAACTGTGCCACTGCCTGTTCAGCACTGGAAAACTGGTCCAGCTCCATGCGGATTCGATCAAGTAAATTCATGCACATGCCGGGTTAAACCCGAAGTAATAAAATTACATTGTACTAGCGAATCACACCACGCGCCTTGAAGTATTGAACCAGCACATTGGGCTCAAAGGGTTTGGAATAAAAGGCATCAATGCCTGCTGCCATGGCACGTGCATATTCAGCCAAACGCGAACCCGCAGTCACTGCCACAATTGGAATTTTTACATACTCAACCATGTCCCGAATGTGGCGCGTTGCACTGAACCCATCCATCACTGGCATGTGCAAGTCCATCAAGATTGCGGCAATGTTCACGCTTTTGTCCTGAAGCATTTCAACGGCCACTTGACCATTGCCAGCCACCACCACATGGGCACCCAGTTTGCGAAGTCGAATGGCATTGATTTTCGCCACAGTGGGGTCGTCTTCCACCAGCAAAAGCCGCAAATTACTCAAAGGCAAATCACCCCCTGCACTGTCGGCAGACACCGCTTGTGCGCTGGCACGGCCCATCAACTTAAGTGGCAGTTGAATACTGCTGCATGTGCCTTCGCCCTCCCGGCTTGTCAGTGAAAACTGCCCGCCCATCATTTCAAGATATTTGTTGGTCAGGTAAAAACCCACCCCCATGCCACCACCCCCACGGGTGCGGCGCACCGATTGATTGGCAAAAGGTTGGCCTATCGATTGAATCAATGAATCGGCCATACCAATTCCATCATCGCTGACCTCAAAGAACAGTTGAGCCTGGGGCTCCGTTTTGAAGGCAATGTGCACCTTGATCTGGTGGGCATCAGAAAACTTCATGGCGTTGTCGATCAAGCCGTGCATCATTCGCCCAATGCGCACTTTGTCGCCCAACACCAAAGGATCAAATTCGAATTCCTCACGGATTTGCAGCAAGTGAATTTGCCCCGGGTGCGCGCGTTGCACCAGTCGCAAGCGATCAAGCCACAGGGCACGCAGGTCAAACTCTTCCTCTTCCAGTTGCAGCTCACCCAGCATGCTGTCGGCATAATCCATCAACATTTTTACACTGCGCGTGACATCAATATTGGCCTTGTCCAGGTCTTGAAACAATTCAGCCTGATCCTCATCCAATTGCGTGGCCGACAGCTGGTTCAACATCTCCAGCGAGTTATTCAAAGGCGTACGCAACTCGTGGCTGACCACGTTCAAAAAATGGTTCTGTTGCCTCACCACTTGCATCAATTCTTTGGTTTTGTGACGAAGGCGTTCATTGCCATGCTTGAGTTCATTCAACAACCTGGCTTTGTCAGTCACATCCACAATAGCCAGAATTACAACTGGCCTTACCCCTTCCCTGTTGACATTCAGACCAATTTGAACGGAAATTTCATGGCCCGCTTTGTGGTGGGCAGGGAAGTATTTTTGCCCGGTACCCTGCCCCATCATGCGGCCTCTTGAGGACTGCACGAATTCCTGAAACAGCCCGGCGTGGCCCGGCCTCAACTCGGGCGGCAGCAGCATTTCAAAAGGCTGATCCAGCAATTCAGCGACCGAGTATCCAAAGATATCGGCGCAATAGGAATTCATGGAGAGGATTCTCCCGGTGTGATCAACCTGCATCAGGCCAACAGGGCTGTGCTCCAACTCATCGGGAGTTATTTGTTCTGAGTTCAAGGGGAACGGATTTACTGGATTGAATACATTCAGTGTGCCCGAGTCAGAAAAAAAACAAGGAGGCATTACCGTGGTAAAGCCCCCTCTGTTCGTTCAATTGATAAATAATTAATTACTGTGAATTAACATTTCTAAAAGCAGGTGCTGACCACCCTTGGCGAGAGTTGGCGGGCTTTGCCGGCAACGGCGTACCGCCAATCAACTTCTCGGTGGCAGTGCCATATCGCAACCAGGTTTGTGTGGGCTGTGTACCTACTCCCGGTTTGGTATAGTCACACACACCTTGCGGGAAAATTTCCTTCACCTGGGCCACAAAGGCTGCGGGGTCGGTGATGGACATTACCCCCGCATAGTCGGCTGCATCCACTGGCTTCAATACGCATTTGTTGGTGAGGGTGCGAATATCGTCACCCGCCACTGTGCGCGGTGTGCCAAACCGGGTTTGCACCAAGACATGTTGCAGCTCTGCAATGGGGCCGGTGAGTTGGCCCGACATGCCCGTTGGGTCAAAAGCCGAGAAGTCTAAACCACACACCTGATTGCTGAGCTGATCAAAAATTTGACCCGCCTCGGGAGGTGGCTTCGGAATACTGCTTGAATTGGCCATGGGCAACACAGGGTCTGGATAAAACAGGTTGCCACTGAGCGGAACAAAAGGCCCGTCATCTGCATAAATGCTTTGCGCTGACAAGCATTTGTCGCGGGCTGCGCGCGGTTTGTTGGCCACTACTTTTTCGCGCAGTGGCTTGTTGCTGTCATCAGCCTCAATCTGGCTCAACCAACGATCCATCACCAGCAAGGCCTCGGTGCTGTAGGTGGAGTCACCGGCCAACACCAATTGCCCGAACCAGATGACATGGTTGTCAAAGTGCCCCTGTGTGGCATTCAAACGGGCGCGCATTTGCCAACTGTGGAAAGCATCGTGTGCGATGCCGGGATCGGGGCCCCGCAAGTCGATAATCGCGATATTGCTGAGGTGCTCGGCCGTGTTCACCGCGCCTGTTCTATAGGAATTGGCCAAAGCCAATGGGTCCGCCACGGTGCGGTTGG
Organism: Gammaproteobacteria bacterium; assembly: GCA_018812945.1. Lineage (GTDB taxonomy): Bacteria > Pseudomonadota > Gammaproteobacteria > Burkholderiales > Burkholderiaceae_B > Limnobacter. Next base: position 37,534 of record JAHJCM010000048.1, on the reverse strand, counting down.
CCACGCGTTGAATGTCCACATCAAAACCGCCAATATTGCGGTTCAAGTCCAGAAACTGATCGGCTGTGATGGTGCCTTGCTTCAAGGCACCCAAACCGTATTGAACACCCACGTTGTCCAAGGGAATACCACCAAATCCACGTCCGATTTTCTTTTCGTTGGCACTCCACACATCGGGTGTTCTGAAGCCAAACTGGGTGCTCATGTAATCGATCAAACCACAACGCAAACCGCCCGGATTGTTGACTGGATCGTAGGGCGTGGCCGCGCCATTCAAGCCACGACAATTCTGGGCATATGGGTAGGCTTTTGGAAAAAATGCGTTGTCCGACAGCACTGGGTTGATTGGCAAATGCCCATACACGGCACTCCACTGCACGTAAGGCAGGAAGTTGGGAGCAAATTGCGGAAACTGGCGGGAATTGTCTGCTTCATTCACCCCTGGGTAGCGATTGCCGAAATAGGAGTTCAACAGGTTGTAGTCCGCAAACTGAGTGGCTGTGGTCCAGACATCGGGGTATGAACACTGCACGATGATGCCCTGATAAATACCAGGGTAGGCATTGGCAATGTGTTGCTGGGCAATCGCACCACCCGAGCAGCCTGTGCCCATGGTGTAGCGGATTTCGCCATATTGCTCAACAATCCGTTCCTTCTCCATCATCAGCGATTCAGCGGCAGTCACCAGATTCACGTTGTGACCCAAATTGGCCAGGGCAGTTGAGGTGGCAATAAAGCCGCGCCCCAAAGCCACTGTAATGCTGTCACCCAGCAAAAACTCCGCACCGTCTGGCGCTGTACCCGAAATGTCACCATTCGGTGGATTGCCCGGACCATAGGTGACGCCCACGTTGCCACCATGGTGAATCAGTACTTTGCCATTCCACTGCGGCTGAGGCTTCCACGGTTGCCAATCCTCGGCCGGGTTGAACAGTGTGCGGATTTGATAACGATCGCGGTTTTGCACACCCCGTTCAGTGCGAACAATAAAGGGTACAGTCACACCGTTGTCGGTTGTGGTCATCGCAATTTCACTGGCGGGCGGTGGGTTTTCCGGATCGTAAGGCAAGAAGGTGGGTGCAAATTCCTGTTCCTGGAAATTGGAGTTGGTGAGTACGTGTTGCAGTTTGTTGGCAGGCAGATATGAAAAACTGAACACGGCCGGCTGATTGCACTGGGCATCCATGGTGCCCTCGTTGGTGCAGGTCCACGGTTGCACTTGCGGCCCGGAGAACACCGGCCCACCGTTGGGGTGATTGGTGATGGTGGTCACAATTCGGCCTGTGTTTTTCAACACTGCCATGATGCGGTTTTCACCCAAGGCCAAGCCCTGAATGCGACCCATGTAACGGCCATTTTCGCGCAGCGCAAACTGGTCGCTTACATCCACGGAGCCCAGCATCACTTTGACATTCTGCAAATTGGCAGGGTCTTCGGCCGTAATTTCAACCAAGGCATTGCCGTCGCTGATCAAGTCGGCACGATTGGACAAAACGCGAATGCCATCCCCCGGCTCCAGTTCGACCGGCGTCTCTTCGTTGGGGTTGGTGACCGTGGGGCCATCACCCCCAGCCAGAATGCTGGAATCGTTGCCACCCAGGCAACCGGCAAGAAGCGCAAGCGTGCTGAGCGCCAGCGCGGACTGAAGTGTTTTGCTCATTTTGAATTGTAAGTTTGAATTGTCTCCAAACCTTCATACTTCAAGTCAACACTTTCAGATTCACTAAGTGAATCAGTTACTTACTTAGTTACGAACTTGACCTCGTACTTTACCTAAGCACTCTTGCCATTTATTGCTGCCGGTGTTTTTTTGGCATGATGTGGATTAATCCCAAATTCATTTCCACCACACAGGGTTCGCCCTTCTTCAGACCCAAACGCTGCGCCCCGGACACAGCCATCTTCAGCGTCTCGAACGGCGCCACATCCAAGACCAGATCGATCAAGCTGAGTTCACCGAGGTCACGGTGCGCTTGAACCCGGACAGGCAACACCACAAACCCATCACGCTGCAAATTGTAAGCTGCCGGCTTCAAGGCCAAGCCATCGGCATGCACCACCCAGTTCACCGGGAAACCAGGCGGAATCTTGCCTTTGTCCTTCACCCGAAGCTGAAAGCTGTTGGAAGGTATTGCCTGCTGGGTATCCAGTGCACGGGTCCATTGCAAATGCCCCACGCCTGCTTCCTGGCCGGGTCCAAGCCATGCCCCATGAAAGCGGTTTTGAATGCCCACCAGGTCAGCCACTCTGGAGTTACGGGGTCTTCGATGCACCTCAAAGGCCGGACCTTCCTGCAGCACCTGCCCTTGGTCCAGCACCACCAGTTTGTCGCACAGCATGCGGGCTTCATTCAAGTCGTGGGTGACCAGCACAATCGGGATATTCAGGTCGGCCCGCAGTTCCGCCAACAATCGGTACAAGCCTTCACGGTTCATTTGATCCACCGCGGAAAAAGGCTCATCCAGCAACAGCAACTGGGGCTGACGGGCCAAGGCCCTGGCCAGCGCAACGCGTTGTTGTTGCCCACCGGATAAGCGGGCTGGTTTGCGCATGGCTTCGTCCGCGGTCAAGCGCACGCGCTTGAGCCACTGCACCGCTTCAATAATTTGTTCACCCTTGGGCAAGTGTTGCAAGGCCAGCGCCACGTTGGCAGCAGCGCTAAGGTGGGGCATCAAGGCGTAATTCTGAAAGACCAAACCAACCCGACGCTGCTGAGGCGTTTGAAAAATTCCTTTCTGTGTGTCGAACCACACCTGCCCGCCCACTTCGATGCGACCACTCGCTGGTTTCATCAAGCCTGCCAACACGCGCAAAATGGACGACTTGCCCGCCCCGGAAGGCCCCACCAGGGCAAGCAATTGCCCTGCCTCACAAGAAAAATTTGCACGCAGCGGCATGGGCTTTTGCTGCTCAATTTCAACATGCAATACGCTGCTTGTGTGCTGCATCTGGCTCATGGTTTGCGCCTTCTTCGGCCAGACAGCCACAGCGAAGTGGCCACCGCCACCAGCGAGAACATCAACAGGGCCAGCGACATGGTGTGGGCTGCATTCAAGTCAAAACTTTGCACGCTGTCGTAAATTGAAATCGCCAGGGTTTTCGTTTCTCCGGGAATACTCCCGCCTATCATCAGCACCACGCCGAACTCACCCAGGGTATGCACAAAAGTGAGCACCATCGCCGACAAAATGCCGGGCCAGGCCAAAGGCAATTCCACTTTGGTGAAAATGGCCCAGGTGCTTAAACCACTCACCTGTGCAGCCTCGTTCAAGTTGTGGGGAATGGATTCGAATGCGCGCTGAATGGGTTGCAGCATGAAAGGAATATTGAACAACACGGAAGCGAGCAACAGGCCAGCAAAATTGAAAGTGAGCGAAATGCCCCAGGTGTTTTGAAGCCACTGCCCCACAGGCGAACCACCGCCCACCGCCACCAACAGGTAGTAACCCATCACCGTGGGTGGCAGCACCAGAGGCAGCAAAATGGCAGCCTCAATCCATGTGCGCCCCTTGAACGCTGTGCGAGCCAACCAGCGCCCTACCAGCAAACCCACGGGCAACAACACCAGCAAAGTGCCAAGGGCCAATTGAATGGACAGCGAAAACGCAGACCAATCCATCATCGCCCAGGTACCTCGTCGTAGCCGTATTTCTTGAGCACCGCGCGAGCAGGTGCTGTGTTCATGAAATCCGAAAATGCCTTTGCAGCCGGATTATCTGGGCGAATCAACACCATGCCCTGTACCAAAGGTTGATGCCATTCACGGGGCACCAAGGCATATTGGGTACGTGCAGCCAGCTCGGGCGCAAGGGCCAGCGACAAGGTCACCAACCCAGCCTGTGCAGCGCCTGAGGCCACAAATTGCGTCGCCTGGCCCACATTCTCGCCAATGACCAGTCGCGGTTTTGCTTCAACCCACAAATCAACATGCATCAGCGCTTCTTGCGCGCGCATGCCATACGGTGCCACGGTGGGGTTGGCAATGGCCAATTTTCTCAAACGTCCATCCTTCAATGCAGCGGCCAAGTCTGCCAAAGTGCCATCGGGTCTCAAGCGGCTTTCTCGCGGCAACAGCAACACCAAGCGCCCCTCTGCATAGGGCAATACCGGCGATGCAGCCAGTTTTTCATCCAACAGCTTTTGGGGAAAAACCATATCGGCAGACAAAAACACATCAAACGGCGCACCTTGTTTAATCTGGCTGTAAAAGTTGCCCGAAGAACCATACGCCACCTTCAAGCTGTGCCCAGTGGCTTTGGTAAATTGGGGGGAAATTTCATCCAGCGCGTAGCGCAAAGTGGCTGCAGCGGCAATTGTAGCGCTGCCTGCATGGGCTGCGCCCAGGCTGATGAGTAAAACAAAACAGGCCAATGTTTTCAACACAGTGTTTCGCCTACCTATTCAAAATTAAATGCTGCGCTGGTTCACACGTTTGGACAATTCTTCTGCAGACTCTACACGCTCGGAATAGCGGTCCACCAAATATTGCGCATGGCCGCGCGTCAGCAAGGTGAATTTCATGAGCTCTTCCATTACATCCACCAAGCGGTTGTAATACGGCGAAGGTTTCATGCGGTTGTTCTCATCAAACTCCATGAATGCTTTGGCAATCGAAGATTGGTTCGGAATGGTGATCATGCGCATCCATCGACCCAACACGCGCAACTGGTTCACCACATTAAACGATTGCGAACCACCGCACACCTGCATCACAGCCAGGGTTTTGCCCTGTGTAGGCCGCTTGGCGCCACCGGTCAGGGGCAACCAGTCAATTTGTGTTTTCATCACGCCTGTCATGGCACCATGGCGCTCGGGCGAGCTCCACACCTGGCCCTCCGACCAATCTGCCAACTCACGAAGTTCTTGCACTTTGGGGTGTTGCTCATTCGCCTCATCCACCAAAGGCAAACCTTCCGGGTTAAAAAACCGAACCTCGGCCCCCATCAAGGTTAGCAAGCGCCCAGCTTCCTCGGCTGCCAAACGGCTGAATGAACGCGCACGCAGCGAGCCATATAAAATCAGAATCCGCGGCGGGTGCAACAAGCTGTCGCCCAGCAGGTCACGATCAGGCTGCTTGAAACAGTTGGCATCCAGGTTGGGCAAATCACTCGGGTTCATGACTACTTTGTTTCCCTCTTGTTCGAACTGATTAAAACCAGGCCACCGACATTTCAGAAAAATAAATTACCGCCACATAGCGCAATGTTTTTCCAATACCGACGAGCACAATAAACAGCCATAGGTTCACTCGCATAATACCGGCGACCAGCGTCAACGGGTCACCTCCAACGGGCATCCAGGCCAACAATAAACTCCAAACACCATAGCGCCGAAACCAGGCCTGCATTTTCTCGATTTGCTCAGGCTTAAAGTAAAACCATTTTTTGTGCTGGAAGTGCAGAAGGTAACGCCCCAGCGCCCAGTTCACCACCGAACCCAGGGTATTGCCCACTGCGGCCACGGCCAGCAACAAACCAGCGGGTTCACCGGCGCGAATCATGGCAAACAAAACCACTTCAGAATAAAAAGGCAAAATAGTTGCGGCCAAAAAGGCGGAGGCAAAAAGCAAGGAATACGACATGGATTAGACGCGGAGGGAAGCTTGTTTGCATTGTTGCACAAGCCATTTGAACAGGCACCGATGCTGCGGGCGGTAGAGTAAATATTCTGGGTGCCACTGCACACCCAACCAGTGACAGTGCTCTGCGGGTTCAATGGCTTGCACGAATCCGTCCAGATCTCGTGCCACAATTCGAATACCCTCACCAAGTTGGTCAATGGCCTGATGATGAAGGCTGTTAATTCGCAACCTGCTGGCACGGGTTACCGAAGCCAGACAACTGCCGGCCCTCAAGGCGGCGGTTTTACGCGGCAACACCGTGCCCCTGTTCGAGGTTAACTTGCGCTTTGCACGAATGTCGATGTGCAAACTGCCACCCAAGCTGACATTGATCAATTGGGTGCCGCGGCAAATGCCTAGCATGGGTAACTGGTGCTTCAAGGCCCACGCAATGTGCGCCTGCTCCAAGGCATCGCGATCGGGGTCGTAATGCGCTTTGGGTGCTTCCTCCTCGCCATACAGGGAGGGGTGAATGTCGTCACCACCACTCACAATCAAGGCATCAATTTCCGAAATCGGCCACGGGTGTCTCACGCTGATGCGTCGGGCTGTGCCGCCGGCCAGCCACACTGCCAACCGAATGCTGAACCACGACGGTGACCACCACTTTGCGTTGCCAGTTACACCGACAACAGGTTTTCGTGAATGGTCGCCAGTTGCTGGTGCCAAGGCTCTTCCTTCAGGTTGATCAGGTTCTTGTTGTAATCGATCCATTGTTCACACATGGACCTTAATGTGACTGGGTCCGCGGCCAGGTGTTCCACCACGCACCAAATATTCCAGCTGTCGGCCAAGCCCCAACCTGGCCTTTCGATCTCGCAATTTGGCAAGCGATAATGGAAGGTAGGGCGGGCATTCACACGCTCATCCTGCACCGCAGCCAGCACCCTCGCTTCATCAATCTGTTTGAATAAAGGCAGCAAATCCATGCCCCGGTTACGCGTGGGGTTATATTCCAGGTAATCATCAATGATTTGTTCCAAGTGTGTATCGGCCGTGTAGGTCATCACCTCCTGGATGTACTTTTTGGGATAGGTGTCGATGTAAGGCGTTAAGCGACGCAGTGTGTCCACGTCATGTGCCTTCATCAACCAGTACTGCGACACGCAATAGGCCTGCAAATAGGGCACCAGTGTTTTCGAATCAAGGGCGGGCAATTCGGTATTGATGTGCACGCCAAATGCGTAAAGCAGTGAATCGGACGTACCCAGCGCACCAGCCTGTTGCAAGGCGCTCACCATGTCATCAAGCATGCGGAGTTGATCCACTGGAACAGGTGGGCAAACAACCTCGAGAGGCACGATCTGACGCGCCAAGTCGGCCATCAATTCCAGCACGGCATCCTCGCTGGCCCCCTGCTCTTCGAGCCGCTTGCGCGCCATGTTTTTGGCAAAGCTCCAGTCCAGTTCAATCTTGAAATCGCCAAACTGTGGGGGCTTCACTTTGCATTCGGCCTGAGTATCTTTGATCACCTCGCCGTTTATAGCCTTCGCGACTGCATTGGCCGCGGTTTGCAAGTCAAGCCCGGCAAATTCCAGTTCGAACCCTGCACTGCGTACAACGCCCATTGAATTTTTTATCCACGCGGGTTTGGCATAGTGCTTATGCATTCAATTTTCCCTACAAAAAACAAAAGCGGCGGGCCTTTTCAAGCCCACCGCTTTTCAAACGGTTCACAGCCTGTGAGCGCTTACACCACAGTCAACTTTACATCCACATTGTTACGGGTTGCATTGGAGTACGGGCATACCTGGTGCGCCTTCTCCACCAGCGCATTGGCTGCAGCTTTGTCCATGCCGTCCAGCTTGATGCTCATGTCCACAGTGATTGCAAAACCAACACCTTTCGGGTTGCCACCAATACCGACTGTGGCGGTAATTTCAGGTTCGGAAGGCAAGCTGATTTTGTCCTGCCCGGCCACAAATTTGATTGCACCGATGAAACAGGCCGAGTAACCGGCAGCAAACAATTGCTCAGGATTGGTACCGGGGCCGCCGGCACCACCCAACTCCTTGGGCGTGCTCAGTTGCACTTTCAAGCGCCCGTCGTCGGTGGCTGAGCCGCCTTCACGGCCGCCGGTGGATGTGGCTTTGGTTGAGTACACGACTTGCATTGTTTTCTCCTTTGATTAGGTGGATGAAGCAGCAAATAGTTATCGCAGTAACTATTTACAAGAACAATTCAATAAAATTTGCCAGTGATCGGCAAATGTTATCGCAATAACCAATTACGAACAAGTGATCAGGCTTTTAGCAGTCGTTCACGCAAGGCATCCAATTCGCATTTCAATCGATGAATGTCCATGGGTGTCATGCCACATTGTTCAACCACACACGCGTAAACGTCCAGCGCTTTTTCCCGAATCCGCTTGCCTTCTTCAGTGAGGTAAATTTGCAGTTGCCTTTCATCATCGGTACTTCGATTGCGGGTCAACAGGCCTTGTTCAGCCATGCGTTTGATCACTGGCGTCAGTGCGCCTGGCTGTTGGCCCAGCTGACGGGCCACATTGATGAGGCTGACACCGTCCTCTTTCCACAGGATCATCATCACCAGATACTGCGGAAAGGTTAAGCCCAAAGGTTGCAACAGGGGCTTGTAAACCTGGGTGATTGCCAGGGAAGTGGCATACAAAGAGAAACAAAGCTGATTGTCTAGCGCTAAAGGATTCTCGGTTTTCATGTTGTTGGAGTTTTAACCAAACGATTGGGGTGTATCAAGTGTAAACGCTTGAGCGGTTTGAGTCATCCTTGTCTAAGTCAATCCAAGACAATCTTGCATGAATGCAGACAATTCACCTCAAACCGCACCCGTCTGAACCCCGAATTACACGCCTCGTTCCTTAAACCAGTCCAAAGTCAGCTTCCAGGCATACGTGGCGGCCCGTCGGTCGTAAGTGGGGCGGTAATCCGCATGAAAACCATGGTTTACCGCAGGGAACACCACGATTTCAGAAGCACTGTTGCCTTTGCCTAATTCGTTTCGCATTTTGTCGACCACTTCATCGGGCACAAAACTGTCTTCACCGGCATAAAGGCCCAGCACCGGCACTTTCAGGTTTGCAGCCACATCCACCGGGTCTGCGGGCTTGTTGGGGCCTTTCAAACCAGCAAGCAGGCCATAATAAGCCACGCCTGCTTTAACGGCAGGGTTGTGATTGGCATAGAGCCACACGGTGCGGCCACCCCAGCAGTAGCCCACGATCCCCAAGCGGGCAGTGTTGGCCTTGCCACTGGCCTTGGCAAAAGCCACGGTGGAGTCGATGTCGATCATCACTTGAGCATCGGGCACCACAGGCACTACTTCTTTCAGGATTGCATCGAGACTCATGTTGGAAACATCCGCTTCGCGGCTGAACAGCGCCGGGGCAATCGCATAGTAGCCTTGCTTGGCCAAGCGCCTGCAAATGTCCTGAATGTATTCGTGAACACCGAAAATTTCCTGAATCACAAGGATGACAGGGAAATTTCCACCTTTGGCAGGCATGGCGCGGTAGGCTGGAATTTGTCCATCCTTGACAGGTACTTTCACTTCACCAGCAGTAATGCCCTGTGTGTCTGTTTTGATGGCTTGGGCAAACAGGGGCTCTGAAGCCACCGCGAAACCGCCTGCCAGCGAAGTGAGCAAAAAGCCCCGGCGACTAACGGTTGTTTCATTGATTTTCTCTGCCAAGCCAAATTTCATTTGATCCATGTTTACTGCTCCTGTGCTTCCTTGGGATTAAGCCTAATTGCTTATCACGATAACAAACTATCACAACAGATCCACCGCCTTGGCTATTGAGTACGCTCTTTCCTGCGGATTTTTCACTTTCAATGCCGATTGAAGACCAGGGCTGTAATGCAACTTCAGCAATTCTTTGTAAAAGTCATATTCGTTTTGAATGCCCAACGCAGCACGGCGCATTTTCAACTGCGCCTCCTGAAATGCTTTGCGGTGCTTGGGGTAGTAACGCTCGACATGCGACAGGGCAAACACATCTGCATACAATTCCTCACGGTGACGACGCCGAACAGGTCCAAAATCAATTTGCTCCCGCATTTGAACGCAATGGCCTGATTCATGCGCGAAGAAGGCCTCGTACACCACTTGCTTGGGCAAATCTTCGAAAAATTCCAGATATTGCTCAAAGCTGTGCCAAGTTGTATCGCGGGTACTGATGAAAAAAGTACATCGCTTCAGCGGGGCGTTGTACTGGACCAGCAAGGGCGATTGGTGCGGCGTTTCTTTTCCGATCAATCTGAAATCGACGCCATAGCCATACATGCGTCCGTAGCCACGTGCAACACTGCCGGCGATGTGATCAATCAATTCAGCGTCATCGAAATCTTCGAACCCATTGGCTTTCAATGGTTGCGAATGAAACGCCGCTGCGCCGAGCAGTAGCGCGCCAGCGCACCGCCAATGCAATGAACTACCCACTTGTTTGCCCCCTGCCAGTGTGTGGCTTATTTTTTCATCATGGCCTTGAATGCCTCGCAAGGGTCTTCACGGGGATGCGCCGGTACCTGCGCCAGTACATCGAATTGCTCAGAGCCACCCGCTTGCGAATTCTCAATGAAACCATACACAGTTGTTGTTCGTTGTAGTGTAACGGGCAACCACTGCAGCACGCCGACATCTTTTTGAACATGGCCGTTGCCCGCAATCAAAACCACATCGCGTTGTTCGGCTTGCTGCGCGATTACATTGGCCATCCAGACATCGCGAGCCACCTGTGCAGGAATCATTTTCTCTGCCACATGAGGTGGCAGCATGTTGCAGTGGCCTTCAACAATGTTTCGGCGATGCTGCTCAGCCATTGTTGTGGGCAGCGGTTGATTCAATTCATAGTGTGCGATGGTGTCTGGGTCCAGTGCAGCGGCATAGCCCCCCTTCACAATCCGGTTTGCGTCCTCGCGCGACACATTGGCCGCCAACAAAGGCAGTTGGTAATCAAGCGCCAGCTGAATGATTGGCTCATAGAGTTCCCACTGCCACTTTTCCGCCCACGGTTTGGAAGTGATGCAGGCTGCGGTTTTGCATTCATCTTGCGCAGTGCGCAACAGGCCTTGGTGTTCGCGGTCAAACTGCTCCATCACGATGGCAGGCCGCCAACCTTGTTTGACTTTGTTAGCAATGATTTCATACCGCGCCTGGTGGGCTTGGGGGTTATCGTGAACCTCGCCCATAAGCCACACAGTGGGTGCTGCCCGCTTGGCCGATTGCGCTGCGGGCAGCATTGAACAGGCGGCTGCCACCAGCACAGCGCACAGAGCGAACAAACTTCGTGTGGGTACTGCCATTGAAACTATCCCTTTGCCTGCGCTGGCCTGAAGAATTTTTCGTCTGGATTTCAGCATGCCACATCCCACCTTGCAGACTATCTGTTCTTGGATACTACATCCAAACAAACGTTCCATTCAGTAAGAGTCTCAGCAAGCAATAACAACGATTAATCTATCCTGGCGTCCTTATGTCGAAACAACAACTTTCATACGCAGCCTGTCTTTTGTTGATTGGTATCGCCGTTGGCATTGCCTGTAGTAATAGCGAACCTACCCGTGTCAACGCCACAACCGAAACAGCGAATAAACCAGTCAGCCAAGCCAACTCAATTGATATCGGTTTTGCTCAAAGCATGATCATTCATCACGATCAAGCAATCTCGATGGCTAGCATCGTTAAAGGCAAGGTTTCAGCCAATATTGATTTGCTGGCCTACGGGATTTTGACGGCACAGCTTCAAGAAATCGGACAAATGAAAGGATGGCTGACGGCCTGGGGTCAAAGAGTGACTCCCCCCGCCAATGCACCCATGGCCTGGGTAGAAAATGCCAAGGGTGTGACCAATGTTCAAGACCTTCTTTACATCACCCAATGCAAGTCAACAAAAGGCCAAATGCCGGGAATGTTAAATGTGAATGAGCTCAATCACATGAGATCTCTGAACGGAGCAGAACTGGAGCGAAATTTCCTTGAGGCCATGATCAAGCACCACGAAGCCGCAATTCCGATGGCACGGTTTGCGATTAACCATGGTCAATCCTTGCTGGTGAAGGGTTTGGCCAAAGCACTGATTCGCGAACAGAACGCAGAAATAACAGCGATGAAAAAACTGTTGACTCAACTAGACAACTGACAGTGAATATTTGTACCCACAAACCCCGTAATAACGCCGACAGCACATGCTGAAGTTTTGTAAGGAGTTGGTTAACTGTCAGAAAACAGTAAGTGGCCGTGCTCTACGCTAACAAAAAATTAGAGAGGAGACAGGGCGATGAAACACAATGTACTTTGGTTGATTGCAGGTGCTGCCACTTTGGCTGCATGTGGGTCTGACGATGATGGCGGTACAACTTCCAACCGCACGGCACCTAATGAATTAAGCGGCGCAAGTTTCGTGACACCGGCGCAATGTGGCGCAGGCTCGGTGCCGGAGACCGGACTCCAAGGCCAAGTATCATTGGCCGACCGGGAAAGCGGACGCAGCAAGCAAGGCTACAAGTGCAACATGGAACTGGTTGGTCAGTACCAAGGCGAAGGCAGCACTTGGGTGAATCCTTCTTACAAAACCTGCTCCTACATGGGCACCACGTTTACAGGTATCCCCAAGAAGGTGTCGCAAGGTGTTCAGGTGATTGATGCAAGCAACCCCAGCAACCCAACGCTGTCAACAAACCTGACCAGCCCTGCATTTTTGCAGAGCACTTGGGAGTCGCTAAAAGTGAACGAAGCAAGGGGTTTGTTAGGCGGCGTTGCGGTAGGACCTGTACTTAGCGCTGGCTTCTTTGATATTTACGACATCGGTACCGATTGTGCGAAGCCAACCCTACTGAATTCATTTGCGGCCAACCTGACATTGCCTGCCAACCTGATTGGTCATGAAGGCGCATGGTCGCCGGATGGCAACACCTATTGGGCAACGGGCCTGAACCCGGGCAGTATTACCGCAATCGACACCAGCAACCCGAGCCTTCCGCGCATCCTGTACACCACGGTTGCGTCTCCCAGCAATCATGGCTTTGAGTTGAGCGAAGACGGCAACCGCATGTACCTGACGTCACTGACCCCACCTGGCGTGATCATTCTGGATACCAGCAGCATTCAAAACAGAGACCCGGTGCCGATGTTGTCCGAAGTAGGTAGTGTGTACTGGGAGGACGGCGACTTGAGCCAGCACACCATTCCAGTTTCCTACAACGGGAAACCGTTTGTAATTGCGGTAGATGAGGGTGGAGCCGGTGCAGCAAGAATTATCGACATTTCAGATGAAACCACACCTGTGGTTGTATCCAAGCTGAAACTGGCCATTCATGCCGAAGAAAATTCCGCAATTCGTGCAGCAGACACTGCAAACAATGGGAGCTTTGGCTACGAAGGGCATTACTGCGGCGTAGACCGGAAAATAAATCCAACTGCCATTGCATGCGGCTATTTTCAATCGGGTGTGCGTGTGTTTGATATTCGCAATCCACTGGCGGGCAAAGAAATCGCTTACTACAACCCACCTGCACAATCCGAGAAAAAAGCACAATTGGCGGGTTCTGAGCATGCCAGCAGCGCGATTGGAGGAGATCTAAGCACTGACTGGTGCAGCTCGCCGCCCCGCTTTGTAGGAAGCGATCAACTCTGGGTGACTTGCCAGGACAACGGCTTCATGGTGCTGAAGTTCACCAACGAGGCCTATCCTTTGAAGTAATCAATTATTCAACCAGCTCACGGTTTTCGCCCAAATGGTATTGGGCGATTCCTTGCCACTCATGATGCCAATGTGGCCGCCTGGGCCGATGAAGAATTCAGACTTCTCCGAGCCAACAACCTTGGTAATCGGCTTGCAACAAGCCACATTCGCCAGGTTGTCTGACTTACCGGCAATGCCCAACACCGGGCAGGTGATGTCTTTGAAATTGGCCACGGCCTTGCCCACTTTGAAGTGGCCGTGCGCTGTTTCATTTTCAAGCCAAATGCTGGCGAACCAGTCGCGCAATGCACCACCAGGGTAGGCCTCCAGGCTGTCAATGAAAGCAGCCTGGTTGGCATGTTGTGCCACAAATTCACGATCATGCAATTGGGTAACCAGGTTCCAGTAACCTTTCAGGCTACCCACTGGATCGAGCAATTTAAAACCGATCACGTTGGCCCAGCCCGGCGTGTAAAGCAATTTGGCGGGTACCTTTCTGAAATTGATTCGAGCAGACTTCAACAAGTGTGCCAAGCGCTTGTATTGCTGACCGATGGCGCCATTGGCGTGGCCATCAATGGGCGTTCCATAGGTGACCACTTTGTTGATGTTTTCGTCTTTAAATAAAGCGGTGTAAGCCAAGGCCATGCCACCACCCATGCTCCAACCCTGCAAGTTCAGCTTTTTGGAACCACTGTGTTCACGCACGGCATTCAGGCACGCGGGCAAAAATTCCTTGATGTAATTCTCAAGGGTTAAACCTGCCTGTTTGCGCGTGGGCTTGCCCCAATCGATCAGGTACACATCAAAGCCCTGCGCCATCAGGTAGCGCACAAAACTGCGCTCGGGCAGCAAATCGTACACATACATGTTCACGGCCAGGGGTGCGATCAGAACAAGTGGAACTGCGTTGCGCTTTTTGCTCACTGGCAGCGTGTCGTCACCCACGGTGATGCTTTCTTCAGTCAAGGGCAGGTAATGGCGAACGCTGTGAATACCGCTTTGATGAACAATTTCAAACGGCTGCAAACCAGCGCGAACCATGGATTCTGATTTGAACAAACGATCCCAGCCATTGCTGGACATACGGCTGATTCGACGAAGGCTGAGTGCAGTGGACATGGCGGCAAACCTGATTGTGAAAATTATGTGTGTCAGATTCTAACAGCGCCCAAGCCACGGGGAGTGGTGTGGGCGCTCTAAAGTTACCTGACAGTCACATGAGTGCTTACTTCCACTTCAAACCCACGGTAACGCCCAGTAGAAACTGGCGTTCGCTGGCAGGCTCAAAAAACTGCCCTGCCCCCTGGTTCACAATCACGGAGCCCACATATTCCTTGTCGAACACATTGTCCACACGGGCATAAGTGCGCACATTCCAGCCACCATTCAATGGCCAGTCCTTGCTGGCACGCAGGTTCACCACCGAGTAGGAAGGGGCAAAGGCATCGTTCGCATCATTGGCAAACAGCTTGTCGACATACCGCAATTCTGTGGCTACCTCATACAGGCTTGAAGGCTTGTAGACCAGTTCACCAAAAAAGGTTTTTTTCGGAATGCTGGGCAAGCTGTTGCCGGCCTGAATGCTGTTGACCGAGGTGTCATAAGTCGCACGAATGTAGTTCAAAGCCACATTGGCTTGCCACTGCGTGTTGAACGCATGCTTCAAAGCCAACTCTGCACCCTCACGGCTCGTTGAGCCTGCATTTTGGAATGATGTGGCACCACCGTTGGCAGCCAGCACCACAATTTCGTTGTCGGTGTCTACCGTGTACAGCGCCGCATTCACTTTGGTTGCGCCAAATTTTGCTTTGACACCCACTTCAAGCTGCTCGCTTTTTGCAGCGTCCAGTTGCGAGTTGAAATTCGGGCTGGGCGGTGCAACTGACAGATAGGCCGTTTCCAGCAAGGTGGGCGTCTCGAACCCCTCACCATAGGAAATGTAGGTGTTGATATTGGGCTGCAAACGGTATGTGAAGCCCAAATTGCTGGTGACCTCATCGTACTTTTTACTGCCGCTGCCATCCCCGTTGCTCAAAAACTGGTCATTCGATTCAATTTCGATCGATGAATTTCGAACCCCGCCCAGCACGCTGAATTTGTCGGTGAAAAAATACTCCGCCTGCAGGTACTGATCGAACTGGCTGGCCGTGTTGGCCTCATCCCGGTTGGGTGTGGTGCTGGCACCAAAAAAGCCCAAACGAGCCTGCTCCAGTTCACCGACGGTCAAGCCCGCATTCAAAAACAAAGGTCTTTCCAACAGAGTGGTTTGGTGCCCAAATCGCAAATCAGCGCCGCTGTATTCGTTTTTCAAATCGATCACGGCCGTGCTCGCCAACACCTGCCGAATTTTCCGGTCGCCATAGTAGGGGCTGAAAGTCACGTTCGTACCGGGGCTGAACTTGTGCTCAAGCACAATCCCGGTCTGGCTTTGCTCCGCGGTTTTGTTGGTGTTGTTGGCCACTGTATTGTTGCCCGCCTGCCGGCGGTTGCTGACCAGTTGCGCAGCAGTCAGGCCAGCCGGGTCTTGCGCCAGGGGAATGTCCACATAGTTCACAACCCAGCTTAAGCGAGTGTCGCTGCTTAAATTCCAGACCATTTTGCTGTTGAAATTGTCACGCCGCGCTTTGCTGTGATCACGGTAGCCATCGGTGCGGAAAGTAGAAGCATCAATCACAATGCCCACTTCCTGATTGCCTTTGTTCAGCTTGATCCCACTTCTGCGGGTGCTGTCGGTGCCAAAGATCTGGTTCACTTCAAGCTCGGTACCAACCCGTGGATTTTCGGTGGTCAGCAAGATCACGCCGCCCGAAGAATTGCCATACAGGGAGGAAAACGGCCCTCGCAGCACTTCAATTGATTCTGTGGAGGAAAGGCTGAAATGAGAAATCTGGCCAGATCCATCAGGCATGGTGGCTGGAATGCCGTCCGAGAACAAACGCACGCCACGCACACCCGAAGTCGCCCTGGCCCCGAAACCGCGAATCGAAATTTGCAAATCCTGCGCAAAGTTGTTGCGATTGTTGATGACCAGACCCGGCACACGGGTCAGGGTTTCTGACAAATTCACCTGAAAACTTGCGGCTTTTTCCAGCGTGTTTTGGTTGATCTTGTCAACCGAGGCTGGCACCTCAAACGGATCCCGCGCTTCGCGGGTGGCCGACACCACAAAGTCATCGAGCTTGTCTGTTTGTGCATAGGCGGGGACAGCCATCCCAAGGGCTGCAAGGGCGGCGAAAATTGGCGTACTGCGGTGCTTCATGAAAAATGTCTCGAAATTGTTGTGATGAAAGTGCAGCAAGCTTGACCGAAAGGGCTCGTGAAATTTTCCCGATCGTCATGAAAAGTGGAATATTTCCTCTGCTTCAATACCGCATAGTCTTTGTACAATCATAGTAACAACTGTTAACCCCACAATAAAAGTTAGGAGACACCCGCATGTTGCATGCATTGGAAGTGCTCGCGCTTCGCATTTACATGGCCATTTTCAAAGTGGTCACAGCCTTGATGCCCTTCAAATGGCCTCGCATGTTCGAGGGCACTGGCTCCTCGCTGGAACTGATCCGCCACATGTCCAATGCTGGCCACCGCAATGTGTTGGTGGTCACCGACGCGGTACTGGTGAAACTGGGCGTGCTGGACAGAATGAAAGCCGAGCTTGAAACCCAAGGTGTGAAGTATGTGGTCTATGACGGCGTGGAACCAAACCCCACAGTGGAACAAATTGAAGCCGGCTATCGCATGTTGATGGAAAACGGCTGTCAGGCCATTCTGGCCGTGGGTGGTGGGAGCCCGATTGATGCCGCCAAAATGATTGGCGCACGCGCAAAAAACAACAAGCCCGTGTTAAAACTGACCGGCTTGCTGCGAGTACACAAGGGCATGATCCCTTTGTTTGCAGTGCCCACCACCGCGGGTACTGGTGCTGAGGTGACGATCGCTGCCGTGGTCAGCGACACACAAAACAAACGCAAGGTAGCTGCGATGGACATTCGTTTGTTGCCCACGGCCGCCGCGTTGGATGGATCGCTGATGACCGGCTTGCCTGCGCACATCACCTCGGCCACTGGCATGGACGCCTTGACCCACGCAGTGGAAGCGTTTGTGTCGCGCAATGCCACCAGGAAAACCGATGAGAAAGCACTGGAAGCCACACAACTGATCATGAAACACCTTGAAACAGCAGTGGCCGACGGAAGCAACCTTGAAGCGAGGCAGAAAATGGCCCGTGCATCGCACTTGGCTGGCATTGCTTTCACACAGGCTGGCGTCGGTTACGTGCATGGCATTGCTCACAAATTTGGTGCCTTGTACCACACGCCGCATGGCCTGGCCAATGCAATAGTGATGCCCCATGTACTGGACTATTCCCTGCCCAACTGTGCCGACCGCCTCGCCATTCTGGCCCGCGCCTGCAACATCGGCGACAAAGGTGCGGACGATGTACATTTGGCTCGTGCATTTATCGCTCGGATTCGCGAAATGAATGCAAAGTTCGGAATCCCGACCCAATTGGCGGCGCTGAAAGCGGCCGATATTCCCACCGTGGCGAAGTCGGCAATCGCTGAGGCCCGCTTCACTTATGCGGTGCCACGCTACATGAACCAGCGTGTTGCCGAGTCAGTGATCAAGAACCTGCTGCCCATGCAATAAACAAGTTTAATAATTACTGCCATCCATCCTGACTAAAAATTATATTTTTGTGACCGTGTAACTTTCTTTGTGCACTAACGATCTAAGAGGTGATCTCACCACGATTCGGTGGGTTGCATCTTGGGTACACATCAAAAAGGATTCGGGAAATGAAAACAGCGATTGGATTGGCAGTAGTTTCGGCGCTCGCCGCACTTGGTACACAAGCAGCGGTCGCACAGACCGCGATTCCCAGTGAACCCGCAAACGCGGTGAATCTGGTCGACGGCCTTGAGGGCGTATTCGGTACCCATGCAGCTCGCCGATCCGGGGCGCGTGGTGTCTGCGCAGCCGGCACATTCACCGGCAACAAGGCTGCAGCAGCGGTTTCCAAAGCATCTGCTTTTTCGGGCAAACCCGTACCGGTAACCTTGCGTTTCTCGGTAGGCGGTGGCAACCCCAATGCCCCTGAGAATGGCAAAGGCGTGCGCGGGCTTGCCGCCCAGTTTGATTTGCCAAATGGCGAACAGTGGTTGATGGCCAATATTTCTGCCCCCTTCTTTACAGCAGCCACACCCGATGGTTTCCTGGCTTTCCTTGAAGCACGCAAGGCCGACCCAGCCACCAAAAAACCTGATCCAGCAAAAATTGCAGCGGCGGCCGCCAAGTACCCTGACTTCAAACCGCAAATGGAATGGGTTGCCAAAACTGGCGTACCTGCAAGCTATGCTGCTGTGAATTATTGGAGTACCCACGCATTTAAATTCACCAACGCCGCAGGCAAAACCCAGTTTGCCAAGTGGATGTTTGTACCGGTCACTGGCCAGGAATTTATTCCTGACGACAAATTAGCCACACACGCCAAGGTGTTTCTTGAAGATGAACTGAAAGGCCGTGTGTCACAAATTCCAGTTGAATTCGACATGGTGCTGCAATTGGCACAGGCAGGTGACCCAACCGACAACGCCACTGTGGCATGGCCTGACGACCGCAAAAAAGTAGTGGCCGGTCGCCTGAAAGTAACTGCAGTGACAGACAAGTCCGCGTGCGACGGTATCAACTTCAACCCGCTGGTATTGCCTACCGGCATTGAAGGATCGGACGATCCTTTGCTTACAGCACGGGCAGGCAGCTACGCAGTGTCACAGGCACGTCGTTTGGCCAAATAAACGACTTTCCCTTTTAGCCTGTACACTATTGGCCGGTTCCCCCTCCAGGGTTCCGGCTTTTTTTATGCAGTTCGCCAGTAGTACACAAGGAGCAGTACATGGAATTATTTGACGCAATTTATCAACGCCGGGCCATCAAGGCATTTGATCCCGAGCACATCATCTCCGCAGACGATGAGAAAAAACTGTTCGAAGCGGCCATTCAGGCACCAACGAGTTTCAATATTCAGCACTGGCGTTTCGTGGTGGTACGCGACAAGGCCCTGCGCGCAGAAATGCGCAAACTGGGCAATGACCAAGCCCAAATCACGGACTCATCCTTGCTGGTCATCATGACCGCCGACACCAAGGCTTGGCAAAAAGAACCCGCCCGTTACTGGACACAAGCACCCAAAGAAGTAGCCGACCTACTGGTAGGTTGGATGGGACCTTTCCATGATGGCCGCGAATGGTTGCAACGCGATGAAGCGCAGCGATCCATCGGTATGGCCATGCAAACACTGATGCTGGCGGCCAAAGGCATTGGCCTGGATTCCTGCCCCATGATCGGATTTGACATTGAAGCGGTGGCCAAGTTGATCAACTTGCCTGCTGACCATGTGATGGGCCCCATGGTGGCCATTGGAAAAGGTACCAAAGCGCCTTGGCCAAAGCCTGGCCAGCTCAGCCTTCACGAGGTGTTGGTGAACAACACTTTTTAAGCGCCCCCGCTAAAGGGCTTCAAAAGTGACTAGTGTCGGTTACACGACACAGTACGTCACATGAAGCCCTGGCCTGAATCTGTGCCAACAACGAAGCAGTAAGAATCAAAGGAGACACACACAACAAGTATTCACAATGAACATTCATTTGCATCGCACTACTCGCGCTGTTGCCGTTTTGCTGGCCGCAGCCACTTTGGCAGGCTGCCTTGGCGAAAGCAGCGATCTGGTCCAAACCGACAATCGCACCAACCCCAGTGAAAACCCCGGCAACAATGAGTTTGTTAATACCGCGGGTTTGCAATGTGCGCTCACCGATCCAAACCTGTTGATCGGTGAGGGACAAGACAGCCCTTCGATTACACCAGCCAGTACGCCCAACAGCAATGTTCAACCCAGCACAGGTTTGAACAGTGGCGCTTGCAAAAATAACACCGCGTTTACCATGGGCACCGGCATCGTAGACATTACAGGCCCCGCCGCGGGATCTGTGATGATGGGGTATGAAAGCCCCACCCACGCCAGCCTTGGTTTGCACACCCGGCAGTTTTCCCGGGCCTACGTAATTGGTTCACCATGCAACGGCAATCGCGTGGTGTATGTGGTCAACGACCTCGGCATGATTTTCCATGCGGTGCGCCAAGGGGTTTTGAACAAGGTGGCAGCCGATGCCCAACTAGCACCGTTCTACAACGAACAGAACATCATGCTGAACGCCACCCACACCCATGCCGGGCCCGGTGGCTATGCGCACTTCACCGCGTTCAATGCGTTCCGGTTGGGGCATGACGAGGAGGTTTACAACTTCATCGTCGACGGCATTGTGGAGGCCATTCGACGCGCACATGCCAACCTGCAGGCCAACCCAGAGCCAGGTCGCTTGTTGGTCAACAATGGTGAATTGTTGAATGCCAATGTGAATCGCTCTGCGATTGCCTACGATCAAAACCCGCAAGAGGAACGCAACCAGTACTTGAACCAGCGCGGTGAAAGCCAGAATGTGAACAAGGAAATGGCACTGTTGAAATTGCGTCGTGCCGATGGCACACCCATCGGACAAATCAACTGGTTTGGTGTGCACCCCACCACCACGGGGAACACCAATCCATTGATTTCTTCCGACAACAAAGGTTGGGCTGCATTGGCCTTTGAAAAACTGATGGGCACGCAATACGAAGCACCCGCGGGGAAAGACACATTCGTGGCTGCATTTGCGCAAACCGATGAAGGTGACAGCAGTCCGAATATTTTCTTCAAAGACAAACCATTTGAAGAACGTGGTGGTTCCACCGACGAATTGAAAGCCGTTGAAATCAACGGCGGCAAGCAACTGGCACGCGCGCTCACCTTGTATCGTGACGCCAACCAGATGGTGCGTGGTGGCGTGAACTTTGCACAATTTCACGTGAAGATGGACGAAGTGGAAATTACAGACCCCGTGGTGCTGAATTCACTGCGCCACCCTGAATCGCTGAACAGTGCCGTGAAAAAAACCTGCACCGCCGCCATGGGCGTGTCATTTGGTGCGGGTGCTGAAGACGGCCCCGGCCCCACGGTGGAAGGTGCAAGCTGCAATGGCCGCACTGACCCGGCCCGACTCACCCGCGACCTGGCTGCGCTGGCCGCAGGCAAACTACCACCGGAAGTATTGGCCACCGCCGTGCTGTGCAACCTGAATGACCTGCCATTTGATGCGGTGCCCGCTGGCACCAGCTTAAGCTGTCAGGCTGAAAAACCTGTGCTGTTTGTACTCGGCCCGCCCCTGAACTTCAGCAACAATGTGCTGCCATTTCAGTTGTTCACCATTGGCAATGTGGCAGTGTTGGGCTTGCCTTGGGAAATTACCACCATGGCCGGACGGCGCATTCGCCAAACCGTATTGGAAGTGTTGGAGCCACAAGGCATTGACCAAGTGATCATCAGTGGCCTGAGCAATGATTTTGTCAATTATCTGACCACGCGCGAAGAATATTCCATTCAGCAATATGAGGGCGCTTCAACACAGTTTGGACCCTGGACCCTGGCCGCCGTGCAACAGGAAAGCCGCAGGCTGGCCATGTCATTGGCCCAGCAAAATCAACCGCCCGCCGGCCCACCCCGCACAGTGACCAGCAACCCGATTCCACGCCCACCCTACGTGCCCTTTGACCAGGCACCCGGCGCAGCATTTGGCGAAGTATTGGCTCAACCCACACCCACGGTGGCGGCCGGCAACACGGTGACGGCACAATTTCAAAGCGCTCATCCGCGCAATATGAAAACCCGCGGCTTGGCGATTGTGGAAGTGGAGCGAATGAATGCGAAAGGTGAGTGGGAAAGTTTCACACACGACCGCTCACCCGAACTGATTTTCCGCTGGCAGCCCTTCGAGCCCACACCTTACCTCAGCCCAGTTCCCCTGCCCGGCTTTGTATCCACCGCCTTGGCGGAATGGAAAATTCCGGCCAACACGCCCGCTGGCAAGTACCGAATCAAACACCGCGGCGTGGCAGTGCCCGCCGGCTCGCCAGAAGAATTTGAAGGAATCAGTGAAGCGTTTGAAGTAACGGCCACCGGGGCCACTTGCAGCGACGGGAGAAAACTGTGATTCATCGATTTTTGTTCAGCGTTGTAACAGTATCACTGCTGTTGTCAGCCTGCGGCGGTGACTCGAGCAATACCGGCAGCACGGGCACACGCGTGGGCGCAAGTGCCGCAAATACCAGCAATCCGTTCCCGAACTATCAAAGCACCCTGTATACCGGCACCAGCAATTGGTTGTGTCACCCCGACTTGATGGGGACCAGCAACGTGTGTAACGGCAACTTTGACAGCACCGCAGTGGCTGCCGATGCCTCTGCTACCACACTAAGCTACGCACCTGCCACAGCGCCCCAAGTGGATTGTTTCTACGTCTATCCAACCACCAGCATCGACCTGATGGGTAACTCAGATTTGAATGACGATCTGCAAGAGCAACAAACCACCGCCCTGCAATTTGGCCGTTATGGCGAGGTGTGTCGTCAATTCGCACCGGTGTACCGACAACGCACATTGACCGCGCTGGGCCTGACCACCTTTACCGGTGCACTGGGGGGTATCGACATTGCACCGAATGCCGGTGAAGTAGCCTATGCCGATGTGCTGGATGCCTTTAAGGAATACATTGCCAACCAAAGTGAAGGGCGTGGTTTTATTTTGGTAGGACACTCACAAGGCTCGGGCATTTTACGAAGATTGATCGCAGAAGAAATTGAAACCCGGCCCGAGCTGATGAGCCGTTTCATTTCAGCCCACATACCTGGCACCAATGTGCTGGTGCCCACAGGTCGCGATGTGGGCGGGTCATTTCAAAAAGTGCCCGCTTGCCGAAATGCCAACCAACTTGGTTGCGTGGTGGCCTATGTGACCTATCGCGCAGGCGATCCTCAACTTGAAGATCCCCGTTTTGGTCTGAGCAGTGAGGAAGGCAAACAAGCGCTGTGCACAAACCCGGCAGCACTGGCAGGTGGACAGGCAGATTTGTTTCCGATCATTCCACGTCAGCAACCACCCGTGTTTCGCGTGTTGCTGATTCCACGCGGCCCCGGTGGGCCGTATGCAAACCCGATCAGCAACCTGACCATTCCTACACCCTACTACTCCATGCCCGGGCAAGTGAAAGGTGAATGCAAGGTGGGCCCCAATGGGGTCAGCTATCTGGAAGCCAGCATTGTTGCCGACCCAGATGATCCCCGCGCAGACGATTATCCCGGCGAGTTCATAGGGGGTAGCAACTGGGGCTTTCACTTGATCGATGTGTCGATAGCCCAAGGCGACCTGGTGCGACTTGCACAGCGGCAAGCCAAGAATTACCTGGGTCGATAGAACTGGCCGCCCTGCCTTTTATTCCACGTTCGTGCTGCATTCCGCTGCGCTGGGTGTGTGGTGGCAACGTACCTTTTTCAACAAACTCATCATGCGTTTGTCGTACACACCTTCCTGCGTCAACTGCACTCGCGCCTGCTGCATCATCACATTGTATTTTTCCTGATCCGCTGGTGTCACATTCATCCAGTATTTGGCAGGCACCTGCGTCTCAATCAACCTGACGGCATCCAGCGCCTGGTCAATAAAACCCAAACCAAACTTGCGCATTTTTTTCAAACGATCATCGAGGTCAGGAATTTCTTTCTCCAAACGCGTGCGATTGATAATCGCCGAACCTGTCACATTCAACAGCGGCATTTTGTAAACACCACCCTTGGTGCCCAGTCCACGGTACAACTCGAGCGGTGCAAAGGCAACGGCTGGTGCCGCTACGATATCAACCACACCATTGTTGAATTTTTGTGCAAAGTTTGTGATGTCGCTGGGCACAGCCTGTGCGCCCAACTGCTGAATCATCTTGGCCTGGCTTTTGTCCCAGTCCATCACAGCGACTTTCTTGCCTGCCGCTTTTTCAATGGAATCAATAGAGCGGTCATTGACCATCACATACGCTGCGCCCAAAGGGGCCATACCCACAACCTGATACTTGCCTTGAATAGACAGATCGTACAAAGCGTCGTTGCCCATCAGGACCTGTAACGCTGTTTTTACATGTTCGTAAGAAGGCAGCGCACCCACTGCATCAAAACTGCCCATGAACTGATTGAACAAACGCGCCCGCAAGGTGGTTATGCCCACCGCTTCGCACTGCCCGGTTCGAAAAGATTCTGCTGCAACGGTCTCGTTGGTGTGGGGAATCAACTCGGCAAACACATTCCACTTGCGTGCTTCCAAAGCAATGTCTTGCGCCACGCTGAACACCGGCCCAGCCTTGCCCAAAATATCGAAAATGCAAATCTTGATGTGCAGTGGCTTGTCCAACGGCTTCATCTCTTTCATAAGCTGGCGAGACACATTGCCAATCAGGTTGGGCGGAATTTCCGGTCCCTTGACTTGAGAATGCGCTGAAGTGACAACAACGGCGCAGGCCAAAACCATCGAGGCAATCAGAATACGGGTGGGCATGGTGGTGTTCCAGTGAGAAGAAAAGTACTGCAACACAGATGTGACTGAGCAGTCACATGGTGAAGCAATCATTACCTGGGGTCAATCCTGCAACGCAATATGCTCCCTGACGGTTTATTCACGCGCTTATCAATGTTACAAATAAAAAGACTTTTGAAAAACAACAAGGAAAGCCATGGAATCCATGTCCGAATTCTTGTCACTGGCTTATCAGTGGCTCACCACTCCATTGTTCAACTCAGAGGAAAGCACCTTTTCAATGGCCAGCATCGTTGGCCTGCTGAGCATCATCGTGCTCGCATGGTGGGGTGCGGCCACCGTAGAGAAAGTCATACAACGTACCACCAAAGGCAAGACATACAAGGGCATAGACGAGTCAACCATGTATTTGTTGGGTCGTCTGCTTCGATACACCATTTGGGTTGTCGGCACTTTGATGGGTCTGTCCTATATCGGCTTCAACTTGAGCGGTCTAGCATTTTTAGGCGGTGCAATTGGCGTGGGCATCGGCTTTGGTTTACAAAATATTTTCAGCAACTTCATGTCGGGCATCATTCTGATTGTTGAACGAAGTCTGAAGATTGGCGACTTCGTGGAGATGTCGTCCGGGGCAACCGGAGTTGTGAATGAAATTGGTTTGCGATTTACCCGAATCACCACGCGCGACAATGTCGACATCATCGTGCCCAACTCGGAGTTCATCAACGGTCAGGTCATCAACTGGAGTTTTAACGAAAAGTTTCGCCGAATCCATATTCCGTTTGGCGTCGCATACGGTTGCGACAAAGACCTTGTGAGGCAAGCTGCACTGGATGCATCAAATCGGGTTGACGGTGCAATTACCGACAACCCAGCGCGCAAACCCGAAGTGTGGTTGGTCGAGTTCGGCGACAACAGTTTGAACTTTGAACTGGTTATTTGGGTGGGCAATGAATTGATGTCACGCCCCAAACGCACACAAGCACTGTTCTTATGGGAAATCGAAACTGAACTGCGCAAACACAATATTGAGATACCCTTTCCGCAGCGCGACTTGCACGTGCGTTCAGGGCAACTCAATGTGCGAATGGTCAAGTCAGATTAAAAATCCAGTGAAGCCGACACTGTCAGGGTGCGGGGGTTGCCAATCGTCAAGTAACCCGAGCCAGGAAAGCCACCCGCAGAGGCCCAGTAATTCCGATCAGTCACATTGTCCAAACGGGCTCGCAGTGTCAACGCTTGCGCATTGCCCACCGGCATCACATACCTGACACCCAAATCAAGGCGCGTCCATGATGGCACCTCTTGTGTATTGGCTGCATCAGCGTACTGACTGCTGGTGTAAATCGCCCTGGTCTCGAATGCAAGCCCCTGCACCTGCGCCGGGCTCCACTCCAGGCCCACATTGGCTTGTGTAGAAGGGGCACCAATCGCATCGCGGCCGTCGGCATCGGTGTTCAGAATACTCAAACCACCAAGCACAGTGACTGTTTTGCTGGGTTTGCCAAACGCCATGATTTCCAGGCCTTCATTGGTCTGGTCGCCCACTTGTGAAAATGTGTTGGAACTGTCAATGCCGTAGTTGGGTTTTTCACTTTGAAACACCGACACAGAGCCGCCGATGCTGCCACCGTCATATTTCACGCCCAGCTCAACCTGCTCAGTAATGTAAGGTTTGAACACAGTGCCTGCGTTGGTCACCGGTTGACCATTGGCAGTTGTTGGTGCTGTATCGCCCTTCACCAATCCTTCAATGTAGTTGGCGTAGACCGAGTACTGGGGGCTCAGCTTGAACACCACACCGGCCACAGGGGTAGTGGCATTCTCTGCATAATTTGCAGTCTGAGCCCCCGTGTTGCCATCAAAACTAGTGGCTTCAATTTGCTGGTGACGCGCACCCACAGTCACCAACAATCGTTCATTCAAAAATGCCATGGTGTCTGCCACAGCGAGGCTTGATGTTTCTGTTTTCTCGGTCAACAAAGGATTGTTGAAACTTCCCACAGGAAATGCGCCCAGTGCGGGCTCAGCCGTTGCCACGGGATTGTAAATATTGTCGGAGAACCCTGCAAAGCTTGAAAAATCGAACGCGTTTTTTGATTCAAGTTCAAATGCGGATACCGAGGTGCTCAAAGTGTGCTTCACATCACCCGTGTTGAATTTGAAACGCAAACCCGCTTCTGCGGTTTGCACGGAGTCTTCACGCACATTGGCGAAGCGCAGGGAATTGGTGTCGCCTTGCGCATTGGTCACTGTCGGGTTTGCAAAATTGCCAGCCTCATTGCTTTCACGCAAGCCACCAGCCAACCAGCCAGTCACCGTTTCATTGAAATCATATTCAGCACGCACAGTACCAAATGTGTCTTCCGCATTGGAGAAAGTCCAGGGCTGCGCAATGCTGCGATCTGCGCGCGGCGTGGCCGGAATGGCCAAACCTGCAGCAATGGTGATGTTGGGCTGAGAGGCCTGTAGCTTGTGCTCCTGATAGCCCACATCTGCAGAAACACGCAATTTGTCGCTGCGGAAATCTGCACCCACGGCGAACAGCGTCAGTTCACGCGATTCGCCGTCCACGTTGGTGTCGCCATCCCGCCTTGCGAATGTTGCACGCAGACCTGAGGAGCCCTCATTGAAACGGCGAGCAAAGTCACCCGCCAGATAAGTTTCACCGCCGTCTTGCACCCTCAATGTGGCCTGATTGATGTGGTAGTTTGGCGCACGTTTGGGCACCACATTGATCGCACCACCCAAGCCACTGCCGCCGGGCGCTGCGCCATTCAAAAACGCGTTCGCGCCACGCAGCACTTCAACGCGTTCGATCAATTCTGCGGCCAGATATTGCCTGGGTAGCAGACCATACAATCCGTTGTACGACATGTCGTCCGAGAAAATGGGCAGGCCGCGCACCAGATACACCTGCTGAAAATTACCGAAACCACGCGCCACGCGAACTGCCGGATCGTTCAACAACACATCGCCAACGCTGGATGCTTGCTGGTCTTGAATCAACTTCGAGGTATAGCTTGTCAGGTTGAACGGTGTATCCATGTTCGACTGGGTGCCCAACAAACCGACACGACCGCCTGCCGCAACCTGTCCGCCCGCGTATTCAGGTGCCAAGCCTTCGGCGGATGCATCGGCACTGGCATTAACCTGCACAGCAGGCAATTCGTTAGTTTGGGCGAATGCGTTGGATGACAGGGCTGAAAATACTGCGAGAGCCAACAAGCTGACTTTGGGATTCTGGGAGATCATGAGAAACTTCAGAGAATGGACGATCCGACAATTATAATGATAACTATTATCATTTGTATTAACGAATGTTAATTTAAGCACATGAAAACTGCCCTGCGACCTTGGCTAGACACTTTTTACCAACAGGAGTCTCGCCGAATTCTGGCTACTCTCATTCGCCTGCTTGGCGACTTTGATTTGGCAGAAGAAGCCATGCACGAAGCATTTTCAATTGCATTACAGCGGTGGGAAGTCGAAGGCATTCCCACCAACCCAAGGGCGTGGATGGTATCTACCGCCCGATTCAAAGCCATTGATCAAATTCGCCGCCGTGCAAAATTCAACACCTCTTTTGAAGAGGTTGCTGACGAGCTGTCCGAACGATTGCACCATGAACCCGATTACGTCGACGAAACCATTGAAGACGATCGCCTGCGGTTGATTTTCACCTGTTGTCACCCCAGCCTGTCGCCTGAAGCCCAATTGGCGCTCACCTTGCGGGAAGTGTGCGGACTGTCCACGGAAGAAGTCGCCAGCGCATTTTTAAGCACCACACCCACCATGGCGCAACGAATTGTCCGCGCCAAAACCAAAATTCGTGATGCCAAAATTCCGTATGAAGTGCCTCAAGCCGATCAGCTTCAAGAACGTCTGCATGCCGTACTGCATGTGATCTATCTGGTGTTCAATGAAGGCTACTCGGCCTCGACCGGCGAAGCCTTGATTCGCAAAGAACTCTGCAGCGAAGCCATCCGACTTGGCCGCCTGCTGGTACAACTGTTGCCCGAGCCCGAAGCTGTGGGGCTGCTTGCCTTGATGTTATTGAATGACTCCCGCCAGGCAGCACGTTGCACACCCGATGGCGACCTGATCTTGCTTGCAGACCAGAACCGCACACTCTGGAATCAGGCACAAATCCGAGAAGGCTGCCAGTTGGTGTTGCAGGCCTTGGCCACACGCCGATTTGGCGCATACACGCTGCAGGCAGCGATCAGTGCCGTTCATGCCGAAGCCCCCAGCGCGGAAAAAACAGACTGGATACAAATTGTTGGCCTTTACGACGCCCTGCTGGAACACACTCATTCGCCGGTTGTTGCGTTGAACCGTGCCGTGGCAGTGGCCATGCGCGATGGTCCGCAAGCCGGGCTTGAACTGGTCGACGAGCTGATGGCGCAAGGCCACCTGCACGACTACCACTTGGCCCATGCCACACGCGCAGACCTGTACAGGCGTATGGGCCGCCTGAAGGAAGCCCATGATGCCTATCAAGACGCGCTTCGCTTGACTCGACAAGGGCCGGAGCAGCGCTTTTTACAACAACGTCTGGATGACTTGGGCAGTCTGAAAAATTAATTTTAAAAAAATTTCAAACAATGTCGATTTCAGAAAGTGCCGTTCGACTAATTCATGAAACCCCCACAACTTGAGGAACAACCATGAACGCAATCAAGGCAGTACTGGAAAGCTGGCAGCAAGCGGTGGTCGACGAAGACCTGGAAAAAATCATGAGCCACTACAACGACAATGTAGTGTCGTTTGATGCAGTCAAAGTGCTGCATATCGTTGGCAAAGCCAATTACGCAGAACACTGGAAATACTGCATGCAGTTGTGCGGTGGCGGCATCATCTTTGAAATTCATCAGTTGAGTATTCAACACAGCGGCGATCTGGCTTTTTGTCATTACCTGTCGCGCTGTGGCTCGGTTCAAGACTTTGGCAATGAAAACGTTGGCTGGATGCGTGCCACCGTGTGCCTGCGTCAGGAAAAAAATGAATGGAAAATTGTGCATGAGCATTTTTCTTCACCATTCGACCCTGAAAGCGGCAAAGCCATCTTTGATGCCCAACCCTGAACCAAGGAGCCAAACATGAAACATCCTGAACTGATGTGCACTTACCTGAACTTTGACGGCAACTGCGAAGAAGCGCTGAATCTGTACGCGGAACTACTGGGCGGCGAAATGGACTTCTGCCTGCGCTTTGAGGGAAGCCCCGCACACGAATATGTACCTGAACACTGGCGCAACAAGATTCTTCATGCACAGATTCAACTGGGTCCCTGGACACTGATGGCCTGTGACGCGCCACCCGGAATGTACACAAAACCGCAAGGCATGCATGTACAAATAGCGGTTGACAGTGCCGAGGAAGCAGAGCGGATTTATGGCGTGCTCGTGCAAGACGGCACAATTACCATGAAGCTGGAACGCACCTTTTGGGCTGAACGATTCGGCATGTGGGTGGATCGTTTTGGTATTCCATGGATGATTAACTTTCAGGGTGATGTGCAATGAAATACCTGTGCCTGGCCCACGAAGAAGAGGCCCTGTTCAAAGACATGCCTCAAGAACAATGGCTGGCGTTGCGGCAGGAAACCTTGAGTTATGTGGAATCCTTGAGAGCAAGCGGCCACTTGATTACCACCCATGCGCTTCAAAGTGCAAATCATGGCGTACTGGTGCGAGTGCGCAATCAAAGGTTGGTAACCACCGACGGACCTTTCGCAGAAACCAAGGAACAACTGGGTGGTATTTTTCTGATTGAAGCTCATGATTTCAACGAGGCCTTGCGAATTGCATCGCAATGGCCTTCTGCCCGACTGGGTACGATTGAAGTCCGCCCGATTGAAGAATCACTTCGCGAAGATTGTCGCTACGGAGATTAAATATGAAATATCTTGCCTTGGTGTATTACGACGAGAACATCATGAACAGCATGTCGCAACAGGAATGGGATGCGCTGAACAACGAGTGCATCGCCTGCGTTGAAAATTTAAGCCGCAAGGGGCACTTCATCACGGGTAGCCCTTTGTTGCCGGTCAATACGGCGACCACCGTACGGGTCAGAAATGGTAAAACCCACACGACCGACGGCCCCTTTGCAGAGACCAAAGAACAGCTCGCAGGTTTTTACATGCTGGAAGCCCAGGATCTGAATGAAGCAATTGCACTGGCCGAGAAAATTCCACCCGCCCGTTATGGCTCAATCGAAGTACGGCCTGCACGAGAACTCGTGAGCCATGGCAATGCAGCAGGTGGAGAGCAGGCAATCTGACCTTGCTTTGCCGCAATTAAATTACATCGATGTATTCAAATTCGGTGGCAGATGGTTCACACCATTGAAACTGAGTAAGCTGACTTTGCCTTTTGAATACAGTACCTCGGTGAGCGAAGCATTTCGAATGACACGCAACAGGCTGTACCAACTGGAGTTGGGAAGATTCATGACTTCACACACCAGCGCGGCGATCGACCCCGCCGAGGTCACGACCAGTTGAGTTTGCCCTGAAGCTTGTTGCGCCTGTGTGTGCGAACTTAACCAATCGCGTAACTGTTCACGAAATTCACCAAGGCTTAATCGCCCCGGGATACGCACTTCACCATTGGCCCAGGCCCGGCAGGTTGCATCGTAATCACGCAATATCCCGATACGTTCGCGCCCAGAATTCAGCGCCATGGATCGACCCAGAAACTGCTCTGCGGCACTGAAAATTTCCTCTCCTTCAGCAAACTCATCAAGAGCTGCATGCGTTATTGCAGGTGAATCAAACCCTGCACCTGCCAGTAGCAACGAAGCCGTGTTCGCCTGCCTTTGGCGAGGGCCATGAAACACCTTCTCCGGCGTAATGCCGTGTGCTTTCATCCACAGCCCCGTGGCACGTGCTTGTGCTTGCCCCAGTTCTGACAAGGCATCATATCGCGCTGCGCCAAAAGAGGCTTGACCGTGCCGCATCAACACCAAGGTACTCATGCCAACTCGCCTTTCAATACTTTGGGGTTGCTGGCCAGCAAGCGGCTTTTGCCCATATCGCGCAAATGATTTAACACCACCCCACGTTCAGTGCTTTCGGGGTCAGCAAACCCTGCACGAATGCGCGCCGCAAGTTCACGATTGGCTTGTGCCACATCGAACACGGGCTCACCCAACAACTGGGCCAACGCTTGCTGTTCGCGCTCATCAGGGGCTGTTCCCTGCTGAAATTCTCGCTGCGCAATCGACATGGCATTCATCACCATCAACACATCTCGCTTGGCATCGCCATGCAGCATAGGCAACACTTTGCTTTTAAGCAGCTCACGCGCACACCGCAAAAGCAATTCACCAGTGGGTTGTTCACGCATCAGTTGTGCTCCGTCATGTTCAAAATTTCCCATTCCAGCTCCGGCACAATGTGGCCAGTCAACGCAAGCAACAGGGAGTTTTCTTGCCCGGAACAAAAGCGTTGTGCCTGTTCAATGGCCACCACCGCCCAACGCACATGGGCCATCACTTCCCAATAATGGATTTGATCGCGATCAATCATGCGGCCTGATTCAGCTTCATAAGCTTCGTAGAAATGTTCACGCTCGCCAATGCCGCCTGCCTGTAAATCGTCTTGCCCAAAGCGCCAGCATTTGGCACAGAACCAGCCAATATCCTCCAGCGGATCGCTCCAACCCGCAAACTCCCAGTCCAGAATACCGGTCAGCCCATGTTCATCCACCATGTAATTGCCGGTGCGAAAATCGCCATGTGCCAGTGTAATCAAGTCGCGTGCCGGCGCGTGGCGCTCAAGCCAACGCAAACCCCACTCCAATGCAGGGTATGCCGTGTGGTGTTGATCCAGAAACATGCGATGGGTATTGATCCGATAATGCGCGGGCGATTCAGCGTAGGTGTGCAAAAAATCAAGCGCTTTCTGGGGTGGCCTGATCGAATGGATACGCGCCAATTCTTTGCCCAAACGATGAGCCAGTTCAACACGATCAGGTGCATAAGTGGTGTTCTTCACCAATACATGGCCTGCTGCTGTGCCGCCTATTCTGCGCATCACAAAAAACGGGCGACCAACCACGGAAGTGTCGGTGCACAAACACAAGGGTTGCGGCACGGTCACACCTGCATTAAACACGGTTTGCAACAAAGCGAATTCCTGCGCACGACCGTGGCTGATGGCCACACCTGCAGTGGGTGAATCGCAGCGCAATACAGTGTTCAATCGGCCACCTTGAGTACTTTCATGAACACCACCAGTGACTCGCAAATCCAGTGCCCAGTTTTCCTGTACAGCACCGCCTGAAAGTAAGGCAGCTTGCAAGATTTCAACCCTGTCAGCCAGCAGGGCCTGCGTCAAGTATTTTTCCAGTGACTGCTTTTGACTGTCGTTCATCGCGAGCAAACCTACAAAGCGCTGACCAAATGCCCGCGGTCCACTGCCACGCAAGCGCCAGTCATCCCCACCCCAGCATTGGAGGCCAACAGCAATAGTGGCCCGGTCAAGTCACTCAGCTCACAAAATTGCCGCGTCGGGATTCGTTTGCGCAGTTTTTCTCCCAATTCACTGGCCAAAAACTCGCTGTTCATATCAGTAGCCACATAACCTGGCAAGATTGCATTCACGCGAATGTTGTAACGCGCCAGTTCAAGCGCCATGACCTTGGTGGCCTGCACCAAACCTGCTTTTGAAATGGCGTAAGGCCCTACTGAGCCGCCAACTCGTTCACCCAAAATGGATGCGATGTTCACAATCGCCCCCGGTTTACTTGCAGCAGCCAAGGAGCGCGCAAATTCAGTGCCCACCAGCCAGCAACCTTTCAGGTTGGTATCCAGTATTTGGTCCCAGTCGTCTTCGGTTTGCTCCAGCATGGGTTTGGCAATCGACTGGCCGGCATTGTTGATCAACACATCAGGCACACCATGGTGCTGAGTAATGTTCGCCATGGCTGCGCTCACTGAAGACGATTTGCTGACGTCCATGGCCACCGAAAAAGCTCTGCCACCAGCTGCCTGAATTTGATCCATCACTTGCTGCAATTTCTCAACGTTGCGGGCAGTCAACACCACGGTTGCCCCGGCATTGGCGAGCACCTGCGAAAAGTGTTTTCCCAGACCACTCGAAGCACCAGTCACCAGCGCCAATTTGCCTTGCATGGAAAACAGATCATTGTTGCTCATGGTTTTTCCTTATTGTTTGTCCAGGCCTGCAATCAGTTTTTTGCCCATGCTGAAGCGGTGCACTTCACTGGGGCCATCATAAATTCTGAAAGCGCGCATGTCCGTGAAAATGCGGCTCACGATGGTTTCACCTGTGACGCCCTGCCCACCCAGAATTTGCACGCTGCGATCCACGACCCGCCACTCGGCTTCGGAGCACACCACCTTCGCACGGCTCGATTCAAAATTACAACGCTCGCCTTGGTCCAGCATCCAGGCGGTGTGCCAAATGTGCAAACGCGCCGTGTGCAAATCCATTTCATTGTCAGCCAACATAAAACTAACACCCTCATGTGCACCCAACTGCACACCAAAGGCCTGCCGTTTGCGGGCGTAGTTCAATGCAATGTCGTGTGTGCGGCGTGCCTGCCCCAGCCAGCGCATGCAATGGGTTAAACGGGCCGGTGCAAGGCGCACTTGCGCATATCGAAACCCCTTGCCAATTTCACCCAATACACTGCTTTCATGCACACGCAAATTGTTGAACTTCAACACGCCATGCCCACCGGTAAAACAGGCGTCCATCGCATCCATGGTGCGCACATATTCAATACCTGCCGCATTCATGTCGCTTAAAAACATGGTAGCGGTGCCGTCTTCCATCTTCGCCATGATGATCGCAACACTTGCACCTTCGGCACCTGTGATGAACCACTTGTCGCCATTGATCACGTAGTGGCTGCCATCCTTGACTGCGCTGGTTTGCATCATTGAAGGGTCGGCACCTGCACCGGGCGAAGGCTCGGTCATTGCGAAGCATGAACGAATTTTTCCTTGCACCATGGGTTTGAGCCAGCGTTCTTTTTGCTCCGGTGTGGCCACCACCTCCAGCAAGTGAATATTGCCTTCATCGGGCGCATGAATATTCATGGCTGTGGGGCCCAGTGTGGAATAACCCGCCTCTTCAAAAGCGATTGCTTTTTCAATGTGTGTCCACCCGCGCCCGCCCAGTTCCTTCGATGCATGAGGAGTCAGCAAACCTGCTTTTCGTGCCAAGTCCACCAATTCCTCACGCAGATCCTCAGAAGGGCCATGTGCAGTTTGGCGGGGATCTTTCTCCAGGGGAATGATTTGTTCTGCAATGAAAGACCGCACTTCGGCTTGAAGTGATTTCAATGCAGGGGTGAGGGAAAAATCCATGAGGCACTCCGTGTCAGTCGATTGTTCTACTGTAATCGACTTCCACGCCAGTGCCCAAATGCGCACTGCCAGTGCGGCTTATGGATAACCCTGAATTATTTCCAGGGCAACGGCGGCGGCATCAGGCGCGGCGCTACTCCTGCTGCGGTGCTTACATCACCAAAACGCGCATCGCCCATTTCCCAGTCACGCTGGGCTTGTGCAATCGCTTCTTTGCTGTGGCCCACAAAATTCCACCACATTTGTACAGGCGCATCAAAAGGCAAACCACCCAACAGCAGCACACGCGAATCTGCGCTTAACGCCATCACTAGGCATTTTGAACCCTTTTCAAGATAAGCGAACTCGTCGGGCGTGTAAGTTTCACCAGCCACATTCACCCGGCCTGTCAAAGGCAGGAATCCGTATTCAAAATCCGGGTTCAAATTCAAGTTAACCGTACCGCCCTTTTCACTGAACAAATCCATGCCCAGCATTGCAGAATGCACCGCAGTGGGTGCTTCCAAATCACCATAAGCACCGGCCAGCAAAGTGTGTTGAACACCCCTCGAATGCCAAACTGGCAACTCCGGGTAATGCGCAAAATCAGGTTCGCAGTCGGCCAGTTCTTCCGGCAAGGCAATCCACAACTGCGCAGCATGCAGGCGGCCACCATTTTCTACAGAGTCTTCAGTGTGCACAATGCCACGGCCTGCTGTCATCAGGTTCACTTGCCCGGGGCGAATAATCAGTTCATTGCCCAGGCTGTCTTTGTGCAGCACTTCGCCAGCGATCAGCCAGGTGAATGTTTGCAATGCGGTGTGCGGGTGTGCGCCCACATGCATGCCCTTGCCGGGTGCAAAACTCACCGGGCCTGCGTGGTCCAGAAAGCACCATGCCCCCACCATGCGTTGGTGGCGACTGGGCAAGGCACGTTTCACCAACATGCCTTCACCCAAATCGGCGCTTCGAAGTTCAATTCGTTTGATTTCGTTCATCGCAAAATCATAACGCCTTACGCTTATTTCGTCAGCGCGACATGGTGGCTGCCTTGAGCAGTTCGCGCATTAATCGACTTTCTCTGCCAGAAATACGACTCCTTCGACGAGGAGTGACCAACTTTTTTTCCGGTATTAATATTGAAGACATGCTGAAGGTCAAAAATATCAATTAGCCCTGCCTATAGGGTAAATTTATAAAAACAACTTGATTGATAGGATTTAGCACCCTACACTGAATTCAGCAGTTAATAATTAACGGCAACAAAGGAGAGATGTATGTCAAATGATGCAAAGTGCCCCTTCACGGGCGACGGTCCCAAAACAGCGATTGCCGGCACACCCACTAACGCAAGCTGGTGGCCCAACGCGTTGAACATTAAGTTGTTGAACCAGAACTCCCCATTGACAGACCCCATGGGTGAAGACTTCGACTACGTAGAAGAAGTCAAGAAACTCGACGTACCCGCCCTTCTGAAAGACCTGGAAGCGCTGTACACCAATTCCCAAGAGTGGTGGCCTGCTGATTATGGTCACTATGGCCCATTCTTCGTTCGCATGACATGGCACGCCGCTGGTACTTACCGTATCGCCGACGGCCGTGGCGGTGCTGGCACCGGCATGCAGCGTTTTGCGCCACTGAACAGCTGGCCCGACAACGGCAACCTGGACAAGGCACGTCGCCTGTTGTGGCCCATCAAGCAAAAATATGGCAAGCAGTTGTCATGGGCCGACCTGATTACCCTGGCCGGTACGTACTGTATGGACACCATGGGCTTCAAAACCTTTGGTTTCGCATTCGGCCGTAAAGACGTGTATGAGCCAGAGGAAGTGTACTGGGGCCCGGAAACTGAAATGCTCGCCACCAGCGACAAGGCCAACAGCCGCTACACTGGCAAGCGCGACCTTGAAAATCCATTGGCCGCTGTGCAAATGGGTTTGATTTACGTGAACCCTGAAGGTCCGGATGGCAATCCCGATCCCAAGCTTTCTGCACACGACATTCGCACCACCTTCGGTCGCATGGCGATGAACGACTATGAAACCGTTGCATTGGTTGCAGGCGGCCACACATTCGGTAAGGCCCATGGTGCGGGCAACCCAGCACTGGTTGGCCCTGAACCCGAAGCCGCCCCCATTGAAGAGCAAGGCTTGGGCTGGATCAACAAGCACGGCACTGGCAAGGGTGGCGACGCCACCACCAGCGGTATTGAGGGCGCGTGGAAACCCAATCCCACCAAGTGGGACATGGGCTACCTGGAAACCCTGTTCAAGTACGACTGGGAACTGACCAAGAGCCCGGCCGGCGCGCAACAGTGGAAGCCTAAAGGCAATGCGGGTGCAGGCACAGTGGTTGACGCACACGACCCCAACAAGAGCCACCAGCCCATGATGACCACGGCTGACATGGCACTGCGCATGGACCCGGACTACGAGAAAATTTCTCGCCACTTCCTGGCCAACCCAGACGAGTT
>JAHJCM010000008.1 GCA_018812945.1 Gammaproteobacteria bacterium | reverse complement strand
TCCTAGGCCTCTAGACGATGGGGACCTAAAACCGTGTGCTTTGGTGGAGGTAAGCGGGATCGAACCGCTGACCTCTTGCATGCCATGCAAGCGCTCTCCCAGCTGAGCTATACCCCCGAAGCGAAGACCGAGATTATTAATTATTCTGCTGAAGTTGTCAACTGTATTTACTACGATTTGTTGAAACTTTAATGCAAAACTTTTAATTCTTTTTGCCTTCTGCCTGCATTGCCTCAGCAATTTGAGCAGCCCGAATTATACACATATTTGTCGGTTACACTGCAAGTGATTTTTTCAAAAAAATAGAAGCAAACAACAAATGAAATACTGCAGCACATGTGGCGCCCCGCTTGAACTTCGCATTCCTGCCGGCGACAACCGAGAACGAAGTTGTTGCCCAGGATGTGGCGCAATTCATTACGTAAACCCGAAGATTGTAGTTGGCACCATTCCAACCTATCAGGGCAAGGTTTTGCTTTGCAAGCGAGCGATTGAACCCCGCCACGGTTTTTGGACCCTGCCTGCAGGCTTCATGGAGCTGAACGAAACCACGCACCAAGGTGCCGCCCGCGAGACACTGGAAGAAGCTGGTGCTCAAATCAAATTGGGCCCTCTGTTCACCATGTTCGATGTCATTCGCGCTGAACAGGTTCATATTTTTTTCCGCGCCGAGATGCCCACCCCCACCTTCTGTGCGGGTGAAGAAAGCCTGGATGTGAAACTGTTTTCCGAAGAAGAAATTCCGTGGGATGAACTGGCTTTTAAAACTGTGTCAAAAACACTGACCCTGTTTTTTGCAGACCGAAAAGCAGGACGGTATACCCTGCACACGGGCGATGTGTTCGATCACACGGACTGGACTGATTCTCAATTCAAGGCCGGATGACAAAAACCACCATACCCTGGCTGGACTCTCCTGGCGAATTCCCCAGCACTGCACTAGCGCTTGAATACCCACCAGGCCTGCTTGCAGCCAGCATGGAAATCAATGCGGACTGGCTTGAAGCGAGTTATGCACGCGGCATATTTCCCTGGTATTCCCAAGGTGAACCTGTGCTTTGGTGGAGCACCTCCCCACGCGCAGTGTTGTATACCGCTGAATTCAAGCTTCACCGATCGCTGGCCAAGGCGATTCGCAAAATGCACGGCACCCCGGGAAGCGCCATTCGCCTGAATACCGCCTTTGAGAGAGTGATGCGTGCCTGCGCGGCGCCCAGACCGGGCCAGGACGGCACCTGGATCACCGAAGAAGTAATTGCGGCCTACACAACGCTTCACCAGCGCGGTTTGGCCCACTCGATTGAACACTGGCAAGGCAACCAGCTCATCGGCGGCCTGTATTGCGTGGCCTTGGGTAAAATGGTGTACGGTGAAAGCATGTTTGCAACGCAAACCGATGCTTCCAAAGTGGCCTTCGCTCATTTTGTGTATTGGCTAAAATCTCAGAATGTGCACATAATTGACTGCCAGCAGGCTACCGGGCATTTGATGTCAATGGGTGCCCGCACGGTAAGCAGAAAGGTGTTTGAGACTGAAATGGCGAATTCCATTGTGCAGCCCACCTTGAATTGGGAACCCCGCGAACTTAAATGGACGTATGACCAGACCTAAGGAACTGCCCTTCTCTACCTTGCAGTTTTATTCAACTGCACCCTACCCCTGCAGCTATCTGGACAATCGTCTGGCCAGGTCGCAGGTGGCAACCCCGAGCCACTTAATCAACGCCGATGTATACAGCGAGTTGGTTCGCATGGGTTTTCGTCGCAGCGGCCTGTTCACCTACAAGCCCCATTGCGACGGTTGCAATTCATGCAAGCCCCTACGCTTGAAAGTATCCCAGTTTCACACCAATCGAAGCCAGCGACGTACTCTAAAAACTTTTGCAAGCCTGAAACCCAGCGTACAACGCCTGCACTTTAATTCTGAACACTACGCTTTGTACCTGAAATACCAGTCGGCCCGCCATCATGGTGGCGGAATGGACGAAGACAGCCGTGAACAGTATTCCCAATTTTTGCTGCAAACCCGGGTCAATTCCCGTTTGGTTGAATTCCGAAACCCTGACGGTAAGTTGGTGATGGTGTCCATCATTGACATCCTTACCGATGGGCTGTCCTCGGTGTATACCTTCTTCGATCCTGAGGAACGAAGCGGCCTGGGAGTCTATGGCGTGCTTTGGCAAATTGAGCAATGTCGGGACCTTGAACTTCCTTACCTGTATTTGGGTTACTGGATCAAGGAAAGCGAGAAAATGGCTTACAAGGCACGCTTTTCCTCGGCAGAAATTCTTCAGGACAACGTGTGGCAGCCCTCGCCTGAAACAAGCCGCTAATCAAGCCCGTAGTTTCCCCGTTACAATGCGGGCTATTCCATCCAAATTACCGGTGTCTGAAAACCGCCATGTTGCTTCCCTATTCGCTTGTTCGCCCCGCCCTGTTTTCCCTTGATCCCGAGAAAGCACACCACATTACTTTCAGCAATCTGCAAATGCTGCGCAAGCTCGGTTTGCTCAAGTTTTTTTCACCAAAGGCGGTTGCTGACCCCGTAAAGGTCATGGGTATCGACTTCCCGAACCGAGTGGGCCTGGCAGCTGGCCTGGACAAAGACGCCGCTTACATCAGCGAATTGGGCCTGATGGGTTTTGGTTTTCTTGAGGTAGGTACAGTAACGCCCAAACCGCAACCCGGCAACCCGCAACCAAGACTGTTTCGGCTACCCAAAGCCAATGCATTGATTAACCGCATGGGCTTTAACAACGAGGGTGTGGACACGTTGATAAAGAATGTAAAGGCCAGCAATTACCCGGGCGTATTGGGGATCAATATTGGAAAGAATGCGCTTACTCCGGTTGAAAATGCTGCAGATGATTACTTGGCCGCGCTGGAAGCGGTGTATCCCTACGCGAGCTACATCACGGTCAATATTTCTTCACCGAACACCAAAAACCTGCGCGACCTGCAAGGCGGCGACAGCCTCGATATTTTATTGGGCTCACTGAAAGAAAAACAAAAAGCCTTGGCCGATGAACATGGCTTGTACAAACCCATGGCCTTGAAAATTGCCCCCGATCTGGATGACGATCAAATTGATGCGATTGCCAAGCGGCTTACCCATTTCAGTTTTGACGGTGTTATTGCAACCAACACCACAATCGACAAAACCAGCGTGGCTGGCCTTCCCCATGGTGACGAGCCAGGTGGCCTAAGCGGAGCACCCGTGCTGGAGAAGTCGACCCACGTGATCAAGCGTTTGTATGCAGAGTTGGGCGACGACATCCCAATCATTGGCGTGGGCGGTATTTCCAGCGGTGAGCATGCCGTAGAGAAAATTCGCGCGGGTGCAAAGCTGGTTCAAATATACACAGGCCTCATTTACAAAGGCCCTGAATTGGTGACTGAATGCGCTGCCACCATCCATGTAAATTGCAAATTGAAGATGAGAACAAAATAAAAGTAGCGGCTTTCTGAACGCCGCTCCTTGTTCTCAGGCATTCGCCTTGCTGAATGCAAGTCATAAGTCTACTTGTTCTTGCGTTGCTGATACAGATTTGAAAAGGTTTCCCCCGTGGGCACGGGAAAGTCACGTTGATCGGTCCAGCCCTTGGCGCCCGGCAAACTGTGTATACCGCCTTTGCGTTTTCCCCACCATGCCATGGCCTTAATGCCCATGCGTGACAATACGCGATACAAAGCAGGCCGCTGTGCCACAAAAGCCCACACCTTGAATGCTGCTTTTTCCTGCCATGGACGAAGCCCTCTGGAAAATTGTTGCTCTCGCAATTTGCGAAGCAA
Source organism: Gammaproteobacteria bacterium (assembly GCA_018812945.1). Classification (GTDB taxonomy): domain Bacteria; phylum Pseudomonadota; class Gammaproteobacteria; order Burkholderiales; family Burkholderiaceae_B; genus Limnobacter. The sequence goes on along the minus strand of JAHJCM010000008.1, from coordinate 42,257 downwards.
ATCGGGCAGCGGAATTTTCACAGGGCAAACCACATGGCACTCGCCGCACAAAGTGGCCGCCTGCGGCAAATCAAGCGCTTTTTCAATACCGGTGTAACTTGGCGTAAGCACAGATCCCATCGGGCCGGGATAAACCCAACCGTAGGCATGACCACCAATTTTTTGATACACCGGGCAATGGTTCATGCAAGCACCGCACTTGATACAGCGAAGCATTTCTTCAAACTCCCCACCCAGCAAGCCAGTACGCCCACCATCCAGAATCACAAAATACATGTGTTCGGGACCATCCAGGTCGCCTTCCCGCTTGGGGCCAGTTAACAACGACACGTAGTTCGAAATGCTTTGCCCGGTTGCCGAGCGTGGTAGCAAGCGAATCAAAGTGGCAAAGTCTTCAAGGTTAGGCACCACCTTTTCAACACCTGTAATAGCCACATGCACCCGGGGGTTAATGGTGCACATGCCTTCGTTGCCCTCGTTCGTCACCAAAGCCACTGAGCCGGTGTCTGCAATGATGAAGTTGCCGCCCGTGACACCCATGTCGGCAGCCAAAAACTGAGGACGCAGAATTTCACGCGCTTCTCGGGTCATTTCAGCGATGTCGGTTTTGCGGGGCAAATGGTGATGCTTTTCAAACAGGTCCGCCACCTGTTCTTTGTCTTTGTGAACCACGGGCGCAATAATGTGACTGGGACGCTCGTTGTCGTTGATTTGAAGAATGTATTCGCCGAGGTCGGTTTCGCGCACTTTCACATCCGCCGCCTCAAGCGCTTTGTTCAATGCCATTTCTTCAGTCACCATCGACTTCGATTTGATCACTGATTTCACACCGTGCTTTTTGGCAATTTTCACAACCAGCTGGGCTGCCTCTTGCGGTGTACGTGCAAACAAAACCTTGGCACCAGTCTCAGCTGCTTTCTGTTCAAACAATTCAAGCCATACATCCAGATTCTTGATGCTTCGGTTGCGAATTTCAACTGCTGCAGACCGAGTGCCTTCAAAATCCTCAAGCTCCAGAATACTGGTGGCACGTGCATTCACGAACTTTGAAGACAAACGTTTCAAGTTTTCCTGCAAGCGCGGATCATTCAGTTTTTCACTGGCCTTGCGTTCAAAAAACATGCTTTGTACTTGCATGGTGTTACTGCCCCACTTTAAATTTGACCGGGCTTGCGGCCCGTGAGCAACTCGGCCACATGCAACACCTGTGTGTTGTCACCCATGCGTCGCAAACGGCCTTCAATATTCAACATACAGCCCAGGTCTCCCAACACCACAGCCTGTGCACCGGTCGCTTGTACCTGCTCGCACTTGTCGGTACAAATTGCGCTGGAAACCTCACCATACTTCAAGGCAAATGTGCCACCAAAACCGCAGCACTGCCGACTGTCTTTCATTTCAAGAATTTCTACGCCACCCATTTTGCCGATCAAGGTGCGGGGTTGATTCTGCACACCCAACTCGCGCAGCCCACTGCAAGAATCATGATAGGTAATCTGTTTAAGCTCGCTGACACCCAGTTTGACCTTGTCCAGGCCCAGCACATTGACCAAAAAGTCAGTGAGCTCGTAGGTGCGTGCAGCTAAACGGGCCGCGCGCATTTTCAAATCAGGGTCGTTCTTGAACACTTCGGTGTAATGGGTTTTTGTCATGCCAGCGCAAGAACCCGATGGAGCAACCACGTAATCAAACTGCTCGAACTCAGCCAGCCATTTTTGAGCCAGCTTGTGCGTGCTATCGTGGTCACCTGAATTCCAGGCGGGTTTACCGCAACAGGTTTGGGCCTGAGGTACCACCACCTCGCAACCGGCCGATTCCAGCAACTCAATGGTTGAAAAACCGATAGAGGGCCGCATGGAATCTACAAGGCAGGTAACAAACAAACCGACGCGCAAGGTATTTCCCCAAAATGAATAAAAACTATTCAAGTGTATGCAGCACGCCGCTTTCCGGCCAGTAGTGATAACCATAACGAGTGACGTATTTCACAATATGGTTTAAACTTCTCACTGCATGAAAAGGAACTACCCCGTATGAGCGAAGAGTCGGTTGGACGCACCAGTATTCAGGTGATTGAGCGAATGATGCAATTGTTGGACGCCTTGGCCGAACACCAAGATCCCGTTGCATTGAAAGACCTGGCCCGCGACACCAAGCTACACCCCTCCACTGCCCACCGAATTTTGAATGACCTGGTGGCTTGCCGACTGGTTGACCGTACCGACCCGGGCTTGTACCGCCTGGGCATGCGCTTGCTTGAGCTGGGCAATTTGGTGAAAGCCCGATTGAACGTACGTGATGCCGCACTGGAGCTGATGCGCAAATTGCACCGCCTGACTGGACAAACCGTGAACCTGTCAGTTCGACAAGGTGATGAAATTGTGTACGTAGACCGCGCCTACAGCGAACGATCAGGTATGCAGGTGGTACGTGCAATCGGAGGTCGTGCGCCCTTGCACCTAACCTCAACAGGCAAACTTTTTCTTGCCAATGAATCACCAGAGAATTTAAAGCTGTACGCCGAGAGAACCACTTTGCGTGGCACTACACTGAACAGTCTTACCACGCTTGAAAAGCTGGAAAAGGAACTGTTGCTGGTGAGAACGGAGGGATTCGCGCGCGACAACGAAGAACTTGAAATGGGCGTTCGTTGTATGGCGGCCGGCATTTATGACGATTCATCAAAACTGATTGCTGGTCTGTCGATATCTGCGCCAGCAGACCGCATTCAGGAAGATTGGCTGCAAGAATTGATTCATACAGCGCAACGAATAAGCGCATCACTGGGCTGGCAGGGTCGAGTGACCCCTCCTAGCGGACGATTCCGACTTTAACTTTATTTTGTTACGTATGCGGCAGTGCTGGGTGCCACGGCCATTACATATTCGCGAATACGCTCTGCGTCGGCAAACCTAGCCTGAGAACCCAATGCATCCAGCAATACGATCACCAGGTTACGATCACCCACCTTGGCCTTCATCACCAAGCAACGTCCGGCTTCATTGATAAAGCCGGTTTTTTGAACCTGAATATCCCATTCCTTGTTTTTGATCAGGCGATTGGTATTTCTGAAGTTCAATTGCCCCTTGCCCGACTGTACCGAAAACTGGGGATCAGTAGAAAACTGACGAATCAGCGGAAAGCGCTGGGCATGCAAAACCATGCGCGCCAAGTCATTGGCGCTTGATTTATTTTCAACCGAAAGTCCCGTGGTTTCAGCGAAGTTCGTATTAAACATTCTGAGCGAAGCCGCCCGGCGGTTCATCTCAGCGACACACGCTGCCAAACCACCTGGATAACTACGTCCCAAGGCAGAGGCAGCTCGGTTTTCGGAGGCCATAAGAGCCAGATGAATCAGTTCGCGACGGGTGAACTCACTGCCGGGCTTCAAGCGTGAACGGGTATTTTTGTAGTAATCAATGTCTTCTGTGGTGATGGTAATCACTTCATCAAGATCAAGCCCTGCCTCCAGCGTGACCACGACGGTCATGATCTTGGTAATTGATGCGATTGGAACCACAGCCGAGGGATTTTTGGCATACAGCACTTCGAGGGAATCTGCGTCGGCCACCAAAGCCACTGAGCTGCTCAAAGACAGCGGATCGTGCGCTTCCTTCAGGTTTGCACGCTCGGACTGGCCGGAAGCGGCCATTACAGCGGGGCTGAACACCATGGATAAAGCAAGAAGTGTTGAGCCGAGAAATGCTTTGTAGATCATGGTGTGTTGTCTTTATTATTCGAACGAATGTTTTGTTGGATTCTACGCAGAATTGGGTTAACCGCCAAGGCCCCAGATCGAGTGATAACAGGGTTTTAAGTCATCTAATTCGAGCGATTTCTTAAATCTACCTGTTCAGTGTAGTTTTTAGGGGTTCTTGATAGTGCCGACCATAGTCGGCCAAGCGCTTGATTACCCCAAGTTGCAGGTCGGTTAAATGCTCAAGGTCTGGGAAATACCCCCCTGCCATCACTGCGGCAACCGGCAAGTTTCGGTGTTGCACCCATTCCAGCACCACTTGATCGCGCAGGCGAATACCCTCATCGCTTAAGGCCAATTTGCCCAAACGATCAGATTGGTGAACATCGAGCCCTGCCACATACAGCACCATATTTGGCGTAAATCGTTGGTTGATCTGGTTCAATGCCCTTTCCAGTTGTGTAAGGTATTCATCATCACCAGTTCCGTCAGGAAGCTCGATGTCCAGGTCACTTTTTTCTTTTTGAAAAGGATAATTTTTCTCGCCATGCATTGAAAAAGTAAACACGCTATCGTCACTGCGCAAAATTTCAGCGGTACCATCTCCTTGGTGCACATCCAGATCGATCACCAACACCTTATTCCCAAGGCTTCGAGTATTTGATCTGGTTTTATTTGTGTTCAACCTGGCAATTGCGTCTGTTTGATAAACGCGTGCAGCCACGGCCAAATCATTGAACACACAAAAGCCGCCGCCCTTGTTCCGTTTGGCGTGATGTGTACCCCCTGCCAAATTGACCGAAGCGCCGTGTTGCAGCGCACTTCGAACAGCCGACACGGTGGCGCCCACGGAACGGCGGGAACGCTCCACCATCCGTTCTGACCAAGGAAAACCGATATCACGTTGTTCATCCCTGGAAACATTGCCAGTTTCTATTCGTTCGATATAGTAAGGGCAATGTGCCAATGCCAACTGCCCTGACGTTGCGGCGCCCGGCACAGATAATCCTATAAAACAATCACTTGCGTGTACCTTATCGCGCAGAATTCGGTACTTCTCCATCGGAAACCGATGCCCTTGGGGCAATGGAAGAACAAATTCATCGGTATAAAAGGCTTCAATCATGATTAATACAACAGAACGAACTCGATTTATTGCGTTGCAACATTTTTGTTGACAAGAGAATTTTTTTCGGTAGAATTCAATTTGTGCACCGCATCAAACGGTGTCGAAAAATAACCCTAGTGGTACGAAACCTGACGGAGCAAACTATGATGATGACCCCCGAACAATTTCTCGACGTTCAAAAAGCCAACCTTGAAAAGATCCTGGGTCTTAGCCAGCAATCATTCAGCAATGTTGAAAAGGTAGTTGAGCTAAATCTTAACGCTGTTAAAGCCTACATGGAAGACAGTGTTGAGGCCGTAAAAGCCTTGTCTTCTGCAAAAGACATTCAAGAATTCGTTGCGGTATCGACATCAGTGACACAACCTTTGTCAGAGAAAGCTGTGTCCTACGGTAAAGACTTGTACTCCCTGTCCTCTGGCATTGCTTCTGAAGCAGCCAAGCTGGTTGAGGAACAAGTCGCCGAGAACAACAAAAAATTCGTTGAGCTGTTTGAGTCAGCCAGCAAGAACGCACCTGCCGGTTCAGAAAGTGCTGTCGCACTGATGAAATCAGCAATTACTGCAGCCAACACCGCTTACGACAGCGTAAGCAAGGCCACAAAACAAGCTGTTGAAATGGCAGAAGCCAACGTGGAAGCCGCAACCAAGGCAACCATCAAGGCCACCAACACAGCCACTACAAAGGCCCGCAAAGCAGCTTAAGTCTGTTTTGCCTGTAAAGATGTCTCCTCGTTCCTCCTGGAACGAATTCTCAAAGCCTGCCCTCTTTTGTGGCAGGCTTTTTTTTAATTGATTAACTTAAACTCGCAATTCATGCTTTCCAAAACGTTCACCAGTTCTGTGAACGCATTCGACACAACATCCTTCTTACCGAAATCACCCCTTGCCTTTACCCCAAGCTCAATATGACGAGCCAGTTTGTTGTCACCCACACTGGGCAGGCTATACAACTTGCAATCGGGATACTGGGCCTCTAGTCGCTCCATCACTGGCGTTATTTGGGCTTCTGGTGTGTTGAACAACAACAAAGCCCTCTTGTATTCAAGCTCCCGATGATGAAACTGAGGGTAAAGCGTATCGAGCACCCATTCAATCATCGGCCAGGCCATCACCGGGAAACCAGGCACGAAGTGATGTTGCCCGATGGTGAAACCGGCAATGCGGTTATAAGGGTTAGGTATCAGGCTGGCGCCTTCCGGAAAGTCAGCCATGCGCAGCCGAAACTCATCCAAGGGCTGCCCGCTTTCCTCGCAACGCTGACGAATCAGCTCCACGGCACCTTCGTGGCGCACAATCGGCAGGCCCAGTGCCTGAGCTGCTGCTTGCCGTGTGTGATCATCGGGTGTACCGCCAATGCCCCCACAACTCAATACAATGTGGTCGCTGGCAAATGAGCGTTTCAAGGTAGCGGTTAAAAACTCCCTGTCGTCACCCACCATTTGCACCCAAGACAAATGCAGGCCACGGGCGGTTAAACGCTCGATCACGGCAGGTATGTGTTTGTCTTGCCTTAAGCCCGACAAAATCTCGTCGCCCACTACGATAAGGCCAATTTTAGGTACTGCCATTTTTTGCTCTTTGTGTATTTAGTTGGATTCAATCGCGGGCATGTCGATTGTGTTGTTGTTTCTGACCTGTACGAGTGCCCCCATGTAATGGCGGGTAAATGCCAAAGCCGACATCACCGGCATGATCAACAAAATTGGCGGGATGAAACTTAGAAATGCGCACACCAAACCAATCAGCCAGGCCGAGGTGCTGTCGCGCTTTTTGATTTCCTTCATCTCCAGTTTGGTCGCATGTCCAGCCAGTGAATCAAAGCGCATCACAGCCATTAACAGGTAAGCGGTCAGCAATATGGGCAATACAAAAGCCATTCCGGGAATCAGCCACAATGGCAATGTAACTATCCATGCAATCAGAAAAATAACAACCGCTTTCAAAGTGACCCACAGGCTCATCACCATTCCAGAATCGCCTTTCTTTTCGATACCCTGGAACTCACGTTCGGTCAGGTAATTCACTACGGGCGGCGTGACATACAAACCTGCCAACAATACTGCCGAAGTTGCCACGATCGGCCACAGCAATCCAAACACTGCCAAAGGAACAAGAATAAACTTCAGCCAGCCCATGAATGCAGCATCTGTAGCCAAAGCCTCGGCTGAAAAATCGAATCCGAGGTAACCCAAGGCCCACGTGGCGGCGCTGACCAAAGGATCGATCGACAACCAGATCACGACAAGCCAGAATACGGATGCAATCGCCACTGACACCAGTGTCAGCATCAGCATCCTGGGACGAAATGAATCAACCAGCGCATTAAACAGAATGGACATTGCGTTGTTCATGTGACCTTCCTTTTATTGTTGTCGCCTGGCCATTGTCTCCCAGGCTTTTTGCAAACGCTTGACTGAAACAGGCATGGGCGTTCGAAGCTCTTGGGCAAACAGCGACACGCGAAGTTCCTGAAGCTGCCAGGCAAACTGGCTCAGGCTTTCATCTTCCTGACCTTTCAATTGCGAACTGGCACGAACCCAGTGTAATTGAAGATCCATGACATCTTTCATCAACTGCTTGTCCCGATCAATTGAATTGCGAACACGCTCCAGACGAATTTGCGCAGCCTTCAGATAGCGTGGGTAATGGGTCAATTGCTCCCAAGGCTTTTTCAGCAAGAAGCCTTTGGGTAGCAACCAGTTCAACTGGTTTTGAATGTCAGCCACACAGTCAGGAAACGCCTTGGCCGATGCCTGCAGTTTTTTATTCAGCGTGCTGTATTCATTCAATATGATCAGTAGTATTTTGCCAATTTCCTGTGCAATCAGATTCATTCTGGCTCGCGCTTCCTGAACCTTGGCATTGAATTCTTCTTGCGTGGTGGGTAAACCGTTTGCAAGAGCGCTTCTCATCAAGGTCAGTTTGATCCATTGCTGCTGAAGTTCTTCAGATGAACCCAATGGCATGTAAAACATCGCGACTTTCTGGAAATCAAGCAGGTTTTTGGTCAGGTACTTCAGTGGTTCTTTCAAGGCAATGTTGAACAGGCGAAGCACGCCATCCAGGTGAACCTTGCGGGCAATGTCCTCTTCATCGAACACCTCGACCAGGCAGTGTTCGCCCATGTCTTTCAGAGCCGGGTAACCAAAGAAAGTTTGCCCGCCGCGCTTGATTTCAAGCATGTCAGGCAAGCTGCCAAAGCTCCAGTCTGTGATCGGCTGATCACCAAAGCTACTTGTGTTGGATGAAGTCGCTGACTTTGTGGGGTTGCCCAACGTTTTGCCAGTCGCTGAAGATTGGGGAGCAACGCTGGCTGCAGTACCCACTTGGGCACGCACCTGCTCCACCACGTCTGAGCTTTTAAAACTTTCCTGCGCCTTGCGGCCCCACTCCGCCTTCAGCGCCGACAAGCTGCGCTGCATGTCGAGCTGTCGACCGTGCTCGTCAATCAGCTTGAAATTCATGAAGTGATGCGGTGGCAGGGTTTCAATCCGGAAATCACTCAGCAGCGGCCTGGCAGGTGTTTCACTGGCTACAAAATCGCGAAGGCGCTCTAGCAGAGGTTTGTCGTAGAGCTTTGAATCGAAATGCGCCTGTGCAAACTTTTCTGCAAACTGCGGGACAGGCACACAGTGACGGCGAAGCTTCTGTGGCAAGCTTTTCAGCAGCAACAAAGCTTTTTCCTTCAACATGCCCGGCACAAGCCATTCAGTGCGCCCGGCGTTCACCTGGTTCAACAACATCAGCGGTATGGTCAAGGTAACCCCATCTCGCGGGCTTCCGGGCTCAAAGTGATAACTCAGATCAAACGCCAATCCGCCCATTTCCAGTTTCTTTGGGTAGAACTCGGTTGTGATGTCGCCTGCCTTTTTGCTCAGCAAGTCTTCCTTGTTCAAGTACAGCGCAGCAAGGTCTTCCTTGCTGGCCTGTTTCGCCCAGTTCTCGAGGGTTTGCTGGTTGTACACGCCACTTGGCAGCTTGTCGTCGTAAAACTGCGCAATCAGGGCTTCATCGACCAGAATATCCTGACGGCGGGCCTTGTGTTCCAGCTTTTCCAGGTCTTCTACCAGTTTGCGGTTGTGAACATAAAAAGGCACATTGGTTTTCACCTGCCCGGGGACCAGTCCTTCATGAATCATCAACCTGCGCGCATCCGCTTGATTAAACCTGGCCAAACTGATGCGGCGCTGCGAGTAGATGGGCAGGCCATAAATGGTGCCCGTCTCCAAAGCCACGGCCTGACCAGAGCCTTTTTCCCAATGTGGGTTGCTGTGGTTGCGCTTTACCAAATGCGCGCCGACCTTCTCGATCCAGTCAGGCTGAATTTTGGCCACACTTCGGGCGTATAGCCGGGTGGTCTCCACCAGCTCGGCCGCCATGATCCATTTGCCACCTTTCTTGAACAAATTGGAGCCGGGATGAATTGAAAACTTGATGCTGCGAGCGCCCAGATAAACCGGATCTGTCTCGTGCTTCAAACCAATATTGCCCAACAAACCGGCCATGAGGGCGAGGTGAATTTGGTCGTAAGTGGCTGGCGTGGCGTTCAATGTCCACTTCTGATCTTTCACCATGGCAGTCAGCTGCTGGTGAACTTCACCCCACTCGCGCAGGCGATTCGCCGACAAAAACTTGCGCTGAAGCGTACTTTTTATCTCTCGGTTTGTTAACTCTTTTTCTTTTAATTCAATATAATAATTCCACAATTTAAGAAATGACATGAAGTCTGATTCTGTATCGTTGAATTGCTGCTGAGCGTTGTCCGCCGCTTCCTGTGCATCAATCGGTCGATCTCGTGGGTCTTGAATCGACAAGGCAGCAGCCAACACCAGCAATTCGCTTAAACACCCACGCTGGCTCGCTTCGAACAGCATTCTGGCAATGCGGGGGTCTAGCGGCAACTTGGCCAGCGCGCGGCCGATCTTTGTCAAATGCCCTGCCTCGTCCAGCGCATTCAATTCGCTGAGCAACTGGTAGCCATCTGCAATTGCCCGGCCCATGGGGCGCTGCAGGAATGGAAAGTCTTCCACTTCAGTCAGGTGCAGGCTCTTCATGCGCAAAATAACCGACGCCAGCGAGGAACGAAGAATTTCCGGATCGGTGTAATCGGCACGGCCTGCAAAATCGGCCTCGGCATACAAGCGGATACACACACCGTTCGCAACGCGACCGCAACGGCCTGCCCGCTGATTGGCTGATGCTTTGGAGATACGCTCCACCTGCAACATTTCAACCTTGTTGCGGTAGCTGTAGCGCTTTACGCGGGCCACGCCAGAATCAATTACGTATCGAATACCAGGTACAGTCAGCGAGGTTTCCGCCACGTTGGTGGACAGCACAATTCGCCTGCGGCCACTGGGCTTGAAAATGCGTTCCTGTTCTTGCGCAGTAAGCCGTGCAAACAGCGGAAGTATCTCCAGCGTCTGCCGCATGTTTTTGTTCAGGAAATTCGCCATGTCGCGAATTTCCCGCTCGCCGGGAAGGAACATGAGAATGTCTCCCTGCCCCTCTCGGCAAAGTTCTTCCACGGCATCCAGCGTCGCAGCCTGAAATGCATCCTCATCCACTTCGTCGGCCGGGTTGACTGGTGCATTCTTACGGCGATTGGTGTCGAAATCGTTGGGGTCTTTGTAACGAATTTCTACAGGGTACAAACGGCCCGATACTTCGATGACAGGCGCAGGCTGACCCTGCGCATTCTCAAAATGCTTGGAAAAACGCTCTGCATCGATCGTGGCTGAAGTCACAATCAACTTCAGATCGGGGCGCTTGGACAAGACGTCTTTCAGGTATCCAAAAAGAAAGTCAATGTTCAGGCTACGCTCGTGCGCTTCATCAATGATGATGGTGTCGTACTTCTTGAACAGTGGGTCAGTCTGGCTTTCGGCCAGCAAAATACCATCCGTTACCAGTTTCACCGCAGTGCTGGCGCTGGATTGGTCTTGAAAACGGATCTTAAAACCCACCCATTGCCCAAGCTCGGAATCCAGTTCCTGCGCAATTCGCTTGGCGGTGGCAGTTGCTGCCAATCGGCGCGGCTGCGTGTGAACAATGCTTTGGCCTTTCAGTCCACGGCCCAGCTCCAGACACATTTTTGGTAATTGCGTGGTTTTACCCGAACCTGTTTCACCGCACACAATCACCACCTGATTCGCGGCAATCAACCTTTTGATTTCCTCACGTCGTTGGGAAACCGGCAGCTCTTCGGGGTATCGAATTTCGGGTAGGGATTGAAGGGTTTGTTCTTTTGACAACACAAATGACCAATATAGGGTTCAAATTCCGATCAAATCGGGGAAAAACAGTGCGAAGGCTGGACTACGCGCGATCGGAAATTATAATCAATCGAACGAGCGGCCGCGGCTGCCCACAGTGTATTCCCTTTTTTCAGGACAGCCCCAAAGCCAATGAGTAACGCCCCCAGCAACGACGACCTCTCCATGAACAGCCAAACCTTCGTTCAATGGCTGCGAACTGTTGCGCCTTACATTCATGCTTTTCGGGGTAAAACCTTTGTGGTGGCTGTTGATGGTGAACTCGCCCACCAGGGCTATCTGAATTCACTGGCGCAAGATCTTTCACTGTTGCACGCCATGGGTATGCGCATTGTGCTGGTGTGCGGTTCGCGCCCACAGGTTGAAGAGCAACTCGCCTTGCGTAACATTCAACCGGCCTTTCACAAAGGCTGGCGAATCACCGACAAAGGTGCACTGGAATGCGCGAAGGAAGCGGCGGGAGAATTGCGTCTGGACATTGAAGCTGCATTTTCTCAGGGCTTGCCCAATACGCCCATGGCACATTCCTCGATGCGGGTGATCTCCGGCAACTTCATTACGGCAAGGCCAATGGGCATTCTGGAGGGCGTCGATTTACAGCACACTGGCCTGGTTAGAAAAATCGATGTGACCGCGATTCAAATGAGCTTGAACAGCAGCGCAATCGTGTTGCTGTCAACCATTGGCTTTTCGCCCACTGGCGAGGCGTTTAACCTGACCATGGAAGACGTGGCTACCAGCACTGCACGCGCCATGAAAGCAGACAAGCTGATTTTCGTCACCCAGATTGAAGGTGTTTTTGACAAGAGCGGCAAACTGATGGAAGAACTCGAGCTGGACCGTGCCCGGGAAATCATGCTTCAGGAAGATTTGCCCGAATTGACCAAGGATTATCTGGAGTGCTGCATTCTGGCGGTGCAAGGCGGCGTAGGACGCGCGCACATTGTGCCGCTGAATCTGGACGGCGGTGTCATGCTGGAACTGTTCTCGCACGATGGCGTGGGAACCATGGTATCTGAAGAAAACCTGGAGAGTTTGCGCCAAGCGACACTGGATGACTCTGGCGGTATCAAAACCCTGATCGAACCCCTAGAAATGGCTGGCGTGCTGGTGCGCCGCGGCCGCGACAGGATTGAACGCGACATTGACCATTTCATTGTGCTGGAACACGACGGTATTTTGTGGGGCTGTGCAGCCATGTATCCTTATCACGCTGAGGGCGTGGCTGAGCTGGCTTGTCTGGTGGTGCATCCTTCCTGGCAAGGCACAGGTGACGGCGAACGCTTGCTAAAGAAAGTGGAGCACGACGCCCGAAAACAAGGGCTGAAACAACTTTTTGTACTAACCACTCAAACCTCACATTTCTTCCTGAAACGTGGCTTCGTGGTGGGTGATGTAGACAAACTACCGATCGAACGAAAGCGTCTTTACGACTGGAACCGTAAGTCGCAAGTCATGATTAAAACGCTGTGATCAGGCACACAAGGCGCGCCCTATGAGTACCTTCAAACACAAGCCTGCCGTGCGTGGCCCAAGCACTGAGATCATTCACTCCAAGCCGGTCAGTAGCGCGGGCTTCTCCGCGCTGCCCGTACCCGTGTACAGAGGATCCAGCACGTTTTTTGACAACACGGCAGCCCAACGCGCAACAGTAAACCCACTCGGGCTTGACTACAGCTATGGCTTGCATGGCAACCCCACGCAGTACACGCTGGCAAAAAAACTGGCTGAAATAGAAGGTGCCACCCACGCGCTGGTGTGCCCTTCCGGGCTGACCGGCGTTGCACTGGTGGCCCAAGCCTGCCTGAAAAGTGGCGACCACTGGTTGATTCCGGAAAATGTGTATGGCCCCGTGCAAGCTTTGGCGAGAAGCCTGCACATGGACTACGGCGTTGAGTTTTCAGAATATGACCCTTGCAACGCCAATAGTGTGGCGGAAGGCTTGCGCACCAATACCACCCTGGTGTGGACTGAAGCACCAGGCTCACTCACATTCGAGGTTCCCGATTTACAAACCATTGTGGCCCTTGCGAAAGCCCATGGTGCACGCACTGGCATCGACAACACGTGGGCAGCGGGAATTGCCTACAAACCATTCGAGCATGGTTTTGACTTCAGTGTGCAAGCTCTGACCAAATACCAGTGTGGCCATGCCGATGTATTGATGGGTGCTGTGTTAAGCAACAACACCAAGGCATTTGCAGATTTAGAACGAAAAAACCGGATATTGGGCTTGGGTGTGTCGCCCGCTGATTGCGACCTGGTGTTACGCGGCCTGCTCACCCTACCCTTGCGCTACAAGCAGCAGGCTGACAACGGCTTGCTGGTGGCCACTGCCTTGAAGCAACACCCCGCAGTTGCGCGGGTGCTTCACCCGGAGTTTCCGGAGTGCCCAGGCCATGCGTTCTACAAACGCGACTTCGATGGCTTTGCCAGTATTTTTTCGATCGTGTTGAAAGCGCAGTACTCGGATGAACAGGCCTGCGCAATCATCGATCAATTGAAGCTGTTCAAGATTGCGTATTCATGGGGTGGGCCTGAAAGTTTGGGATTGGTGGTGAACATTCCTGATAGCCGAAGACGCCACCTTGCAGACGAGCACGGCCGCTGCGGGCCAATACTTCGTTTGGCCATTGGGCTGGAGGAGCCGGCGGATTTAATTGCCGATTTGATGCAAGCACTTGATACAATAAACCGGCCTTAACCGAAGCGCAGCAGAGGACGCGCTGCCAACAACGCGCCCCCGAAACCTTTTATACCTTCACGCAATCCACAAAGTAACTCACATTGCCCTGTTCGTCTTCAATCTCGACCAAACCATGAATATCGGTCTCGAAGCCCGGGAACTGTTTGTTGAAATCGCGTGCAAAGCGCAAATAATCCACAATCGTGGCGTTGAAAATTTCGCCGGGGATCAGCAACGGGATGCCTGGAGGATAGGGTGTCAGCAGGGCTGACGTAATACGACCTTCTAGTTCATCAATTGCCACACGCTCAATTTCTCGATGAGCCACTTTGGCGTATGCATCGGCAGGCACCATCGCGGGCTGCATGTCGCTCAAATACATTTCTGTGGTCAAACGTGCCACATCCTTCTTGCGATACATGTCGTGAATCGTGTTGCACAAATCGCGCAAGCCCACGCGTTCATAGCGTGGATGAGCTTGGCAAAACTCAGGAATGACACGCCACAACGGCTGGTTTTTGTCGTAGTCGTCCTTGAACTGCTGAAGCGCAGTCACCAAAGTATTCCAGCGGCCCTTGGTAATGCCGATGGTGAACATGATGAAGAACGAATACAAACCTGTTTTTTCAACAATAACACCGTGCTCAGCCAGATATTTGGTCACAATCGACGCAGGAATGCCTGCATCAGAGAACTGACCGTTCACATCCAGGCCGGGGTTAACAATGGTCGCCTTGATCGGATCAAGCATGTTAAAGCCATTGGCCATTTTGCCAAAACCGTGCCAGGTGTCGGTGGTGTGGATCAACCAGTCGTCGCGCGGGCTCATGCCCTCTTCGCTCAACACGTCAGGGCCCCACACCTTGAACCACCAGTCGTCGCCAAACTCCTCAGAAACTTTGCGCATGGCGCGACGGAAATCGAGCGCTTCCATGATGCTTTCTTCAACCAAAGCGGTACCGCCCGGAGGCTCCATCATGGCCGCAGCCACGTCACAGCTTGCAATAATGGCGTATTGCGGGCTGGTGGATGTGTGCATCAAATAGGCTTCATTGAAAATATGGCGATCAAGTTTGCGGTTTTCACTTTCCTGCACCAGAATTTGTGAAGCCTGAGACAAACCTGCCAGCATTTTATGGGTAGATTGCGTGGCAAACACCAGAGAGTCTTTGGTGCGGGGGCGGTCGCGACCAATCGCATGCATGTCTTTGTACATGGGGTGGAAGCTGGCATGCGGCAACCAAGCTTCATCAAAGTGCAAGGTGTCAATTTCAGAACCCAGTACCTCTTTGATCATTTCCACGTTGTACAACACACCATCGTAGGTGCTTTGCGTGATCGTCAAAATGCGGGGCTTCTTGTTCTTGGCTTTGCTGGCAAAAGGATGGTTCGCAATTTTCTTGGCAATGCTCTCGGGCTTGAATTCATCCAGCGGAATTGGACCAATAATGCCCAAGTGATTTCGCGTGGGTGTCAAGAACACGGGAATGGCACCGGTCATGGTGATCGAATGCAAAATCGATTTGTGACAGTTGCGGTCCACCACCACGATGTCGCCGGGCGCAACGTTGGCATGCCATACCATTTTGTTGGACGTCGAAGTTCCGTTGGTCACAAAAAAACAATGGTCAGCATTGAAGATCCGCGCTGCATTGCGCTCGGAAGCGGCAACTGGCCCTGTGTGGTCCAGCAGCTGGCCCAGCTCGTCCACCGCGTTACACACGTCGGCACGCAGCATGTTTTCGCCAAAAAACTGGTGAAACATTTGCCCAACCGGGCTTTTCAGAAACGCCACACCACCGGAGTGCCCTGGGCAATGCCAGGAATAAGAGCCATCTTGCGCATAATGCACCAAGGCGCGGAAAAACGGTGGTGCCAGGGAATCCAGGTAACTTTTGGCTTCACGAATAATGTGCCGGGCCACAAACTCGGGGGTGTCCTCAAACATGTGAATAAAACCATGCAATTCTTTCAAAATCGCATTGGGAATGTGGCGCGAAGTGCGGGTTTCACCGTACAAGTAAATTGGAATATCCGCGTTCTTAAAGCGAATTTCTTGCACAAAGTTGTTCAAATTTTGAAGGGCGTCTTCGATTTCCTTCTTGCTGCCTAAGCCGAATTCTTCGTCGTCGATCGACAAAATAAACGCACTGGCGCGGCTTTGCTGTTGCGCGAATTGGGAAAGATCGTGATAACTCGTGACTCCCAATACCTCTACGCCCTCTTTCTCGATGGCGTCTGCCAGGGCGCGAATGCCGAGACCAGATGCGTTCTCGGAGCGGAAATCTTCGTCAATAATGACAATGGGAAAACGAAATTTCATTGATCTTCCTGTGATCGGGGTTCAACACAAAACAAGGCTGCATTATCCACTACGCAGCCCCCTGTTCCAAGCCCTATTGTCGCGCATTTATCCCTCTATGTAGTGACTTCATAGAAATGTCATCTGGCGCGGGTTCAATAGGCGACTTTCCTGCTTATTGTCCTCCTTACCTGCCCCATATGCAGATCAATTCCCTATCAGCCTCGCCCGGTCAATTTACCCCGTCCACAGCGACTTTTCGCCCGGCTCGCAGCTTGACCAAGCGGCTGGACAACTACATGAACAACTACGACATGGGCTTTGAACGTGTTGCCAAAATACGCGCAAAAGTGTTGAGTAAAAGTGGTCATACCCATGGGTTTGACAAAGCTTTGGTACTGCCGGAGCAATACAGAAGTCGGGGGGTTCGCGCATTAATACACCTTGCCAAATATACGGAGGAAATGGCCGAAGGCTTGGCCGACATCTCCGGGCTGGCCGAACGTTTGACAAGAAACCTCATTTCATCCGGGGAAAAATCCGACATGGCCTTGGTGATTGCGTCTGCAGTTGGTCGTGTAATTTCTGGTCAGCTGAATTTGGGTGGTATGGCTGTGCACAAAGTGGCGGGTGCTGCACTTTATTGCGTTTCTTCAATCTTGAGTATTGCAGCCCTGGGTTTGATCAAGACAGGCGTGACCACACTCAGAACCGAGGCAGAAATAGCCCAGGCGACAACAAGATCGAGTTTTGATTCGAGCGCTTACTTGATCGTAGCGAGGAAGCTGCTTGCATGCAAAGAACAAATACTCACCAAAATACTGGAAAAGACTGGCAAGACTGAAAATCGGAGAAACTGTGCGATTCAAAGTTGGGTGAAGTACATGTCGAGGCACCGAAGCTCAGTGCCAGAGCATTTGGTATCGAAACGACAAGCCAACTGCAACTACATTTGGCAAAATCTTCATCAGTATGGTCTGGTAACGCGGTCGCTGATGCACATCGCATACGGTACTTTTCAGGGCATCAACAAATTGCTTGTTTCTTATGACAAGCATATTGGCGTTGCCATCGGCAATCATTTGTTGGGGAAAAAGCTTGGAAGCGTATTGGGCTGTCGGCTGGGAATGACGGTTTCGGTGGGCGCCGCCGCAGCGATCTCGATACCCATGTCGCCATTTCTGGTCGGAATTTCCACAGTAGGCGCAATAGCTTGTGGGGTCGCCTTGCTGGCTTTGATGTTGGCCAAGTTGAATGTTCAGTTGATCCATGACTGGAAAGGGAACATTCAACCGCCCTTGCGAAATCAGGTTTTTGGCAAAGTAACACCCACCTGGCCTTGATACTTGCCACCACGGTCGCGATAAGACGTTTCACACACCTCGTCGCTTTCAAAGAAAAGCACCTGGGCACAACCTTCACCTGCATAGATTTTGGCCGGCAATGGTGTGGTGTTTGAAAACTCGAGCGTCACATAACCTTCCCACTCGGGCTCAAAAGGCGTGACGTTAACAATAATGCCACAACGCGCGTACGTACTTTTTCCCAGGCAAATGGTGAGCACATTACGCGGAATGCGGAAATATTCAACTGTGCGAGCCAGGGCAAACGAGTTCGGCGGAATAATGCACACATCGCCTTTGAAATCTACGAAACTTTTCTCGTCAAAATTTTTGGGATCCACAATGGTGCTGTTGATGTTCGTGAAAATTTTGAACTCGTCGGCACAACGGATATCGTAACCATAGCTCGACGTGCCATACGACACGATTCTTTTGTCGCCTGCATAACGAACCTGGCCCGGCTCAAAGGGCTCGATCATCCCCGTGCTTTCAGCCATTCTGCGAATCCACTTGTCCGATTTAATGCTCATGCTCACTTTGCTTTAATGAAGTTCAATAGCCGAAATGTTACATGAGACAGGACATCACTGATTCATCCCATCGAGAATCTCGGTTAATTCCTGCATGACCGAATTGGCCAAGGCATCAAAAAACACCTGTATCAAATTCGCCATTTGTGCACCCGTGACGCCTTGCAGGGGCAACTGCATCAGGAACTCCAGGTTTTCCGTTTCCATATTGATGCCCACCTGATACTGAAAATCAAGTACGTGAACCATGGCATGCGCTTCCGCCAAAAAATGCAGACATATTTCAGCAGAGCTTGGCTCGTTCATGTTGTACAGGGGAAAAGCCATCACCACCCATCTTGCATTTTGCGACTCACCCGCGCGAAACGACAGCTCGAACTGCTCCTTTTTGGCCATGATCACGCCCAGTCCATCAAACCAGCGCATTCCGGCCAAGGAAATCGCCTCGTGCAGTAAATTTGCTTCCTCCACGGAAAAGCCCGATTCCATGCGGGCTGTGGCGGGTCGCTCCGATTTAGGCCCTTGCGATCCTTGGGCTTTGAATGCTTGAGACTGCGAACCCAAAGGCGAGCGAGGCGTGTTATTTTTATTCATGAAGTAAAGTGACTCAGTTAACTGGATATGTATTGAGTAAGCTAGAGTCAGGGAAGGTTCCGCGCGTGTTTGCGTCAGACCAACAGATGATGACGGGACACTTCCTGCGAAATGGCCTTGATCATTTCAGCAGAATCAGGAAGATGCCCTGTGCCGGGCAACTCGATCAAGTTAGAACGCACAACAATTTCCGACAGCAGTTTTGAACCACCCGGGGGGCACACACGGTCATTCATGCCTTGAATAATCGACATTGGCCAAGGAGCCTGGCTAATTTTTGAGAACAGAGAGAGAAGATCTTGCGGAGACAAAAAGCAGTCATGCCGCAGGAAATGCGCTTGCAAGCGGTATTTGCGCACCAATGCAAGCTCTTGAACATCGCTTAAAAACGGCCTTTTACTGTCAAAGCCCCCTGCTTTGCCAGTCAGCAAAGCGGTCTCCAGTTTGTTCCACGCCACCGATAATTCCAGAAGGTGCTCGGGCGTGGCGACCTCAAAACATTCGCAAACAAAATCGGTTCGGGCTCCCGGTCCGAAGTGTTCTGCAAAATAATCTGGGGCAATTCGCTCCAGCAACTCAAAAAAAGCATCCACACGCGGACGCATTGGCAAAAACGGGGCGCGCAACACAACGCTGGCCACCTTAGAGGGGCGATAAGCCGCAATGGCAAGGGCCAGAGTGCCACCCCACGAACCGCCCAGTATATGAAACTTCGGAATATTTAGCCGATCGGCAACTTCAAGCGCGTCATCGACGAAACGCTGCAAGTCGATCACGCTGAGATCGAGATCTTCGCTCAAACCGCTGTTGCGCTGATCAAACCCAAACCAGGGCAAACCTGCGTATCGAATCGGTGCCACATGCGAGGCACCCAAACTTCCGCCTGGGCCACCGTGAAGTACCAGCCAGGGAAATTGACGTACGCGACTGGCAAGCGGTTGGGCCATACCCTGCTCGGCCCATACAGCAAGATTTCCGCCAGAATCCAGAACCACTTGCGGAGCCGACCACACACCGGCCAACCCCGCCTTTGGCGCGGGGCTGGCAACTTTGTGAAAGGTCAGTTCGTCTTTAGGCACATGAGCCCCCGAGGCGCCTTGGAAAAGAGGTTTTAAGTGTTTTGCACCACAATTGAAGGAAACTTCAAGGACATGTCTTTGGACTGTTCAGCAATGCGGATGGCCACTTTGCGCGCAATTTCCTTGTATGTTTTCGCCAAATCGCCGTCAGGATCGGCCACCACTGTGGGTTTGCCAGAATCCGCCTGCATACGAATCCGCATGTCGAGCGGCAAGCCCCCCAGGTAATGAATGTTGTAATCCTTGGCCATTTTCTGGCCGCCACCATCACCAAAAATATGTTCTTTGTGACCGCAATTTGTGCACACATGAATGGCCATGTTTTCAACCAGACCAAGAATAGGTACACCCACTTTCTCGAACATTTTCAGGCCTTTGCGCGCATCGAGCAAAGCGATGTCCTGGGGGGTGGTCACGATGACTGCGCCAGTCACTGGCACTTTCTGGGACAGTGTCAGCTGAATATCGCCGGTGCCGGGTGGCATATCCACAATCAGGTAATCCAGGTCTTTCCAGTTGGTTTGCTTCAACAACTGTTCAAGTGCGCTGGTTACCATGGGACCGCGCCACACCATGGGTGTGTCTTCGTCGATCAGAAAACCGATCGACATGGCCTGTACGCCATGACCTTCCATGGGATCGATAATTTGCCCGTCGTCCGATTGTGGTCGCCCTGTGATGCCCAGCATGGTGGGCTGCGAAGGGCCATAAATATCGGCATCCAGCATGCCCACACGTGCACCCTCTGCAACCAGCGCCAGGGCCAGGTTCACAGCGGTGGTGCTTTTGCCCACACCACCTTTGCCAGAGGCAACTGCGATGATGTTCTTGACGTTGGGCATCGGCTTTAAGCCACGCTGCACGGCGTGGGTTTGAATTTTGATGGTGGCGTTAACACTGACGTTTTCAACGCCTTGAACCTGTGAACGCACTGCCGCGATGGCCGCTTTGCGCAAACCATCCAGCTGGCTTTTACCTGGATAGCTCAACTCCAAATCAAAACTGACATCGCCGCCGTCTACTTGAATATTCTTGATCAGTTTGGCGCTGATGAAGTCTTTGTTCAAATTGGGGTCAATGACACTACGCAATGCCTCGCGTACGGTGTCGGTACTCACTGACATACACACTCTCCTCAAATCTTGTCTGGTATGGTCTTTGTTTATATAGGCGTGAGTCTAGCCTGTTTTTCACACAGCAGGCTTACACCCAACAGAAAGCCTTGCGTTCTAATGATTGTCGTTTACCCTAAATCTATTAATTATCATCAAACCATCGCCATTTCCTATGACTTGAGCGTCGTACCAACTTTTTTTCACACAACTTGATAGCATTGCTGCACAAAAATTCAAATGTTGTTGGAGATCTTGAAATGAAAACTTATGTTTGTATCGTTTGCGGCCTGATTTATGACGAGGCTGCCGGAATGCCTTCAGAGGGCATTCCCGCCGGGACACTTTGGGCCGATGTACCAGCAGACTGGCTTTGTCCAGACTGTGGTGTGGCTAAGAGCGATTTCGAAATGGTTGAGGTTTAAGCACTACCACTTGGCGTAATGGTCCTCGCACCACCCCGTCAAACCGTCTAGTGAGTAGGTGGCACCCGTCTCTTTCAGGGTAACGGTGCCACTGAACTCACCAAAACACTGATTGAACCGACTGGCCAACACCAACAGGTTTCGGTGGTCGTCGATACTGCCTTGGGGTGTGAATTGCAAATCGACAGAGCCGCACTGCGAGTATACTCGCCAGGGTGCATGAACATTGTCACGCTCATACTCAAAAAGAACCAGCGGCAGGTTATTCAATTGACCATTGACCCAAAGTACGTTCTCATGCGCACTGGTTTCATTCACCCCACGTGCCACGTTCAATGAAAGCAAGGGCTGACCAGGCGCAGTACGGCCACTGGCACATGCCCAATTCCAGAAGGTTTCGCGTCGCAAAAAACCGGCGGTCCAATCATGGTAACAACCGTCTTTCTCTGGATCGATCAGGTAATCAACACCGTTCAAATGCACATGGCCAGTAACAGCCCCGCCACTGCTCTTCTGTGCATAGGCGAAACCTGTGTTGGCAACAGGCGTATTGAGAGCGAGGGTTTCGGATTCACGACAATCAATGGAGACTTGGCCGTGAAATGAATCACCCAAACGGAAGTTCAACGAACGTGATGTTTCCGTACGCACAGCCAACACCTTGTGATGTTTCTTGAATGGGTGAGTCCAGGTACTTTGACCAATTGGCTTGTAGTCGCTTTGAAAGCCCACATCCAAAGGCAAATCAAATTGAATTCGATACAAACCCTGTGCGGTATGAAGGTAAGCAAATGTTGAATTCAGCAGGCCAAGGCGAACCATGCCGCAGCCAAACGTAAACCCTTGGCCCAGTACACCATAAAAATCAAAGTGCTTGAACAGAAAACGCCGTTGCCAAGCCATGCGTTTTGCACCCATGGCATTGCGCGCATCATACTGCTGCCAATTGATTTGGCTGGGCAAGGCAGACATTCGCCCCCAAGTGGGTACACCTTTGGCGTTAATCAAATCCATAAACAAAATCGGGCAAGTTAGACTTGCCCGATTTTGTCACGTTTTGCCTCCCGCTAGAAAGGCGAATTCACTGCAAAGTGTTTGATTAAACCGGCAAACCACCGCCGATTGCATCGGTAATAATCGCCGGGTCCAGCATGCTGGTGATCGGTGCCAAAGGTGAATCGGCTGCCATACCCAACAAAGGATCAAGCGCTGCATCCAGCGGTGTACCTGTTGTTCCGCCAGTTGAATCACCACCGCCACCACCTGCCGCATCAGCCAATGGGCCGAGTACTGCATCCAAAGGTGTGCCTGTGGGGCCGTCAGTTTCACCACCACCGCCAGCAGCATCAGCCAGTGGGCCGAGTACCGCATCCAAAGGTGTGCCTGTGGGGCCATCAGTTTCACCACCACCGCCAGCAGCATCAGCCAGTGGGCCGAGTACTGCATCCAAAGGTGTGCCTGTGGGGCCGTCAGTTTCACCGCCGCCACCGCCAGCCGCATCGCCCAGCATACCCAGTGCATCGGCCAAAGGATCAGTCACTGCCGCCAGAGGGGTACCTGCCAAACCGTCAAACACAGGATCCAGCACTGCATCCAAAGGCGTGCCCGTTGTGCCTCCGGTATCACCACCGTCGTCACCACCGCCATTGCCATCGTCATCATTGTCATCCACAGTGCCACCACCCGTGGAATTGGTCGGCCCCGATCCCTCATCGTCACTGGAAGAAGCAAGCAAACCCAACCCCACAGCACCCGCGCCTACTGCTGCAGCCGTGCCACCGAGTGAACCACCTGCCAGCAAGCCCCCGCCAAACAAACCAAACATGCCGCCTTCCGCACCCGCTTGCTCAACACCCTGCAGTTCAACCATTTCGGCAAAATCAGGATCCAGATTCGCAATCGTGACGCCATCGTCCGACAAGGCTTCGAATACCAGTGCTGTTTGACCGTTTTTCAAAGTGGTATCTGCAATCACGCTGCCAGTGGGCGCAACCAGCAAATTGCCAATCGGCTCGCCGTAACTGTTGGACAAAATAATGGATGCACGCCCGGAATCGCTGGCCCTAATTACATCGCCAGCCATGATGGAATCGCCGGCTGCCAATGATCGGGTCTCGCCGTCACGCATGATGCTGACCGGGCCTTCCAACTCATTGACTGAACCAATTACCTGTGTGGACATGTCGCCTCCAAAATCTAATAGTGTTTGTGTTGTCGAATTTGTAAGTAATACTCTGACAACTGGAATGCGGATTCAAAACTGCTTCCATTTAAATCAGGATCAGTAAAACCCCAGCCAAAACGGCACCCCACACCGCGCCAATTAAGGGCATCATCCATTCATATCGGGAAAATACTGGGCGCAGCGCCTTCTCAAACTCCATGGCCGGCAGGTCAGACAACCGTTCGACAATCACTTCCTCAATTCTCAAGGCATCGTTGAGGTACACACGCGCTGCCATCAAGTGTGCTTCAAGTTTACTGGCGAAAATTTTTGCAGCATCGCGCTTGATGGCCACCCACTGCTCGGCGCCCAAAATGGTCACCAGCAAAGGCTTGATTCCGCTGGACTCCAGATCCATCACCCTTTGCACATGGTAATCAATCAATGATGACAAATTTTTTGCATTGGGCCCACGGCAAAGTGCCAGCACAATATTTTCGGTAGTCAACACTTCACGTGCCGCAGTTTGCGCGAACAATTCAGAAATATGTTTTTGATCGCGGAAAAAGAAACCCGTGAACTTTCCCAAACGAATAGTGCCGTGATCAGGATGGAAAAACAGGCTTTCCAGCGCCAATTCCTTGGCCAACGCCCCGAGCACCATACCCACCACAATCAGCCAATACCATTGAATATCAAACAGTGAAATTCCTGCCAGCGATACACCCACCACAAACCCCGCAAACAGTGAAAAACGGATGAGGTAAGCCATGGGGTCTTTGCCTGCGCTCTTGAACAGGTCAACAACCAAATATGGTTTGCTGGTCACCACATCCAGCACGAGCGTTTTCAGGCTCAGGTAATAAGCTGGCTTTTTTTGGAGATCCAGAATGATCTGTTTGGCCACTTCGGGCACGATGGCGCGAATTCTGAAAATAATCGAATTCTGTAAAAAGCTCGGCAAACTCTCCCACAAGGTGGGCTTGTGCTTCAGCATCACCTCGCGGCATGCGAGGTCCGCGGTTTCTTGCATGGGTGGGGTCAGGCGATCCGACAAACCCTGAGCTGGAATGCGCTTGATCATTTCATCCAGGGGCAGTAGTTTGTGAGTCATCAAGCGCACCGCTATTTCAGCCATGACCGATTTTTGGTGTGGCACCAAACCCTGCCAGCCCAAGCCCTCAAGACCCAACTGGTGTAAACCGAGTTTTCTGAACAAAGGAATACGCCAACCCTTGAATTCTTTTGGATTGAACATCAGCCAAAGTGCTGCGGCCTGAAAAAACCAGGCTAGAAAAAGTCCCGCTGCTGCCATGGCCAAGAAAACGGCCCAGACAGGAAGCCCCAAATGTAGGAAGGAGAAATCCAAAACGATCATCCTGAAGTAATTATTAAAATAATTGATCTAATTTCCACCCCCTAGCGGGCAGCCATAGATCGTTATACTGACGAACGAGACAAGACAGATTAGAAAAAGCCGTCCAAAAAATAGATCGACGACTATATGTTTTTATACTTTACCAACAAAAAATAAGATTCTAAGGGGACGCCTTTCATGGATTGGGCAACTATTTACGC
This sequence comes from Gammaproteobacteria bacterium, assembly GCA_018812945.1. Lineage (GTDB taxonomy): Bacteria > Pseudomonadota > Gammaproteobacteria > Burkholderiales > Burkholderiaceae_B > Limnobacter. The sequence continues at coordinate 17,344 of JAHJCM010000008.1, read as the reverse complement.
TGATGTTCAGCAGAACTACCTCTTTTACCTCTCAATCCCTGTAGTTGCCGCCATCCTTGGATATATCACCAAGATTGCCGCGGTCAAAATGATGTTCTACCCAATGAAGTTTGTGGGCATCCCTCCCTTCTTTGGCTGGCAAGGCATTGTGCCGCGCAATGCACTACGTATGGCCTCCATTGCAGTCGACACCATTACCACCAAACTTGTGTCGGTCAATGAAGTGGTTTCCAAACTGGATTCAGAACGCCTGGGCAAAGAACTGGAAGGCCCTGCAATGGAGGTGATCGAGACGATTATTCGAGAAGTAATGTCCAAGCACCAGCCGCGTCTTTGGGAAAGTTTGCCCAACTTTGCACAAAAGAAGCTGATTGATCGAGTGAAGAAAGATGTGCCGGGTGTAATCGCAAGCGTGATGGAAGACATCAAGGGCAATATCGATCAAATTCTGGATTTGAAAGCCTTGGTCATTCGGATCCTGATGAAGGACAAACACCTCCTCAACCGAATTTTCCAAGAAGTAGGACGCGAAGAATTCAAGTTTTTCGGTGTGTCAGGCCTTTACTTCGGTTTCATGATCGGTGTGGTTCAAATGGTTCTTTGGGTACTGCTCAAAGAGCCATGGATTTTGCCTGTATTTGGTTTCCTGGTGGGTTTTATTTCAGACTGGATCGCACTGAACATTTTATTCGAACCCAAAAAACCGATTCCTTTTGGTTCGTATACCATTCAGGGCCTGTTTCTGAAACGCCAGCAAAAAGTGGCTGCTGATTACGCTAAAATTATTGCGCGTGACATTCTTACCCCCCAAACCATTATCGGTGAAATGGTTGCTGGCCCTCTTTCTGAACGTGTTCAAAAAATGGTAGACGAACGCGTACGCGAAATGGTGGACAGCAAGGCCAGCATTGTGAAGCCTTTCGTGGTGATGGCTGTGGGCGCAGAATCATTCCAGCGCATGAAGCAAGACACCTCCGAAATGTTGATGGCTCGCCTTGCCGATGTGATCATGCATGCCGAAACTTATGTACAAACATCGCTCGATATTGAGAACGTGGTAGGCAAGAAAATGCAAGCCATGACACCGCTGGAGTTCGAGGGGCTGCTGCGCCCGGTGTTCAAGCAGGAAGAATGGATTTTGATTATGACTGGCGCCATTCTGGGCGGCTTGGTGGGCGAAGGCCAGTTGATGGTGATGATAAAGCTGGGCATTATATAAACACCGCTTCAGCAGAGACAAAAAACCCGGCAACGCCGGGTTTTTTTCATTCAATCTCACACTTCATTCATATCTGTACCCTGGCCTTGGCGAGACCCGGGTTCTCTCGACCAGTTTCCGCAAATTCCACAAATTCCGACACGCAATTGGCAACCCACTCGGAATGGCTTTGCACAACCCAATGTTGGGCATCAATGTCGCGGCGCCACACATTGTGGGCATATGGATAACAAGACTCTACCAGTGCGGTGGTTACAAACTTGTCTTTGGTCGGCACCAGCAATTGCACCGGCACCTCGGTTTGGCGCAAACGCGGATTGCTGATACGGGGCAGCATATTGGCACGGTACAAGTTAATGCCGTTCACACCATCTTTACGCTGCGTGGGGTTGGTATCGTGTTCCACACCCTCCATTTTTTTCACTATGCCTGGCCAGGCTTTGTCCAAGCCCATTTTCCACGCGGTCGGCGCTAAAAATGGTAGCTGAAAGGCATACACATACCAGGAATGCATTAATTGCCCCATCACATTGCCCAAGGCTTTTCGATTGTTGGCGGCAAAACTGTTTCGCATCCACATGCCTATGTGGTCCAGGCATGGGCCTGAAATGCTGGTGTAGCTGGCAATGCGGGATTTCAAGCGATGGTCAGTCACGCTTTCCCAGGTTTGAATCGAACCCCAATCGTGTGCTACCAAATGAACCGGCTGAGTGGGACACACAGCCCGCATTACAGCCTGAAGATCTTCAGAAAGTTTGCCCAGAGAGTAGTCCCACATCCAGCCGGGCTCGGTCGACTTGCCGCACCCGCGCACATCATAAGTGACTACATGAAAGTGATGCTTCAAAATATCAACCACGGGATCCCACACGGTGCTAGAGTCAGGGTAGCCGTGCACCAGAATAATGGTGGGGTTGTGGGGTTCACCATGGCTGCTTACTGCCAGTTCCACATCGCCTGAATGTACAACCATTTGGCTCATCTGCCGCTGTTTTTCGTTTGTCTCTGTCATGGGTTTTGTGCCCTTATTGGTTATTGTTGTGGTGTACCTTCGACTCCACTTTATAACCCCCATTGAAGCCGTATTCCTTCCAACGGGTTAGAGTGGCAACTCCAAATAAGCAAATAACTAAAAAATAGAATGACTTACAGCGTTTTTTGATGCAGTGCGTTATTATTGGGCCGTTTGAAAAACTTACGAGAATTAAAGCCGCAACCATGTCAAACCTGATTCAAGAACAAGTCACTGAAGTCCATCACTGGAACGACACGCTCTTTAGCTTCAAAACGACGCGAAGCCCAGGGCTGCGTTTTCACAACGGCCACTTCGTGATGATTGGCCTGGAAGTTGAAGGCAAGCCACTGCTACGCGCATACAGCATCGCCAGCGCAAATTACGAGGAGCATCTTGAGTTTTTCAGCATCAAGGTGCCCGATGGCAAACTGACATCCCGCTTGCAGCATTTGAAAGTGGGCGACTCCGTACTGGTGGGTAAAAAGCCCACAGGCACACTAATTCTTGATGACTTGAAACCTGGCAAAAACCTGTTCATGTTCGGTACTGGCACAGGCCTGGCCCCTTTCATGAGCCTGATCAAAGATCCCGATGTGTATGAGCGCTTTGAAAAAGTGATTTTGGTTCACGGTGTGCGCTACGTGAACGAATTGGCTTACAGCGAATTCATTACCGAAGAGTTGCCCAACAACGAATTTTTTGGCGACATGGTGCGAGAGAAACTGATCTACTACCCCACCGTAACCCGTGAAGAGTTCAAGAACGTAGGGCGTATTACAACGCTGATGGAAAATGGCGAATTGTGTAAGGATGTTGGTTTGCCACCCCTGAATCCTGAAACTGACCGTGCCATGATCTGCGGCAGCCCAAGTATGTTGGCAGACATTCGCGGCATTCTGGATGCCAAGGGGTTTGTGGTGTCACCCGGTGTAGGCGAGCCTGGCGATTATGTGTTCGAGCGTGCATTCGTTGAAAAGTAATCCGAGATATCCATAAAAAAACCGGCGTCAGGATTAATTCCCAACGCCGGTTTTTCTTTCAGTTGTAAATCCACCCAACTACTTGGCAGCCGTTTTCTCAGCTTCCAGCTCTTCAAGCAAAGCCTTGGCATGGCGCATACTGTCCATTGCAGCAGGAAACCCACAATACACGCTGGCATGAATGATCAACTCGCGCAGCTCATTTGCGGTAACGCCATTGTTGATTGCACCGCGCATGTGCAACTTCAATTCATTGGGACGATTCAACGCTATCAACATGGACACTGTTGCAATGCTGCGAATTTTTGGCTCAAGCCCTTCGCGGGGCCACACAGTGCCCCAAGCATGGGCGGTGACAATGTCTTGAAGCGGTGCCGCAAAATCATCGGGATTTGACACCGCCTTGGCCACATAGTCGGCACCCAATACCTTGGTGCGCATGGCTTTGCCTGTGTCGTAATTGGCTGGCTTGTTACTTGCCATACTTCTCCCCCAGTTTTTCAATGAATCGATCCACCAGACCGTCAAACATGGTTTTAATAAAACCAGGTGTGGCCGCCTTCAACAACATAGGTACTTTGATGTCCCGCAGCTGCCCGTTGATTTCAATTTCAATATCGACTTGCTTGCCATTGGGTTTGAACTGAAACAAGCCGGAAAGACTTGCATTGCCCACGCCTTCTTTGGCTTTGAAGCTTAAACGCCCGTTGGCCTTGTCCACTTCATAAGTGGCCGCATAGTGAACCGCATGCGACACGCCCATGGCACCAATGGGCTTGAGCTTCCACTCAAAAGTATTTGGGCCAAGCTTGTTCAAACTTTCCAGTTTAGGGAAAATTGAAATCAACGGCTCAATCGCTTCCAGGTCGGCCAATACGGCATCGTAATTCAAAGTCACAGTGGCTGTTTTATCTAGTGAAAGTTTGCTGTCCATGTCAAATTCTCCTCAGTTTTCAGGCCGCGCTCCTTGTGCTGGAGTACACTGCCGAAATAATAATTTGGTTAAATAATACTCATGAGTAACATACCAGCAGATCCGCTGTTGCGGATAAAAAAGCTATCAGATTCACTCGAAAATAATGAATTTGAAAACACCAGCGCATTAATTTTCGCGTTCCGGCAAGAAAAAGACCTGTTACGCGACTTACCTGCGGTATTCGAAGGTGCCCTTGAAAGCATTCTAGAGCGCCTGGAAAGCACCGCCATGTTTGGCGGGGAAAGTTGCTCTTTCAGTCAAAGTGACTTGCTAGCGGCACTTACCATTTGGCTGGAAAAAGCAAAGTCCTATCTCGAAAAACAACTGGGCATTGTGTAAGCCAAGCCTTGTTTCCCAGGCAGTATTCAGACTGTTTTCTGGGCGATCTCTTCAATCAATTTGTCCAGCTTCTCGAAAGAAACAGGTTTGGTCATGTGCAAATTCATACCGGCCTGTGTCGACATGGCAATACTTTTGTCATCCGACAAACCCGACAAGGCACAAATAAAGCTGTGTTTTGAGGCTGCGTTCTCGGATCCCCGGATCACTTTCGTGGCTTCATGCCCGTCGAGATCGGGCATGTCAATGTCCATCAACACCAAGTCGAAACACTGTTTCTCGCACAGTTCCACGGCCGGCAAACCACCTGTGGCTTGCACCACCTGGTGCCCTCTTTTTCCAAGGTAGCGGTCCAGCAACTTGATGTTCATGGGATGATCATCCACCACCAGAATACTCAATGCTCGGGAGGCTTCCTCCACCACCTTATTTGAGGTAGTCTTGCCCTGTGCCGTGGCCAGCGGCAAATTCAAACTGACTGTAAACACCGAACCCACACCGGGCTCTGAACTGACATCAATTCGTCCCCCCATCAACTCGACAAGTCCCTTGCAAATGGCAAGGCCCAAACCAGTGCCGCCATATTGACGATTGATTTCTCGACTGGCCTGGCTGAAGCGCTGAAACAATTTTTGCAAAGCCGGCTGACTGATTCCAATACCACTGTCAGCCACTTCTATAAACACGTCAATCCGACCCTGAGCAGGCTGTGAGGTCATCAAGCGCATTTTGACATAGCCGGTGTCTGTAAACTTCAACGCATTGGACACCAGATTTTGTACAACCTGCCGCAACCTGTTGGCGTCGCCATGCACAAAGCAAGGGCCGTCAGTCTCATTGACCAGCGAAAACTCAAGGTTCTTTTTAAGAGCCAGGTTGCGGTTGAGTGAATACACCTGGCGCACCATTGCATCCAGATCAAATGGCGAAGGATCCAGCTTTAAACCATTGGCCTGAATTCGCGAATACTCCAGCACATCACTTAAAATCAAATGCAGGCTGGTTGCAGAGCTGGAAATATTACGAACATCACCCCGCAACTCTGGGTCATCCAGCTGCTCCTCAAGCAGCTTGGAAAAACCGATAATCGCATTCAACGGTGTACGCAATTCATGGCTAATGGTCGCCAAAAATTCCGATTTCGCACGATCAGCACTTTCGGCCTGCTCTTTGGCCAGCACCAAGTCGCTCACATCAAGACAAACCGCATACATGCTGACTCCCGGCGCTTTTGCTTCGCGCTGCAGTGTCAACTGGAAATATTGTGGCTCTACCCCACTACGCCGCGTGGTTGAAAAAACCAGCGACTCGCGATTGGGAAAGGCCTCCGGGCGCGACAATACAGTACGTATCGCGGCGTGATACTTTGAATCAATGTGCTTAAGAACAAGAGTCCAATCGGCAATGAATTCAGCCCGGGTCAGCGAGAAAAAACGTTCAATCGAATTGTCGACATTCTCGACCCGCACGCGCCCCTGCTCGGTTACGCTGAACTCGACCACAAAACCGTTCAGGCAGTTCTCGACACTGAGCAGGCGGCGTTTTTCTTCTTCAAAACCAGCCAGCAACATATGCTGTTGCTGATTCAACCTGTGTACCGTGTTAACCAGAGTTTCGAAAAAATCTTTTCCCGCCAGATAATCAGGCGCGGCGTCCTGACTGCCCAGGTTCAACAAACTTTCCTTGAGCTGAAAACTCATCCATGCGCGGGTCAACACACTGCCCGCGCCATAGGAAACCACCACAACCACGACCAGCAGCAAAAGCTGTCCAAACCAGGCCAAGTCGCCCAACTGCGTCCAAAACACAATCGAGGCAAGAACACCTAAGGCAAAAAGTAAACACAGCAAAGGATGATTGCGCCATGAATCGTCAATTGCCTTTGCGACGACCCTGCTCAGGGATACAGCGCTGGCCGAGGTTGCTTTCAAGAAGACCGCCTTTAAAGTTGGCTCAGGCCGAGATGGCTCGTGACAAAAACTCCAGCGATCGGCCCCTGGCCAATGCTGCCGCCTTTTGTTGATACATTGGGCGTCCCCAACAATTAAAGCCATGGTCTACGTTCGGATAGGTGTGAATTTCCACGTCATGATTGGACTGAAATGCCGCTTTGATCTGGGAAACTGCTTCCATGGGAATGAAGCCATCTTTCTCGGCAAAGTGCATCAACATCGGAATTCTGGCCTGTGGGGCACGATCAAGTGCAGTGTGAATTCCACCACCGTAATAGCAAACACTTGCGTCTACCGCCCCTGTTGTAGTTCCCACCAGGTAGGACAACATTCCACCCATACAAAAACCCAGGCTGGCCACTTTCCCAATCACTTCGGGACGAGATCTCAAAGCTTCGGCGGCGACACACAAATCTTCAACTGCCTTGGGGAAGTCCATACCCTGCATCAGTCCAAATCCTTTTTTGAACCCGGCATCGTCGTAGCCAATATCTACACCCGCTTCCTGACGCCAGAATACGTCTGGAGCAAGCACTACAAAGCCATCGCTGGCGTACTGATCTGCGACTTCACGAATATGCTGATTGACACCAAAAATTTCTTGAATCAACAAAATACCCGGGCCTTTGCCTGTGGGTGGAAGGGACAGATAAGCACCGAACTGGCCGCCGTCTTTGGCGTTGATCGAGATTCTTTGGGACTGCATAAAGCTCCTCTCTGTATGGATAAAACAAGTGGATTTGAATTGTAACAGTCTGATTTTGTACGGGTGCATTGTACAAGACTACAAAAAACCACAGAAACTAAAAAATACTGTACACAGTTACAGTGTTTATTGTACAGTTGTTTTCAGGGCGACAAAAAATAGTCAAAGGAGTAATCAAGATGAGTATCAAGCGATTCACTGTGTTTTTCGTGCTGTGGGTGTTGGGTTGTGCTTTTGTCCTGGAGCCTGCATTTATTGCACCCTTGTTTGAAACCAGCAGCACCCTTGAGCTGGCCTTTGCCGGTAACCCTGGACAACTGGGTGGCCTTGAATTAAACACAAACAGCAGCACTGCGGTAGAATCAATGGACCATTTCAGAGTACTTTGTTTGCTCTACTTCGGCTTGCCTGTTGCTGTGTATTTGGCGACGCAGTGGAAGGAACTCTAATTCATCCGTGTTGAACCATGAAGTATGTAGTCGCAAGTGTGCTGAGTGTCGTTGCCGGTTTTTTAATTCAGGGTTGTGCTGCATCAAATCCCTATTTTGATTCGAGTAAACCCCACCACAGGCCTGATGGCTTTGTAAATTCCGATGGCACCATTGTTTCAAAACCCATGTCTGACCTGCTTCGTTGGTACCGCGAACGATTCGGAAAAGATTTGCCCCCTCCTCCAGGTAAATTCTTAGCCAGCTATGCCGATTTCCCCCAAAAGGCATTCGACAAAAGCCAGCTTTCCGAGTACTCGGAAACCACAGCCACCTGGCTTGGGCATGCAACCGTCATGGTGCGCGCCAACGGCTTCACCCTGTTGACTGATCCTCACTTTTCAGTTCGCGCCTTTCCAGTGCAATGGGCGGGGCCATCCCGCAAGGTTCAATCGCCAAGCCGTGTTGAAAACCTGCCAAAAATTGATGTGGTGGTGATAAGTCACAGTCATTACGACCACCTCGATCACAACACCGTGGTCAAACTGGCCAAGCAGCAGCCTGATGCCCTCTTTCTTGTACCGCTTGGTCTTGAGTCGCTTTTGAAAAGCTGGGGTGTTGAAAAAGTCAGGGAAATGGACTGGTGGGAAACTCACACCATTGGAGAAAACCAGATTACCTTCGTACCCGCTTATCACTGGTCTGCGCGCACGCTGACAGACCGGAACAAATCACTGTGGGGTGGCTGGACGATGAAAAACCCCAAGCTGAACTTCTATTTCTCTGGCGACACAGGCTACAGCAAAGACTTCGAAGAAATTGGAAAACGCTTGGGCCCATTTGACTTTAGCGCAATTGCGGTGGGCGCCTACGAACCTCGCTGGTTTATGAAAGCCCAGCACATTAACCCCGATGAGGCCGTGCAAATTCACAAAGATGTGCGCTCGGCGAAATCAATGGGCATTCATTGGGGTACGTTCGAGTTGACCGATGAACCGCTTGATCAACCTATTGGCGATTTGAAACTTGCACTGGAAAAGCACAATGTGGCACCCAGCAACTTTGAGCTGCTGGGGCACGGAGACACGATTAATTTGCGTTGAAAATCAGAGGAATTGTAAATGACTTAGATTGTCTGTCTAGGTCAAATCAATTTGTTGAACTGGGGCATGCAGTGGCGAACCAAGGTCATTGTAAGCAAGTCATTCAGTTGCTCGTCAGTGGCTTTGTCCGACAAAAAGTGAAGCCCAGCAAAGGAAGCCCATGTGGCCTCGGATACTCTGAAGGGTGTGTCCTGAATAATCAGGATTTGTGTGCCTGCCGCGTACATGTCCAGCAAAGTGTTCTGAATCAAGGCGCTTGACCGTTGGAAGCTTGCACGAACAACCACAAGCCCCACACCTAGATTCTCAGCGGCCAACGCAAGTTCTTTACCTGTTTGGCGGGGCAAAACCTCGTGATGACCCCATACTTTTTGAGCGAACACACAAATTTTGTCCAACAACTGTTTGTTGGGCTCCAGTACCACCACACCGATTGAGTCTTGCGCTGTTGACATCCTGTTCGCCTTTTTGTCTAGGACAACTATTATCATTTGATCACAAGCCGATGGGTAGAGCAATGCAAATTACTCTATATGCTCAATAAAGATAATCAATATGCAGTGCGATAACCATTAACGCACTCTTAGAGCGCTCTAAGGCGCAAAGGTTCCTCCTGTTTTGACACCAAAACAGCGAACTCGTTGACAATTTCGGACAAAGAAGATTTGTCTGGATTGGAACTTAATTCAGATCCAAGTAGGGCTTCAGTAGCTCATGCAGGCGCAGTTCAGCTCGCAGAGTTTTTAAGGTGACTAACACCCCGCCAATCCTCCGATGCAGGAATATGATTTCCTGAGGCGGTATCTTGAAATGCTTGGACATCATTTTCAATGCTGCAGTCTGACCCACTCTAGCTGGCAAATCAGTGTCGCCAAACCGATAAGCTCCCCCAGGGGTGTAAAGCCGCTCCGACACCATGGGGTCAAATGGCTTGCGAAACGGTTCAACAATCAGCTCAGTCAAATCGCCAAACCCCTCCAGAAAGGATTGCGGAGTGTTGGCGTCCATCAAACCGATCTCTAAAACACCTTGAGCAACCTCGCGCCGGTCCGCCTGAAGCGATCCACGAACGATGCGCCCATAGCTGTCAACAAAGGACTTGTCGAACGGACGGGTTGCACCAAAATCCAGCGTTACGATCTGATCGTTCTCTGCATCGGGATCAATGCGAACCCGGTAGTTTCCGAAATGAGGATCGGTTTGAACCAGATTCCAGTCAAAAAACTCAGTGACAAAAAGTTCAGCAAAACCCTGTGCCAAGGCATTCCGGCGTTTTTGCGACAAGGCTTGCACTTCTTTGGAAGAAACGGAATACCCGGGCTCATAACGCGTGGTCAGCACTCGTTGCGCGCAAAATTCTGGATAAACCTTCGGAACGATAAAACGCTTGTCGTCAACAAGCCGGTCATAGAATATTTCAGTAAATTCCCGCTCCTGGACATAATCGCACTCTCGAACCAGCATGTCGCGTAGTTCATTGAACACATCAGTCAAATCAAGTGCTTTGGGAGCCAAACGTGTCGCAGAAATTAACCTCGACAGGGTACGAATGTCCGTGTCAATCGCGTTGGCCACACCGGGATACTGAATTTTGACAACGACCTGCTCACCAGTAGCCTTAATGGTCGCCAGATGAGCCTGGCCCAAGGATGCAGCAGCAATCGGCTTTCGATGAATATCGAGTTTTGCTATTGTTGTTTCACCCAAGGCATCAATCAGTTGAGGCTCAACGAATGACCAGCTGACCGCCGGCGTATTGTCCTGCAGGGTGGCCAACACCTCGACAGCCTCTTCGGGCAGAAAATATTGCCCATAGAGAGAAAGCATTTGCCCTGCTTTCATCACGCTACCTTTCAGGCGACCCAGCTCATCAGCCAGTTCTTTGGCCTGCGCGCGATAAAAGTTCCGATTGGCCTCGTCCTTGGATTCACCACGGCGGAAGAAATTGCGAACCGTATGCCCTGCAATTTTGGCACCCGCACCCACCCCCATGCGTGTCAATGCAACATTTCGCTCAAAGGCACCGGTTTTGATGCGGTCCATGGTGCTGCCATCGGCGATAGCCTCCGAATTGGCTTCGGAGTTGTCGGGTTTGTCCTGCTCGGCCATGCTGCGAAAAGTCCTTGCGAATACAAAGTAAGTTGGGCGACATTGTAGTAGCTGGTCGCCCGGTGCTGATGAAAAAGCACTCTAAATCACCAAAGCATTTTCACTCAGGATCAGCGCATCAGTTTACGAAGTGCAGCGGGCGTAAAGTCGCCCGGTTTCACGGCCACATTGAATTCAGTGGCAGGTTCCTCATTCTGGAAAGCACTGAATACAGACTTGCGAGCATTCAAATCATGTTGTACTTCACCGGCGGTGTACAAGCCCGGCGCATCGTAAGCTTGCATCAGATACAACATTTTGACGCGCCACAATTCTCCCTTGGTGTCGTACTGGTCCATCAGGGCCACATACCAGCTGTCTTCATCCACATACATGGTGCGCTTGGAATAGATATGTTCGGCGCCCTGCTTCAAGGTGCCTTCAATGACCCAAACACGGTGCAGTTCAAAACGTGTCAGCTCCGGTTTCAAAAAAGCATCACTGAGCATGTTGTCGTACTTCAGGCTTTTGTCGCTTAGCTTGTAGTTGTTATAAGGAATGTACATTTCACGCTTGCCAAGGAGCTTCCACTCAAATCGTTCTGGTGAACCATTGAATCCATAAATATCGTCCACAGTACGCAAAGCATCGGTATTGCCCGCCGGTGCTGCATGTACCAGTTCAGGTGCGCGCAATACCCGGCGCTGACCGGAATTCACGATCCATGCATTACGCGCATCCTCTTTAAAATTGAGGGTGTCAAGCACCAACAACGCTTCGCCTGATTGTGCGGAAGGCTTGGTCGATTCGCCGATCAGTGCAAACAACAGCGTGCTGCCTGCCTTGCCGATTGCTGGCGCCCACGCAATGGTTTGGCTGCTGGCAAATGTAATCGGCTTGCTGCCATTGCCTGCCACAAAGCCAGCTGTGTGCGACCTTAAAGTTTGTGCCGGACGACGAAGCAAAGTATTCCAGACCGCCTCAAGACCGTTTTTGGGTTGAGGGAAAGGCACGCTGGTGGATTGAACCCCCTCAACCGCAAGGCCGCCATGCGCCAGCTTGGCCTTGCCAGCTTCGGCTCCGATACTGGTCATCATCTCTGAAGAAAATGCGGCCGTGCGATGTGTTTTGTAAACGGGAATGCTGTAGTTCGGATAGCGTTTGATCAAGGCGATTTGCCCGGCAGGCAAAAATTTCTCATGCTGAGCCAAATTACTCTGGTTCACCACGAACAAGGGTTTTTCACCTGCAAATGGATCAACGTAGCCCTTTTTGGGATCAAACCCGGCTGGCGCTTTGGTAAGCCCTCCAGTCCACTCAGGAATGGTACCGGCCGCATTGCCGGCTATTTCAGCGCCCAAGGCGTTCACTGAACCGGTTTGGGCGATGGCAACGGTGCCGCTCAGGGCAAACCACATTGCCGAGGCCACTACGCCTCGCAATAATTCAAATCGCATGTTGTCTCCTGCTGGTGGTTCTGCTTTTTCTTGTCAGTCTACTTTACCGCACTGGCGGGGCGCGCAAACAGAATGCGACAAAAGTCTGCACCTTTGCCTGAACACGCAGGAATTTGCGCTGCAAAGTCGCTGGGCTTAAGCACTTGGCAAGCCATACCCAGTTCCTCCATGGCCAATTGCAAATGACCTGCTGTTTCAAAATGCAGGTGCACTTTGCCCCGAACAAAAATACCAAGGCCTGCAACGAAAGCCTGTGCAAGAGGATCGGAGTTTTGGGCCTGCAAGTGAATGTCGGAAAGATAAGCCCCCTGCTGAAACTGCGCCAAAGTCGAAGAAATTCTGGTCCACAGGTTCTGTACGGAGTCTTTGTCAAAATAATTTAGCAGTCCTTCAGTCACCACCGCCAAGCCTTGGCTGGTATCCAACTGCATGGCCAAACCATCCAGACTGTGTGCACCCTGCTCGGCAAAAGCGTCCACCACCTTGATGTGGTGATTCGGGCAAGCCCTCAGGCGTGTGGCCAGCAGCTTTTTCTTTTGAGCGACCATACCTGGCAGATCAGCTTCAATATAGGTAATCTTGTCGCCGTAGCGCTCAACAAAACGGCTTCCACGAGGCGACAAACCCGCTGCTATCTCAATGATTTGAGTGACTTTTCCTGACTCAATCAGTTCAGTCAGATGATGATCGATCAGATCGTGCCGGGCCAACAGAAAATCTTCCAGTGTCGGGCCACCGAAACTTCTGGACACAAACATGGTAGGCGCCAGTGCAAGGTGCAATGCACTGGCAGGCATGGATTTCAATTCAGGAATAGAACGACCTGTGGTTTGCCAAACCTGCCCCGTGTACAAAGCCGTAGGACTGATGCGAGCAGCAGACAGCCACTGCGAGGCCAGTTTTTTAACCATGAGATCCTCTAAACAATTGAATGTTCAAGCAGGGTTTCCAAAGGGATGATATCCAGTGCGGTTTGATTGGTTCCCTCCAAATACACAGGTGGCGCCACCCCAGCCTCATAGGCCTCCAGCCAACGGCTGGCACATACACACCATCGGTCTCCGGGCTTCAGCCCGGCAAATCGATATTGGGGCATAGGGCTGATGAGATCATTGCCCATGCGCAACTGGAATTCCAGAAACTCTTGAGTGACTTTTGCACACACTACATGCCGACCTAAATCGTTGGGACCGGTACTACAACAACCGTCTCGCATAAAACCAGTGAGTGGCGCATAGGAGCAGGCAAGCAAGGGCCCGCCGAGAACATTTTTATCTTGTTTCACAGTAACTTTCGACATGAATTATTTTGAACCGGGAACAGGCACGACGGCCATGGTGAGTCTGGAAATACAACTGAGCTTTCCACTGTCATCGTGCAGCTCAATATTCCAGACTTGCGAGCTTTTGCCGGCATGCCATAACTTGGCTGTGCCCGTCACTTTGCCGCTTCTAACGCCACGCAGATGATTGGCGTTGACCTCTTGCCCGACGCAATAAAATTTGCTGTTGTCAACCAGCAAATTGGCGCCAATACTTCCCAAGGTTTCAGCAAGCACCACATTTGCTCCGCCATGAACCAGGCCAAAGGGCTGAAACGTTCGGGTGTCTGCAGGCATGGTGCCGCGAATGTAGTCGGGCCCCACTTCGGTGATTTCGATGCCCAAAGCCTCACAGGCTGTGTTTTTACACATGGCATTCATGTTTTCCAGATTGGGAGTGGAAAACCAAATGGATTCTTGATTGTTTTGCATGGCTGCAGAGTCTCTGTAAGTTTAATTTGTGTCCTATTTTAGGCATGCAATTTAAACTTTGGGACAAGCCTCGATGAGTTTGGCCACTGTATTAGACAAATTTAGGGCAGTTTCATCTTTCAGGCGCTGGCAGTTACTGTACAAGTCCGCCTCGCTGAAGGAAAAACCAGCGCCAGCATGGGCCACGGCGATCACATTGCCACTGGAGCAAGGCGACAAAGCCATTGCATGCCCATCGAACGCATCCAGCAAGCGCTGCTTGCTCTGGGTTGAATCTTTCTGATTGCTTAAAAGATTGGCGACCAAGTACCCCTGCTCACTCAACAAGGCCTTGCAATTCAGGTAAAACGCAGTCGAGTTCAATGGACCTACCTTGGCTTTGCCATCAAAACCGTCCACCATGATCAAATCGAATTGCCGGGAATTGCGGCTTGCCTCAATAGCCACGTAGTCTGCGCCGCAACTCACTTCAACCTGAAAGCTTGGGGAAAACGGCGGCAGTTTGAAATGCATTTGCGCAGCTGCAACCACTGCATGCGATATTTCCACCACGGTGATTTTGCAGGCGGGCTTGTGCTTGTGTAAAAACTTGGGCAAGGCTCCCACCCCAAGACCAACAAACAAAGCGGAACGTGGCCAATTTGGGTCAGAATTCAGCAGCAATGGAGCCATCATTTCGCGGGTGTACTCAAGCTCGAGTGCATAGGGCCTTGCAATACGCATGGCCCCTTGCACCCAGTCACTGCCGAAATGCAGTTGGCGAACGCCCTTTTCTTCGCTGATCAATATGTCCATAGGGCGAAAGAATAACCGAATTATTCAAACAGGGCTTGCCCCATGAATAATCGGCTTCCTTCACTTAAGCCCTCGACAAGATTCCAGCGTGGTGGCACCAACAACACAATGGTGGAGCCGTGCTCAAACCACCCAAGCTCTTCTCCCTTGTGAATGGGCATGTGGGTGCGCACGCGTTGAGGCCCGCGGTCGGTTTGATTAAACACACGCCCAGTGCAATGCAAGCGAATGCCCGCAACCAGGATGGCCGCCACCGGTACGATGGCGAACGGTTCACCTTGCACGGTTTTGCCGCTCAACACCGCACGCTCATTTTTACAAAACAGCTTTTCTACGCGTTTCAAGGCCACGGGGTTTACATTCCATGTATCCCCGTGAATGTAATCCACTTGGTCCACCACTCCATCAATTGGGGAATGCATACGGTGATACATGCTGGCTGTAATCCGGATGGTAAGGTATCGATGCCCATGAAATTTCATCGCAAGTACTGGGTCTACCAGCAATTCTTCGATTGCGTAAGGAAAGCCTTTAACCTGAAGCAGGCTGCCGTCCTCCACTAGGCCATGGGCGCCCAGAATTCCATCACAAGGGCTGGTGCACAAGGCACTTGTAGCCACAGGCCGCATACCCGGCTTCAATGCACGGGTAAAACAATCATGAATGGAGTTGAACTGCTGCTTTTGCGCCTCGTGCAGGTTTAAATCGGCAAATTGGCGCCACAACCACAAGGCTGGCTGGGCAAACCACGGGTGTTTGATTTTGCTCACCTTGCCCATCAACCAGGAGCTGAACAAGCGAGGGATTCGATTGGTCAGCATGAAGTTGGCACTCTCCTGTAACCGAATGCGGGACGCCTGATGCGCAGAATATGCCTGTGTATTTTTTTGCAATTTAATCAGCCTGTCACCGAGATGGCGTACAACCTTACCTGTTGTATTTGACAGAAATGTGTATGAACCTTGACAGCCTGACTTTACTCATTGGCGCCAGCGCCAGTGCATACCTTGTATTCAAAGCGCACCGCCGGCTTCAGCTGTCGCGCGCCAAACACCCCGGCTTAAGCGGCCATGTTCGCATGGCCAAGCGCGTGTCGAAACTGATACCGCATTACAGCCTGGAAGGTGATTCGTTTTTCAACTGTGACGGTGCCAACGATGCGCTCGTTGAGAAGCGCCGCAAAGGTTTCCAGAATTTGTCCCACGACCTGCTGGGGCGTGCACCACAGGGCAAACGATTGCTGGAACAGGCCATCAGCAGCATTTCCGATGCGCAGTTTACTCACAAGTACCGCGTTCCCTTCCAGTTTAGAAACATGGTCAACGAGAATTTGTTGCCTGCACTTTTTCTGAGTAAATCAGAGGGTGTTCATCTGTGGGACATCGATGGCAATGCTTACATCGACGTGACTGGTGCCTACGGCACCAACCTGCTGGGCTACGACACTTACAAAAGTTTTATCCGCCAGGCAGCCATCGACATGGACCCATTGGGGCCTGTGCTTGGCCCCTTTCACCCGGTGGTGCTGGACAATACGCGCAGAATATTGGCATTGGCCGGTCAGGATGAAATTTCATACCACATGAGCGGAACTGAGGCCGTGATGCAGGCCGTGCGCCTTGCGCAATACCACACTGGTCGACAACGCATCGTGCGTTTTGCGGGTGCCTACCATGGCTGGTGGGGCGATGTACAACCCGGTGTGGGTAACCCGGTGAGCGCTGATAGAACATTGACGCTACAAGAGATGAGCCAACGCACACTGCATGTACTGGCCACCCGAAAAGACATTGCCTGCGTATTGGTAAACCCGCTGCAAGCCTTGCACCCCAATAGCAACGCACCCGGTGACTCCGCCTTGATCAGCAGCGGCCGCAAAGCGGGTTATGACAAAGAGGCCTACACCCAATGGCTAAAAAAGCTTAGACAGGTGTGCACCGAGAACGGCATTGTGTTGATACTCGATGAAGTGTTTCTGGGATTCCGCCTGGCCAAAGGTGGCGCACAAGATTATTTTGGGGTGCGTGCCGACATGGTGACCTATGGCAAAACTCTGGGTGGTGGCCTGCCTGTGGGTGTGCTGTGTGGAAAAGCCGAATTGATGAAACGCTACCGCAACGACAAGCCAGCTGATATCTGCTTTGCTCGGGGTACATTCAATTCACACCCTTACGTGATGCAAACCATGAACCTGTTTCTAAGGCACATTGATGGTGTTGAAGTGGAACGGATGTATCAGAACGTCGACACCGTCTGGAACACAAGGCGTGCAGCACTGAACAAACGCCTGACGGAACTGGAATTGCCAGTTGAAGTGCAAAACATGACTTCAATTTTCACCATTCTTTACAACACCCCATCGCGTTTTAACTGGATGTTTCAGTTTTACCTGTTGCAAGCTGGCGTGATGTTGAGTTGGGTAGGTTCAGGGCGAATGATTTTCAGCCACAACTACACCGATTCTGATTTCGATGTGTTCTGCGACCGCTTTATTCAAGCGGCCCGCTGCATGCAAGCCGATGGCTGGTGGGAC
>JAHJCM010000047.1 GCA_018812945.1 Gammaproteobacteria bacterium | reverse complement strand
ATTGATCCTGTGATTGAGGTGCGCCCTGCCACCACCCAGGGCGATGACCTGCTCAGCGAGATTCACGAACGAACTCGCGCTGGCGATCGAGTATTGGTCACAACGTTGACCAAGCGCATGGCCGAAGACCTCACTGACTACCTCAGCGACAATGGCGTGCGCGTGCGCTATTTGCATTCAGACATCGACACCGTAGAACGCGTAGAAATTATCCGCGACCTGCGTTTGGGTGAATTTGACGTGCTGGTCGGAATTAATTTGTTGCGCGAGGGCTTGGATATTCCAGAAGTGTCCCTAGTTGCAATACTGGATGCTGACAAAGAAGGCTTTTTGCGCAGTGAACGCAGTTTGATTCAAACCATTGGCCGCGCCGCCCGCAATTTGAACGGCAAAGCCATTTTGTATGCAGACCGGGTTACCAACTCCATGGAGTTGGCGATTGGCGAAACCACCCGCCGCCGCAACAAGCAAATTGAATTCAATACGGAAAATGGCATTACCCCGCGGGGCGTGAACAAGCAGATCAAGGAACTTATTGACGGCGTATTCGATCCAAATGCTTCCAGGCAGCGCAAGGCCGACAAGGCCATGGAAGTTGCACCGCTGGGTGAGAAGCAGTTGGCGAAAGAAATTAAACGGCTTGAGAAACTCATGCTGGATCACGCGAAGAACCTGGAGTTTGAAAAAGCGGCCCAGGCCCGCGACCAGTTGGGTTTGTTGAAAGAACAGTTGTTTGGCAGCAAAGGCGATTCCAACGTGACATCGCTGGATGCCAAGCGCAGTGCTTAGGTTTTAAGAGTTTTACTTTAATGGGTTCAGGACAATAGGAAGCCAATATGAAAAGCAAAGTTTTGTTTGTGTGCATGGGAAACATCTGCCGCTCACCAACAGCGGAAGGCGTTTTCAGGCAGATGGTAAGCGAAGCGGGTCTTGACCATGAAATTTCTGTTGAGTCAGCCGGCACGCATGCCTACCATTTGGACAAAACGCCCGATCCCCGCGCGGTGGCTGCTGCTGCCAAGCGTGGTTACGACATTTCCGGCCTGATTTCACGCCAGGTCACTGCGGACGACTTCCGCGACAGCGACATGATTTTGGCGATGGACTGGGACAACATGAGCCTGCTGCAACAGCAGTGCCCACGCCAGTACGCGCACAAAATCCAGTTGATGATGCGCTACGCCACGGAACATGATGAAGCCACCGTGCCCGACCCTTACTATGGTGGCCCCGATGGTTTCGACACCGTACTGAACTACATTGAAGACAGCTGCACAGGCTTGTTGGAAGTGTTGCGCAAGCGCGTGTTTCAGTTCGCTGCTGCATAAACAGGCACAACCCGCCATGGGCGGGCGCTGAAGTCAAAAACCGCTGGCCTTGGCTGGCGGTTTTTCTTTGTCAGATCAAGGTTTCCCCTAGCCACCCAAACCGCTTGAATACTTGAGTAAAACGGTCAACTTTGCTATACTTGACCAAAATAGTAGGAATTAAAAAGGGTTGCCATGCGATTGACCACGAAAGGCAGATTTGCCGTCACAGCCATGATTGATCTTGCCTTGCAGCAAGACACTGGGCCGGTATCGCTCGCCGGCATCAGCCAGCGCCAGAACATTTCGCTGTCTTACCTGGAACAATTGTTTTCCAAGTTGCGCCGTCACGAGTTGGTCGAAAGCGTTCGAGGCCCCGGTGGCGGGTATCATATCGCGCGCGCCCTGAAGGAAGTCAGCGTTGCCGATGTCATCTTGGCCGTGGACGAACCGCTGGACGCCACACAATGCGGCGGCAAGGAAAACTGCACCGACGAAGGCCAGTGCATGACGCACGACCTGTGGAGCAGCCTGAACACGAAAATGCTTGAATACCTGGGCTCAGTAACCTTGCAATGTCTGGTTGAAAAGCACAAACAGAAAGACGCGGAACGAACCATTCAGTTTCGCGAAAGGCCAGCGGCCAACAATGCCGCAGCCGTAACGCGCGCACAGCACACACATTAAACAGCAGTTGATTGGAGCACACACATTATGAAGATGCCGATTTACCTCGATTACAGCGCCACCACACCTGTGGATCCGCGTGTAGCCGACGCCATGATCCCTTTCCTGCGTGAAAGCTTCGGCAACCCGGCATCTCGCAGCCATGCCTATGGCTGGACCGCCGAGGAAGCCGTTGAAAAGGCCCGCGAAGATGTTGCAGCACTGGTGAACGCAGACCCACGTGAAATCGTGTGGACTTCGGGTGCTACTGAATCGAACAACCTGGCCATCAAGGGTGCGGCGCTGTTTTACGGCGAAACCAAGGGTAAGCACATCATTACCGTGAAAACCGAACACAAGGCCGTGCTGGACACCTTCCGCGACTTGGAACGCCATGGCTTTGAAGCCACTTACATGGACGTTCAGGAAAACGGTTTAGTCGACATGGAAGCATTGAAGGCCGCCATTCGCCCAGACACAGTGCTGATTTCAGTCATGTTCGTGAACAACGAAATTGGCGTAATTCAAGACATTCCCGCCATTGGCGAACTGTGCCGCGAGAAAGGCATTATTTTCCACGTGGATGCAGCGCAAGCCACTGGCAAGGTTGAAATCGACCTGCAAAAGCTGAAAGTCGATTTAATGAGTTTCTGCGCCCATAAAACTTACGGCCCCAAGGGCATTGGTGCACTGTATGTGCGCCGCAAGCCCCGCATTCGCATCGATGCACAAATGCACGGTGGCGGCCATGAGCGCGGCATGCGCTCAGGCACCTTGGCAACGCACCAAATCGTGGGCATGGGCGAGGCATTCCGTATCGCCAAAGAAGAAATGGCCAGCGAACTGCCCCGCATGAAAGCACTTCGCGATCGCTTGCTGAACGGCTTGAAAGCCATCGACGAAATTTACGTGAACGGCGATCTTGAAAAGCGTGTTCCACACAACCTGAACGTGAGCTTCAACTTTGTGGAAGGCGAGTCGCTGATCATGGCTGTGAAAGACATTGCTGTGTCTTCAGGTTCGGCCTGTACATCGGCCTCTCTGGAACCTTCATATGTGTTGCGCGCCTTGGGTCGCAGCGACGAACTGGCGCACAGCTCGATTCGTTTCTCGATTGGCCGCTTCACAACCGAAGCCGACATTGATTTCACGATTGAATTGATGAAAACCAAAGTGGCGAAGTTGCGAGAATTGTCGCCCCTTTGGGAAATGCACCTAGACGGCGTCGACCTGAGCACCGTTCAATGGGCTGAGCACTGAAATATTTAAAGATTGAGGAGAAGTACCATGGCATACAGCGAAAAAGTTTTAGACCACT
>JAHJCM010000046.1 GCA_018812945.1 Gammaproteobacteria bacterium | reverse complement strand
CAATGACATTCCCCTGTGGGAGCCGTCGAGCTTTAGCGAGGCCGCGATGGCGGTGGGTCAGGCAATGAATATGTTGACCAGACCGCCCCCCATGCCCAGCAGACCCATGCTGGTGCCACCCAATATGCCGACGATAGGCATGGTGGCTGTGCGGGGCTGATCGCTGTTGTTTGCACTGGCACTGGGGTTCTTGCGCAGCAACAGCATGCGCAGGCCCACGGCCAAAATGAACAGGTTGAATATCCAGTGCAGTACATCTTGATCAAGTTGCACGGCCAGCTTGGCAGTTAGCCAGGTGGTCACGGTGGCAGTGATACCAATCGCCGCTACGGCCAACCGGGGCAGCTTGTGGTGCTGGTTGTAGCGCCACCAGCCAATCAGCAAATTGGGCACCATCAACACCAGTGCAGTGCCTTGGGCCAGGGCCTGGTCCATGCCAAACCCGATAATAAAAAGCGGGACGGCGATAATGCCGCCCCCGATACCAAACAGCCCACCGAAGAAACCCAAAGCCGCGCCCAACGACAAAACAAGGAGCAAATCAGGAAGAGCGAGCCAAGACATGGGTGGTGTGCTGTAGATGTGGAAGCGCTCAGTGTATTCGTTATAAAAATATCTACAATGATTCAACATTTAAAATATTATTAACAAATACGCACGAATCCTTGTTGGGGCAAGTTTTGAAGCAATTGTCTGATCTCGCTTTTTTCAGTGAACTGGTGCGCCATGAAAGCCTGGCCAGCGCTGCCATGGCCTTTGATGTCACACCACCTGCTGTTAGCCGCCGCCTCGCTGCACTGGAAAAAAGGCTGGGCGTTCGCCTGCTTCACCGCAGCACACGGCGCATTGGTCTGAGTGCCGAGGGTGAGCGATACTTGGCTGAGGGCGCCAATATTCTTCGCCAAATCGATGTGTTGGAGGCCACTTTGCGTGCCGGGCAAGACACCCCGCGTGGACTGTTGCGTGTTAACGCCAGCCTGGGTTTTGGCCGCAAGCATGTGGCCAACGTGGTGTCGGCCTACCATGCCGAATTCCCCGCGGTGGAAGTCATTCTTGAACTGACGGACCACCCGATTGATTTGATTGAGGGCGGTTTTGATTTGTCGGTGCGCTTTGGCGAGCCACCTGACCAAAGGCTGATTGCCCAAAAGTTGGCCAGTAACCGGCGCATCTTGTGTGCAGCGCCTTCCTATTTGGCTGCGGCGGGTGAGTTGACCACACCGGGCGACTTAACCCGACACGACTGCCTGGTGATTCGGCAAGAGAACCACACGTTCAACAATTGGCAGTTGCGCAACGGCAAGCAGGAAACCACCGTGAAAGTGCACGGGCCCGTGAGTTCAAATGACGGTGATGTGTCTGTGCAATGGGCCTTGCAGGGCAAGGGTGTGCTGCTGCGTTCCGAATGGGACATTCAGCAGGAACTGAAGACCGGCGCGTTGGTGCGTGTCTTGCCTGACTGGGCGGGTGCACCGGCCGATATATTCGCCGTGTGCCCCTACGCCAACCCCATGCCCGCCAAGACCCGCGAATTTATTCGTGTTACCCGCGAGGTGTTGGCCAGCCAAGCGGGGTTTATTGTTTAGTTTTTAGCTGCTCACTTGTTGACAGCCACACCCAATTCCATTGGCACGGTTTTGTCATCATTGGCTTTGGTTTCTTTGGGCGAATCGGTTTTGACGCGCTCGGCGGGCACACCCGCTGAAGTCAGCCCGGTGCTTACCAATTGCTGGCGTTGCGTGGCCAAGGCCTGCAGTTGTGCAGTGCTCACTTCCTCTGAGTCTTGCAGCTTTTGAGCCAGCACGGCGTAGAAATTTTTGCCTTTCAGTGCATTCACTTCAGCCTCGCTCAGCTCGCGCGTGTCTTTGAACAAATTGGTAATTTGCCCCAAGGCCTTTCCCGCCATACCTTGTTCCAGCTGGCCCGGGTTGGCCTTTCTGAAACCGGTTTTCATCGAGGCCAGTTCACCGCCACTGAAACGTTTTTCAAACAACGCCTCAATCGCTTTTTGGGAGGCCTCATTGTTCAGGGCAAGGGGGCCGGGGTTTTCACCGGGCTGCAATTTTTCGCCCGCTTGGGCGGCCACGGCGCGGCGCATTTGAAGGTTCTGGATGGCGGTTTTGTCGACTGGCGCCCAAGTGCCTTGCACGGTTAAAGCCAGGTTGGGGCGAGTGGTCAGTGCTTCGCCCAGCTTTTTCAAGCCTTCTCGCTGGGAAGGGCTAAGTGTATTGGCCCCGGCGGTGAATTCAATTTTGCCCAGTTCGTCGGTATTGCCGCCGCCAAACAACGCACCCAAGGCCCGGAAGGGTGCGGTCACAATTTTCGTGAGCACATTGCCAATGGCTTTCCACACAATGGCGCCGTAGCTGAACTGCGGGTCGTTCAAGTCGCCAGTGATGGGCAGGCCCAAATCGATACGGCCGTTGCTGTCCTCAAGAATCGCGATGGCCAACTCCAGGGGCAGGTCGCGACCTTGCGGGCTTTGCACACGTTCCCCCAGTTTCAGTTTGTCGACAATCACCTGGTTGCTGCTGTTGAGCTGCTGGTTTTCAATGTTGTACACCAGGTTCAGCGACAATTTGCCCGATTCAATTTTGCGGTTGGCAAATGTGCCGGAATAAGGCGTCAAATTGCGCATTTCCACATTGCTGAATTTCACGGCAATGTCCATGTAAGCCGTGGGGTCCAGCAGGTTGAGGGTGCCTTGTGCATCGGCTTCGCCAAATTCATCCACTGCGCCTGTCAACGCAAGCTCGCCGCGCGTCCCAGGCTTGTTCGACAAGCCGTTCAAAACACCCTCCAGGCTGTGAATGCGAGTGCCGAAAGGGATGAACAGCGACTCATCGGCAAAGTCCAGTTCACTGTCCGCAATGCTGAAGCGATCAATGTTGACTGCAAACGCGGGGGGTGCATTTGCAGCTGGTGTTGCAGGTTCAGCTTGTTGCTGCGTGGCCGTTGTCGGTTCTTCCTTGTTCACCAGAATTCGGCTGATGTTGGTTGATTTGTCTTTCGCAATCAATAGCGAAGTGTCCAGACCTTCAAGCGTCAGGCGTTGAATATTCAAGCCTTGGGCATTGACACGCAGGCCGGGGGTAAACAGTTTTTTGAATTCGAAAAACGAATTGTTGGTGCCTGCTTCATTCAGCCGCAAGCCCGCCACAGTCAGGCTGCCGGCATAGCCTTGTTCCTTGGCGTTGTAGGTGGCTTTGCCTTTGGTGTAAATAGCGCCGCTGACCAGGTTCAGTTTGGCAAATTGGCCGATGAAGGGCTGTGCAGGTTTCAAGGCCAGCGCATTCACCTCAATGTTCATTTGAGTGGCTGCGGTACTGGGGTTGATGTCGCCATTCACAGCAATGCTTCCACCACTGGCCACATTCAGGCTGGCTTTCAGTGGCAGGGTTTTGGAAAGGTCTTGTGTCACACCGCTGGTTGATACCGCAATACTGTTCAAGCCAATGTTTAACGCGGGGCTCACTGTTTGGTCTTGAATGTTGGCATTAATGCCGGAAAGGTCGATGGTGTTGACTGCGTAGGTCCAAGGTTTTGCAGGTGCCTCGTCGATTGTTTCAGGCGTGTTCTTGTCCGCTGGTTTCTTGGCAGGAACCCAGTCGTTGATCGCTGCCATCAAATCGAGTTCACCTTGGGCGTTGCGCTTCACATTTACAGCGCCACCTTTCACTGTGGCGGCGTCAACCTCTGCATGTTGTTCGGCAAGGTCTACGAGGATAGGGCCGACTTCAATCGTATCCAGGCCAATCGCCTTGGCCTTGCTGGCATGGTTTAACTGAAGGCCAGCCAGCACAATTCCAGTGAGTTCAGCTTTGTTGGCCTGCAAATCAAAGCTGGCGTTGTTGATATTCAGCTTGCTGAATTGGGCAGCAGCACGGGCACCCTGTGGCTTGGCGGCCATGCTGAATTCGCGCACCTCAGCATTGATGTTGTTGATTAACACCTTGGGCGGAATGTCCTCGCTGGCGTCTTTCAAATTCACATCAAAGTTTAGAACCAAGTCGGCACTGCCGGCAGGGGGAGCCGTGGGCAATAGCGGGGCCAATAAGGGTTCAAGTTTGGCAATGTTCAAACCAGTCAGCGAGAACTCCCCCGTGGCTGAGGGGTCGGCCAGCTGAATTTGTGCGCGTAGTTTCAGTTCGGCGTCCAGCCCTGTCACGGCATTCAATATAAAGTCGCCGTCGGTTTCAGAACGGGTGGCCAAGTCGCGCAGCTCCAGGTTCAGCGGCGCAAAGCGGGTTTTCAGGCCATCGGGTTTGCGGCGGTCTTCAAAATCAATCGCTGCATCGCTAATCAGCAAATGGCTTAACAAAAACGCAGGTGGCTCGGTGTTTTCCTCTTCAGGCTCTTCAGTTTTGAAAGCATCCAGAAGCGCGGTGAAGTTGTTCTTGCCCCCGGGCAGCAGCGCCACATTCAGGTTCAGGTTTTTCAGGTCAATTTGATCCAGCGCAACAAGGCCAGTGAACAGGTCAGTACCGGAAACGTCTACAAAAAGGTGATCAAACGCCACCAGCTGCTCGCCCTCGGGCGTGGCCAGGCTAAGCTTGGGGATCCGAACGGTCAGCTTGAAGGGGTTGACCTCGGGCAAGTCCATTTTCAGCACATGGCCGGAACGTTCAAGCACCTGCTTTTCAGCCTGCCAGTGCACCAGGCGAGGCAACCCGGCCCATGCAAACAAGTAAATAAAAACAAGGATGAACAGGGGTATCAACACCACTTTGGTGCGAAGAATATTGGCGATTTTCATTTTTATTGGTTGTACGGTGGACATATGCCGTCAGTATCCTAGATCCCAGCGCTGGTGTACACTAACGCCTTCTTGCGCGGCTGTAGCTCAGTGGATAGAGTATTGGCCTCCGAAGCCAAGGGTCGTGGGTTCGATCCCCGCCAGCCGCGCCACTTCATTTTTCCTCGAAAGCGTCTCTAGCTGCGGATCTTGAGAATTTCAGCCGATTGAAATTCAAAGAGAACAAAAAATTCTGTGACTACGTTGTGACCATATTGTGACCAAATTTATGGTCACAACTTGCAAGTGGAGTATCGGTTTGCGAACAGGTCACACTGTGGTCACAGGCTCAGCTTTGTCAAACTCATCTGAAGATATTTCTCCATCTCATATTTCCAGATTGCTGGATGCTAATTGAGTTAAATCAGCTTCATTCAATTCGAAAAGAAAGCCGGCAAGTTCAGTGGTTACTGATTTGTTGATTCAATTTCATCCGTCACAAATTCCGCAATTTCCTCTAAACGACAGTCGAAATACTTGCATAAGCGATCTAGGTTGTCAGTCACCGTGTTGTATCCGCGATGGTGCAGCATTTTGGATAGCGTTGCTCTATTTATAGACGTTGCCTCTGAAACCTCCTTGAGGGTCACTCTCTTCCCCTCTTTGAATTGCTTTTCTGCCATTCGTTCCTGTAAATAAAACCTGATCATTGCGAATTTCTCCTCATGAGGGTCAATTTTAATTGACATTTGTCGATTCGTGGTGTAAATTTAATTCAACGTATGTAACTAATACGTGACGATTGAAACTCTAAAGGACATTTACCCATGAACACAGACTTTGTCATCAAGACTTTTGGCAACACTAGACACGCTCCAGCAGTGCAAGTACCTGTTGCAAGGGACACCGTAAAAAATCCCGAGGTTACTTACCTAACCACCGAAGAGCTTTCCGCAAGAATCAAGTACGACGTTCGGACCATTCGCGATCGTCTTAAAGATTCTGTGTTGCTTGAGGGCCGTCATTACATCCGTCCATTTAATGGCCGAAAAATTCTTTTCATTTGGGAGGTCATTCAATCCGACATGACTCGATTCGCCCAACTGAACAACAGTGCGCCCAAAATTTGAGGAGGTGTCATGGGAATTATTCGAGCAAGAAAAGAGACCGGCAATCTTCAGATTGATTTTTATTATCGAGGTATGCGTTGCCGTGAACAAACGCAACTTAAAGATGAGCCGAAGAACCGCAAAAGACTTGAGACTCTTTTGAAAAGTATCGAGCTTGATATCAAGTTTGGTACTTTTGAATATCGGCGTTATTTTCCTGAAAGTAAGTTGCTGAAGAAAATTGAAGCCCTTGAGACTCAACAATATCAACCCGCCTCGCCAATGGTTTCCATTCGAATGGCTAACCAGCCGGTGCGTCAAGCGATTGAGAATATTTCCTCAGCTGGGCACCCAACCTTCGCCGAATTCGCGGAAAAGTTCATTGTTGAAAACGAATCCCTTTGGAAACGCTCGAACATTCGCACCAAGCGCGACATCTTGGAGAAGTGGCTGGTACCGCAGTTTGGAAATAGGGTGATCAGCAGTATCACCAAACAGGACCTTCTGGAATTTCGCTCAGTTCTCGCCAAAGCCCCGGGCAAAAAACCAGGAACAACAATGTCAGCTTCACGGATCAATCATGTGATGACGTCTGTGAAACAGGTCTTAGATGAAGCCGCTGATCGGTTCAACTTTACCACTCCGTACCAGAATATCAAACGGATGCGGATCAAAAAGACCGATGTCACACCCTTCACGATTGAAGAGGTGGAGATGATTATCAAGTACTGTCGCGAAGACTTTCGCAATTACTTCACGGTGAAGTTTTTCACGGGCATGCGCCCTGGAGAAATTCATGGGTTG
>JAHJCM010000045.1 GCA_018812945.1 Gammaproteobacteria bacterium | reverse complement strand
CGCGTTCTTCGTGTGTGACCACAAGTGCACCAATGCCTTTATCTGCCATAAGTGAAATTGCTTCAAGAACCGTGGCTTCAGGGCTGAGGATTGAAAATCCTTGTGTCGGCAGTTCGATTCTGTCCTCGGCCACCACCACCCAGTTCTCACATTCCTCCACAGTTCCATTCAATTCGCATCGAATTGCACGAGCAACTTGCCTCGGCCGTTTGGTTGCAACTTACAACCACAGTGTTACCTTTTGTGGACAAACTAAAACGACACCTTGGTCTTTCATTGTTGTGGTGCTATTAAGTACCTGATAATGGGCACACTCTAAAAATAATATGTATTGAGTCAGCTTTTGAACCTTGCCCACATATTGCCCAAATTGCTAAAGGCCACGGCACTCGCCGCAGGCCTTGTGTTTGCCCATGGGCAAGCCATGGCGGTGGACTATTCGCTCAGTGGATTCGGCACCGTTCAATACACCTTGGGCGACAACGAACAGAAGTACTTACGATTCATCAACGAAGACGGCACCTTCAAAGTCAATTCGATTTTGGGTGCGCAGCTGGATGTCAAGTTCAATCCCCAACTGAGTGCGACTGTTCAATATGTTGTTGCACCGAAGCTGGACAACGATGAAGACGTTGAAATTGACACCCGCTGGGCTTTCGTCACCTACAAGCCCAACGACAACTGGAGTTTTAAGGTTGGCCGCCAGCGACTGAATTTTTATCTGGATTCCGAGAATCTGGACGTTGGTCAAACCTATGTACCAGCGAATTTAAGCCCCGAGATTTACTACAACGCGGGTGTTCTTGGAACAGACGGGTTTTCAGCGAGTTACCAGTTTGAAGATACTGGTGGCCGTTATTGGCGACTGCAGGCAATCGCTGGCAACAGGGATATTATTCAACGCTTATCCAATACCACCGCAGACTTTCCCACCAATCGGTATGAAGTGGCCGGCTTTGTCATTGGTGTAGACGGTGACCAATACCGCTTTCAACTTGCACATCATGAATCGCAGCTAGACCGGGAAATTCGCCAGTTCAACGGACGACGGGTGGTTGGAGGCTCACTCAATGCTCGACTACATTTCACCAACCTGGGTGCTGAATACGACTGGCAACGTTACACGCTTCGTGCGGAATTAAGTCAACTCGAATTTTCATCCACCAACAAGGGCGTAATTCCTGACTTTGGGCCACAAGTGCGTATCGTTGACACGCCTGAGTTTGAAGAACACGGTGGCAACCTTACACTGATTCGTAAAATTGGTGGACAGCATGCGATTTACACCAGTCTGGGCCGGTTTATTTCCGAATTTGATGACCAGTATTCGATCGCCATTGGTGGAAAATATTCGCTGAGTGCATCGGACTCGCTCAAAGCAGAAATTCAACATGTGGTGGAGAAAAATACTCGACCGCAGTTGTCTGACAACCGCATTCCCAACACCACGTTCAATTTTCTGAGCGTGTCTTACAACTGGGTGTGGCAATGATCGCGCGCACTACCGGTTTTGTGAAAGCCGCTGCTTCAATCGGTTTGTATTTGATGTTGGGTGTTGTTGGCGCCGCCTCGGCTGAGGTGTATGTTGTAACTTCCGCAAACCATCCGGTAAACGAAATTGCAATTCGTGAACTTCGCAGCATTTACAAAGGACGCCTCAGCCAGGTGAATGGGCACAGCCTGAAGCCGCTGAATGCAGCCCCAGGTACCGCCGATCGCGATGAGTTTCTTCAACGCATCATGAATCTCAACGAACTTGATTACACCGGCTACTGGCATGTACGCCGGTACACCGGCCAAGGCACACCACCGGCGGAAGTGGAGAACAAGGAGGAATTGTTCGCGACTCTGAAAGAGCAGCCCGACGGCATAGGCTACCTGTGGATGCCACCTGGTACAAAACCAAAGCTGCCCGAGGGTGTCAAGGTGATTCGCCTGAAGTGAGGCAAGAAAAACCTGCCCGGCTTGGGACCCCTTTATTCCTTGGTATAGCCTTTGCTCAAAGGTAGCCACCAGGTGAAACCAAACACCAAGGTTTTCAACACCACTTTGCCCACAGGCAGGTTCAGTGCGCGAAGGCGGTTAATGGCCAAGGGGATTTCAAGTATATGCGCCAGCAAAATAATGGCTGCGAAAAGGGTGAGAAACGGAACGTGAAAACCCAACAGCCCGACCAGTGGAACAATTAGCCAAAAAACCACCAAGCCCGCTTGCAAGCCGTACCAAACCCGTTGTTCGCCCATGTATGTCCCCTGCTTTATTGATGTAGGGAAAGTTTAACTCAACGGGTGAGCACCGCAGTGTTGAAGCAATCCATGTTGTCAACTTGAACGTAAACTTCATTGGCTTCCAAGCCTAACACTTCCAAAATTTCATCAATTCCTCCACCGAGCGAGTTCAAGGCTGACCTGAGTGTTGGATTTGTTGCCAGTACAGTCAAAATACCATTGAGCGCACCCACCCCAGTGTTTAAATTGGTCAACAAATTACCAACCCCTTGAGATGCCTCAAAGCTGTAGGACGTAGTAACAGTTGGGTCTGGATAACCTACCATAGGCACGTCATTGGCGCTGCCACTGCCCACATTGGCGTTAATATTGCGTTGCCCTAACAAGGGAAGAGAAGGAAGCCCCAGGGTGGCCGCAATAGGTGTGGAGTCAAGATCCACCAAAACCGCAGAATCTGATTGAGGCAGCTTGCAATCAATATCTTTAATGTCGACAGAGCCACCACCAGCGGTCACCGTCAAATTCAAAAGGCCGCTGATCCGGGTCGACACTGCCAGTTGCTCGGTGCGGGCAGTGGCAATCACACTGCCATCTGTATTCCGTTTGGTGGCGACAAACAACTGTGGGGGGCTTAGCACTGAAACATTCAGCGTGTTGCCCAAATTAAGGCGAATGCCATTGCCACCCACCCCACTTGCCGCGGCGAAGCTGGAGGCGAAGGCCAAGTTGCCCAGCCGAACCGAGGCGCCGGCAAACTCGGAGTCTCCACTGGTATCTGCGGACAACACTTCACTGAGCAAAAAATCGACTGTGTCAGCAGGACCATTGCCAGGAATTGCAATGACTGGAGCCTCGGGACCTGCAACACTCAGTGCAGCATCCAGCAGACGGGCAGCGGTCACCTCGGTGTTCAATAAACGCGCCATGTCCAGTTGATCACCAGTTCCAAACACGCCCAACTCAACGCCCAATTGCAGCAAGTCCACCTGGGCGTTTGACGCCAACAGGCCCTGAAACCCCAACAAATTCAAGCGCAATTCGGTACCGATGGCGCTCATCAAGGGTGACAAACTTGATCCATTCAAATTCAATGCCAATAAATTGGTACCCACCAAACCCGAGATCACCGGGGTGACTGTGGCTTCGGCTACGGCCACAACCGGTTCTGTGCCCAGAAATGCGGCGGGCACATTACGCACCAGACGCACCAACACGGAACGGTCGCAGGCGTTGGCTGGCAGCAAAGTGTCGGTGCCCCGCACATTGCAATTGATCGAGAGGTTATCGGTACTGTCATCAAGACCATTGCGCCTTGCATAGTCGACAGCCGCGGTAAAACCCTGAGGAGCATTCGCAATATCGCTTGCGGCAGCCTTGGCAGCCAGGTCGGCAATGCGCTGCACCTCTTCTTTTTCCCAAACCACTTGCCCCAGACCCAACACGGCCAAGGCACCCACGGTCATCAGCATGATGAATACGGTGAGAATGGTCATGGCTCCGCGCTGGCGGGATGACACTGGAACAGACCTGGAAAATTGTGTTGACATGGTTAAGCTGCAAGCGCGAACAAGCTTGATTTTGCATGAAAAACCATCAATTTGATATCCGAAGCTGGCGGGAAATAAGCATTCAGATCGTGTTTTCAGTACAGGCTTATTTGCTGTCTTTGAGGAATTTGCCAAGAATTCGTTTGCTGGGTTTGAGGCGACCAACCAATGCTTTGGCCACACTGGCGATGATTTCCATGGGAGCAGCCAGCGGAGAGGTTTGCGCATGCGCGCCCAGTTCAATCAAAGTGGCAGCGTCAATAACACCTGTTTTGCCTTGAAGCAAAACAACACCCAATTCGGGATTGTTGGCCTTGATTTGGTGAAGCAGCGGGGATTGACTGGCTTGCTCCGCATCAATCAACATGACTTTTACTTCATATTGATGAATTGAGTTTTCCGCGAGCTGCAAACTTGGGCAAGACAAGACACGCTCGAACTGATTGGATGCCGTTAATTGAGCTTCCAGCGCCAAGCGTGAGTCCTTGTTTGAATCGACGATGAGCACCGTAGTCATTGCCCCCTCCCTTTGATGTCTGGAAGTTGTTTAGCAATTAAGGTGCCAGAAACACAGAGGAAAAAAGGCCCTTTTTGGTGCAGGCCCTGGTTTCGACCTCGAGATCAGGCCCTGCCGAGCATGGCCTTGATTTCCCGCCACAAACTGTCAATTTCCGCAGCCGATTTGGAATTCGGCGCGAACTCATTGACCGATTTACCCAAACCAACGCTGATCACAAAGTCGTTTCGCTCGTGCACGATCGTGCGACAAATCTTGGCTGTGGCCTTGAGCTGTTCAAACACGATTTCCGGGGTGCTGCTGAACACCGAAGCACCGTTGATGACCCAGGTTACTTTGCTACCAGCGTCTGATGCCCACTCTAGTGTGCTGCTTGCGCTGTGAATGTCCAGCGGGCTAGCCTTGGTGGGAATTAACACCAGGTCAGCATGCTCCATGGCGTCCTTGACCCATTTTTTATCTGTGGGGGGCATGTCAATAAACACATAGTCATAGCCCTCGTCCTCAAGCTCGGAAAGCGCAATCACGATGTCATTGAAACCCACCTTTCGTACATCTGGATAATCGGCCTCCCGCAGTGAATCCCAAAAGCGGCTGGAACCCTGGGGATCCAGATCAAGCAAGGCCACTTTTTTCTTGCCTTGCTGGCTGGCCAAGGCAGAAAGATTCAAGGAAAGCGTTGTTTTCCCAGCCCCGCCTTTGCGGCTGCTAATGATGATGGTTTTCATGGGTGGACATCCTGTGCAATAGGAAATTAAAGCAATATCGAGAATTTATTCTAACCTGCCGATGCAGTGGGGAAAAAGTTGTTCGATGCGGCTTGGCCGCAACGGCATTTGAATGCTCTGCCGGGTCTGCCACAGGGGAATTTGATCGGTCAACAACTGGCTTCCCACCCAGCCATCCTGACCTCCCAACAGCACAAAATGATTCTCGTCGGGATCGGACAGGTCGGACAGGTGCCGGCTTTGAGAACCATAACTGGTTTCATCAAAACCCCGAATCAGATTGTGTGCATTTTTCATCAAGGTTTCCCGGGAACCCGCAGCAGGAAACGATTTCGAAGAAAACAACTTACCCAGCAAAGGCACATGCCCAAGCACATGACGCAAGCGGATTTTGTGCAAATTACCCCAAAGTTGCCAATGCTGAGCCTTGCGGTTTGCCTCGTCCACACACGGCGACACAATTTTAGCCCGCTCCGCGTCGGTGAGATTTTCAAGGTCTTCCATCAAACAGGCTGACAGATAAGACCATTGATCCATGAGACTGGGTGTTCGGCCCGCGTAGCGCAAAACTGACAGTTGCTTTACCAACGCAGCCAATAAAAATTCGAATTGAAGCGCGGCAAAACTGTCGGCGGTGTAGGCACCGCCCCACAAATCAATTGAATTGCACAACACAGCCTGTTCACTGTTGCGCAAGTAGGGGCGGCAAAACTCAGCCAGTTGACTGGACAATTGATCGGCTAGCGGTGAGGTCACATCCAGTTGCAGAGCCAATAGGGTTTGTGGAGTGAATCTTTTTTGAGAATTGAACAAAGCCCGTGCCCGCATGACGCGATCGTCGCCATTGAACAGAAACCCCAAGCCGGTTACCTCTGAAGGCCGGTTGTTGGCAGACACAATAAAACCAGCAGCCGGGTTGATCACACTGGGGAAATCGCGGGCACACACCTGCACCGACCAGTGTTCACTGGCCATGGACTCGGCCAATACCCAATCGTCTTCCGGGAAACCGGGCCGCTTGGGCAAGGTGGCTGCCAACACATGACCAATATTTCCAGCCGTATCAGCCCCCAGCACATTGAGCGGAGTGACGCCCACGCCATGCATGGCTTGCTGCAACTGTTCTACCTTCTGCGCCTGCATGCCCTGCAAAAAACTGGTGATTTCATCGGTAGGCCAGTGCCCTGCCCAACGCAACGCCAGGTTGTCTTTGCCGCACAAACGCCCCAAAGCCGCGCAATCTGTAAGCACAGGGCCATGGGGGGAGAACCTGAGTTTTCGAGTTCGAGACCATGAAAAGCGGACCCGAATTTTTACCACCTGCTCGGGCGTATTGTGCAAGGTGCTGTCGTCCAGGCGCACCAGATCTGACGATGCGGCACGCAAATTGGTGCCGCCCCAAGCCAGGTTTGGGTTTCTCCCAAGGCCCAGTATGGGCACGCCCGGAAACATCAAACCCACACACTGGTAAGTGGGCGTGCGCAGCCCCACCATCATCCACACATTGGGCAAGTGCTGACCCAGGTGGGGGTCGTTCACCATGAGCGGCTTGCCGCTTTGTGTGCGTGTGCCATGTACCACGATTGAATTGCTGCCAGAACGAGAGAGACTATTCAGAAACTCGCCAATTTGCTGGGCTGTGCTGGGCTTGCCGGAATTCGGACTGTCGAAACTGGTGGACACACCTGCCCCCACTCGGCGAAGCCGGTTCCACCATTCGATGAAGTCACCCGACAGGCGATGCTCAATCAGCGAGAAATAAATAGGCCAGTTCACATCGGCGCCCGCCAGCCGCCCAAACAGCAAAATATCCAAAGGGGTGTACGGTTCAGGTTGAATGCCCAAAAACTTTTCATCGACCCCACGCTTGCGCTGGGCTTGAACACAGTTCAACCCAGCCACAAAGCCTTCGACCCATTCCTGGCTGCTTTTGGGCATATTGGACCAAATCTCAGGTGCGGCACGGCCAAAATTGAGCAAGCGAATCAGGTGGTCCATGTCGACAAAGCCACGCCCACCCATTTCAGCCAGGCGGCCTTGAGCAAGGCGCTTCAGGAACTGCAACTGCGGGCCACGTTGAAACTCTGTGATTGTGCCCAGTGCGAAAGCACCATCGCGGTCCGAACCAGAAAAAACGTAGGGCACAAAAAATTCGTTGAATCGAATGAATGTGCCCGCAGGAAACGGCAAGCTTAAAGCCTTGAATTGTTGCAGCCGGTCTTCAAGTGTGTAGGTGGGATAGCGAACTGACAACCAGCCCATGGAGCTGGACAAGCGGGCCAGCCCCCGCGCGAGTTTGCGAAGCAGGGGGTTTTGGGAAGGACCTAGGGATTTGAGCAAAACAGGTCAGGCTGAAGGATTGTAGATACTCCTGAGGCAACCCTTAAGAGAGGCCGTAGGAAACCAGTTTCCCCAAGCGTTTCTGGAGTTTCTTCTGAAGGCGCTGTTGGCGGGCCGCTTTGAACTGCCCACCCAGCTTGTTAACCCAAACCATGGCTTGGCGCATTGAACACACTCACATTGAATTCACGTCAAAGTGTGAGTGTGCAGCCCTCAGGTTGCAGGGATATGACAGAAAGGGCTTGAAGAAGATTACGCCACTTTCTTTTTGCGCTTTGCAGCGGCCGCCTCGATCTCAGTGTGCATGGCGACAAATTCCTGGCTAAGCTTGTGCGCGGGCATGAAATGAATCATCGGCTTGGCCGCCTCGTGGCTTTCACGAATTTTCACGGAAGAGGACAAGCAGGTGTTCAACACCGGGTGCCCCTCCTCCAACAATTCAGCCACCAATTTTTGCGGCAGGCTTGCGCGGGGCTGAAACTGGTTGACCACAATGCCCTCCACCTCAAGCGCGGGGTTGTGGTCGGCGCGTATTTCATTAAGCGCATCCATGAGGTTGTACAAGGCTCGACGAGAGAATTCATCACAATCGAAAGGAATGAGCACTGAATCAGCCGCAATAAGCGCAGAGCGCGAGAAGAAGTTCAAAGCGGGGGGCGTGTCGATATAAACACGGTCATATTGACCTTTTAGTTCATCGAGCGCTTCGCGCAGCTTGAAAATTTTGTAGCGAGATTCAAGCTTCACCTGTAGCTCTTCAAGTGCGGGGTGGCTACCGAGCAAATCAAGATTCTCATAGGGTGTTTCAACCACAAATTCAGCGCTTTTTTTGGGGCGAATTTTGAAGTTCAAGGCTTGATCGAAAAAATCAGCCAAGGAATATTCAAGAGGCGCCGAACCGCGACCCATGATGTATTGGGTGCTGTTGCCTTGCGGATCAAGATCGATCAACAGGGTTTTCAAGCCACTGTTGGCTGAAATCGCCGCCAGGTTGCTGGTAATGGTGGATTTGCCAACCCCACCTTTTTGGTTGAAGACCACCCGACGCATGCGCAATTCCCCTTAGACGATTTTTTTCAATACTGTAACAACTTTTTCGAACACTTTGCCATAGGGAGCGCGCAGCAGGGGCGCCGCATTGAATCTGGATTGCTCCAGAACAGGTTTAAGCTGGGACATTGCATTGAAACCCACCAAGCCGTGATACGCACCCATGCCGCTGGCACCCACCCCACCAAAGGGCATGTGGTCGTTCAGCACATGCCACATGGCATCGTTCACAGTAACACCACCAGACACGGTTTGGCTTAGCACCAGATCTTTTTCAGCTTGCTTGCTGACAAACAGGTAAAGCGCGATCGCCCTTTCTTTGGTTTGAACCTGAGCAACCGCCTCTTCCAGGGTTCGATAGGCAAGAATGGGCAAAATGGAGCCAAACACTTCTTCTTGCATGACTCGCATGTCGGGGTTTGGGTTGACCACGAGCGTGAGAGGAAACTTCTTGGCCGAAGGCTCAAAGACCTCGTGGGCGGGGTTGATCTCGATGATTTCTGCCCCCTTTTTTCGGGCATCTTCGACCAGGTCGCGCAAACGTTCCATGTGCCTGGAATTAATAACGCATGACACATCGGGGTTGTTTCGAATGGTAGGGTACTGCTTGTGGGAAGCCCGCTTCACCTCAGAAATAAAACGCCTGAGCTGACTTTCATGCACCATGGCGTAATCGGGTGCAACACACACCTGCCCGGCATTGATCATTTTGCCGTGCGCAGCACATGCAGCGGCCTGCGCCACATTGCCGCTGGGCGCAACAATCAAGGGGGACTTCCCCCCCATTTCCAGGGTCACCGGGGTCAGGTTCTCGGCTGCCGCCTTGGCCACCAGACGCCCTACCCTTTGCGAACCTGTGAACAACAAATGGTCAAAAGGCAGGCGAGAAAAAGCCTCTGCAACAGTTTCATCACCCTCGATCACGGCCACATGTTCTTCGCCAAAATTGCCTTCCAGCAAACGGGCCATCAACGCGGAAGTTCTTGGGCTGTACTCGCTGGGTTTGAGCATGCAGCAATTGCCCGCGGCCAGCGCTGAGGCCAGGCCCGCAAAGCTGAGATACACCGGAAAATTCCAGGGAGTAATAATGCCAATCACGCCCAGGGGCTGGGGTTTGATGTAAGAAACCGACGGGCGAAGCTGCAAGGGCGTGGGCACTTTGCGCACCTTCATCCACAAACCCAGGTGCTTTCGGCTGTGCCGGACAGCAGACAGGCTGCTGACGATATCGAGCATGGTGGATTCATGGCGGGAACGATGGCCGAAGTCTTCCGACATGGCGTCGATCAACTCACTTTCATTGCGAAGAATGATTTCTTCAAGCAATTCGAGGTTGCTGACTCGCTCTTGTTTGCTGGGGTGGGGATTGGCCCGATAGGTTCGCTGTTGGCAATCGAACACATCCTGCAATCGTCCACTGACCAGTTGTAGGTTATCGACTCGATCCAACAATCAACTCTCCATAT
>JAHJCM010000044.1 GCA_018812945.1 Gammaproteobacteria bacterium | reverse complement strand
AGAGTTAGGCCTGAAAGGCGATGTAAAAACTGTCGGCGACAGGGTGTATGAACTTCGCATTCACCTTGGAGCAGGTTGGAGAGTGTATTTCACTGAACGCAATGGAGATCTAATTGTGCTGTTGTGCGGTGGAAACAAACGTACCCAGACCAAAGACATAAAGAGAGCGAAAGATCTTTCCTCAGCAATTAAATGGAGAGTCGAACCAATGAGAACCGAAAAATTGGAACTGAATGAGATTGAAAACTTTTCAATTTCCGAGCATTTGGACAGCCCAGAAACTATCGCAGCCTATTTAACGGACATTCTGGAAAGCAACGACCCTGCGTTGCTTGCCGCTGCTTTGGGCGATATCGCTCGTGCCAAAGGTATGAGCGATGTCGCCAAATACACGGGAATTACCCGAGAAGCACTTTACAAAGCGCTTAGAAATAATGCGTCCCCACGATTCGAGACCGTGGCCAAAGTATGCTCTGCATTTGGAGTCAAACTCGTGGCACAAGCCATGCGCTGACCACACATCAAATTAGCAGCAAAGGAGTACAACATGGAATGGTTTCAAGCACTGACAACCTTGGCCCTGGGTGGTTTATTCGGCGGCATTCTGGCCTTCTCGGCCTTGTTTGCACCGCTGGTGTTCACCAAATTGCCAATGGAACAAGCGGGGCCATTCATTCGCGCCGTGTTCCCTTGGTACTACCTGTATGTGATCGTGTTCGGCTTTCTCAGTGCAATTTTTGCGGGGCTTGCTGGCGGCGGTTTTTGGGTGTTGTTTCCATCGGCCTTGGTCGGTTTGGCCAGCGTGTACACACGGCAAATTCTGATGCTCCAAATCAATGAACTTCGCGACCGGGAACTGGCTGGAGACACAGCAGCCGGTGGGGAATTCAATCGCAAACACCGGCTTAGCGTGATCATCAACAGCGTGCAACTGCTGGTCGCGGGAGCAACCCTGGTGCACTGGGCATGGAACTGAAAGACCTGCCGCAGCTTCGGCTGCTGGAACAAACTACGGTGGCGCAAGCCTACCCGCTGTTTTTCGTGAACTATGCAGTGCAACGCGGCTTTGCGGCCGAGCAAATTCTGGAACAGAGCGGGCTGACACTGGCCCAGTTGCAAGTGCCCAACAGCCGTATCGCTGCGGCCCAGCATGGCATCATCGTGATGAATTTGCAGGCGCTGTTTCAAAGCGAACACATTGCCATCGACATGGGTTTGCAAAGCAGCCTGACCAAAGCGGGCATGATCGGTTTTGGTTTGATGAGTTGTGCAACCTTGCGAGAAGCGATCGAGCTGGGCATTCGCTTTTTGCCCACCAAAGTGCCCTTCTACACCATAGACACCAGTGAAGACGAACGCACCCTGACGTGCCACGTGCGCGAAGCCATGCCGCTTGAACCCGTGCGCAAATTCGCGATTGAAAATTTTGTGATTGAAGTGTGGCGGCTGTTTGAAAGCCTGTTCAACCCCATGGGCAGCAAGCGCGAGGTCAGCGGAATTGAATTGTGGTTTGACTGGCCTGAGCCGCCTTATTATGCGAGCTATGCCAGCAGCCTTCCCAAGTGCCGTTTCAATGCGGCTGGCAATCAAATCCGAATTCCCGGTAGGTGGCTGGACCTGCCCTTGCCCACCGCCAACGCCACCACTGCACAAATGGTGATTCAGCAATGCGAGCAAGAATTAATTGCTCTGGGCCTGGGTGACAATTTAAGCGGGCGCGTGAAAAACCTGCTGATTTGCCGGGGTGGCCGCTACCCACAACTTGAAGACATGGCAGAAACCCTGCACATGTCAGTGCGCACATTAAAGCGCAAGATACAAAACGAAGGGCGAAGCTTTACAGATTTACTGGGCGAGGTGATTCAACGCGACGCCTGCCTGTTGCTTGAGACCAGCAAGCTGAATGTAGATGAAATTGCGCAACGCGTGGGTTACCAGGACCGAGCGAATTTCACACGTGCATTCAAAAAGCTGACAGGCAAAACACCCAGTGAATACAGGGAGTGGGTAAGCTACGTCGTCAAGAAATGACTGACCAAACCTTGCGCATCGGTATCATGCGGCAAGCTGACATGGTCGGTGCCTTTTACCGTAGCCACCAGGGGCTTCACTGCAAAATTCTGCATCAAGCGCAATGAGGAATCATGCGGTACCACCTCATCGTTTTCAGCCAGCAACACAAAGGTGGGGTTGCGCACATTGGCGGCCCATTCATTCGATTTGAACTTGCTGCGCAACAACAGCGACACCGGCGCCAAGGGCACTTTCTTTTTGGCAATGCTGATCAAGCTGTCGTAAGGGGTAAACAACACCAGTTTGTGCACGGGTGTGCTGGCGGCCAACTGCATGGCAACCCCTGTGCCCAGGCTGCGCCCGATCACAGAAATTTGATTGCGGTCGCACCAAGGTTGCTCGGCCACCCATTTGTAAATGGCACGTGCATCGGCCACCAAATTCTTTTCCATCGGTGTGCCTTTGGAATTGCCATAGCCCCTGTAATTGAAAAACACCAGGGGCAAATTCTTGAAGCCTTGCGCTTCATTGAGCAACCAACGCACGTCTTCGCTGCGACCACCAAAATAAATGGCGCACGGTGCCTTGCTGCCTGCACCACCCATGCCAGCAGGCATGCGTACCCAACCTTCCAGTTCAATGCCAGGGGCCACTTGCAAACGCAGTTCAGTGAATTCGTGTGCGTGGTGAGTCAGCTCTTTGTGGTGTTTCAAGGCTGGGCTGAAAATGTGTTTGGTTTGGCTGAAGTACAGGTAAGTCCAATAAGCAGCAAAACCCATGGAGGCGGACAGCGCCACGCGGGGCACCAATCGCGACTCGGGGGTGCGCACTTCTTTTTCTTGAACATACTTCATGGCTGCACTTCTTTACAAAATGGTTACTGGTCACACTGCACAGTGTATTGAAACCAAACTGTCACAAAGGTTCAAAGTGCTTGCAGAAATGGCGTTAAATCAACGTTTGGAAGGAATTGCCCACATGACCTGTCACAATGACAATTCATATTTCAGGAAATCTTCCCGGGACAAAACAGGGAAACTTTCATAGCGTTGAACGATTAGAAGAAAGAGGACAAGAACATGAAATTCAAAACAAGCGCGATTGCCTTGGGCATGGCCGTGGCATTGGCAGCCTGCTCCAAGAAAGAGGAAGCAGTTGCCCCTGAAGCAGCAGCCCCGGCAGTTGAACAGGCTGCACCGCAAGCAGTAGCCTACATCACTCACCAAGACGGCCCAGTGACCATTTACTCACTGGCCGACTACACCAAGATCGGCGAAATTAACGTGGGTGAAGGTGGCCGCGGGGTTGGCTTGACTGATGACGGAAAGCTGCTGGTAGTGGCCGTGAAAGAAACCAAAGATTTGGCCATTGTAGACACCGCCACCAACCAGGTGGTGCGTCGTGTGCCTGTGGGCATTAACCCGGAATTTGTTCGCGTACTGGGCAACCTGGCCTTTGTGGCTTACGAACCTGCCGCGAAGGGTGGCCCACCGCCCAAGCCTGGTTCAGCCGAAGCCAAAGCCATTGAAAAAGAACGTGAGGAGGGCGATGAACTGCCTGCACAAGTGGCCATCATCGATTTGGTGAAAGGCGAAAAAATCAAAGAAATCACAGCAGGGTTCGAGACTGAAGGCATTGAATTTTCTGCCGATGGTAAACACATTATTGTGACCAATGAAGCCGATGAAAATGTGTCAGTGCACGACATTGAAACTGGTGAGAAGATCAAACAGATTGATACGGAAAGCTACGGCATTCGACCACGCGGTGTGAAACGCTCGCCCGATGGCGAGCAGTTTGTAGTCACACTTGAATACGGCAACAAAATGTTGATCCTGGACAAAGACTACAATGTGATCAATGAAGCGGCCACGGGCGAAGTGCCCTATGGCGTCACATACACCCGCGATGGCTCCGAGATTGTGGTGGCCCTGGCACGTGGTAAAGCGATTCAAGTGTTCGATGCAAAAACGCTCGAGCTAAAACGTGAAATGCCGGTGGGCGAGCGTTGCTGGCACTTTAGCTTTACACCCGATGACAAACAGTTGATTGTGGCCTGCGGCCGCAGCAACAACATTCTGGTTTTGGACTATGCCACCGGCAATGTGATCAAAGACATTCCCGAAGGCAATATGCCATGGGGTGTCATGGTGTCGCCGAAGTCTGTGGGGACACTGGATATTCCTGGTTGATACAAGCCCGAATGGGTATTTTTGATCGCTTGTACTCCTAAACGAATTTTCCGCGTTAATCAATAAAACGGTTGCCACCATGCAACACTTTGATGTGAT
Organism: Gammaproteobacteria bacterium; assembly: GCA_018812945.1. Classification (GTDB taxonomy): domain Bacteria; phylum Pseudomonadota; class Gammaproteobacteria; order Burkholderiales; family Burkholderiaceae_B; genus Limnobacter. Next base: position 14,368 of record JAHJCM010000044.1, on the reverse strand, counting down.
TAACGTCGTTTAGGAGTCACTTATGAGACGCGTATTTAATGTGATCGACAGGGGCATTGCAGGCAGCCCAGCGCACACCAAAACCGCACCAAACAATAACATAGAGGAAGTTCAGGCTGCCTGGGCACAAGCGCTTCGCTGCGACTTTGGCCGCACTCGCGACGCCATGTTGTGCCGCCTTGCTGAAACCACGCAAGAATTAGCACACCAATACCCGAATGATGCAAAGGTTCTTCTTTGGAACGGTATTGTGCTGACTGGGTACGCGAAATCACTGGGGGGTTTGTGTTCGCTTCAATTTCAAAACCATGCAAAAGTATCGCTTGAACGCGCCATTGCATTGGCACCAAACGACGGGGCAGCCTACCTCTACCTGGGCCTTCTGTACGACCAAGCCCCAACTGCACCGTACGGTTTCGGTGACGAAAACATTGCGAGATCACTGCTTGAACAAGGTTTGAAACTGACCTTGAATTCAGCCGAGCAACTGCGCCGCGCGTAAAAAAAGGAAAGCCAACTCTGCTTGGCCTTCCTTTTTTATTGCTGCAACAACCGAAAAAAATTAACGGTTGGCAATGTACATCGTAATTTCAAAACCAAAACGCATGTCTACAAATTGTGGGGTGGTCCAGCTCATGTCTATTTCTCCAAAATGTTGTAAAAATCAGCAAATTCCTTTGCCGTTGAAATAAGCATATCCCTACTCGTTCAGGAATTTTGCCCGACTTCAATCACCGTGTTTCCAGCAAAAAACGCATATAGGCAGTTTCCTGTGCTTGTCGCTGTAGTACATGTTGCGCCAGGTTTCGAATAAAAGGGGTGTTTGCAGCACGTGACGGCAAAGTGGACATGCCCAAAGCACCCTCGTGGTGTTCAATCATCAACTGCAAAAAACTCAATTCTCTTTGGTGCCTGGGTATTGACTCATCCCCCAATTTCTTGATTGATAAAGAATCCACCAGCCCCGCCATACCCAAGGGACTGCTTTCACAACGCTCCAGGTACAGTGTTTCGTTCACATTCAACAATTGCCGATTATTTTTCATCCACCCCATTAAATCGCCATTCGAAGGCAAGGCTGCCGCATGTTGCCCTGCCAACCAACCCTTTATGTTTTCCATCTCCAATGATTGCGCATGAACAATACGTTTTGCCAATTCCTGTACATCAGACTTTTGCTCACCTTGTATCAAACTGGCCATGATCAAAGCTTGTTGATGGTGAACCAACATGCTTTGCGCATACCCGGTGTCAATATCGAAATTCGCCACCAATGCGGGCTCGGCTTCTACCGGTGCGCGATAGTCAAAAGTGCCCAAAAACCACCCGATGGCAAGGCCCAAAAAAAACAGTCCGTATTTGCCGATTTTTACGATCATTTGGGCAATACAGCAGGATCTATTTTGACCACCTGAAAACCTGCACACTGCGAAGTAAACCAGATCTCGTTTTTCTCCAAAACGAATCTCGGTTGAGAGGATGTCCAGTCTGCACCAAAACAATTGCCAGTCACATTGAATGTAGAGCCACCTTTTTGACCAGGTCTCATCGCCGGATTGAAATAGGCGATTTCCTTCACTGCATTGGGCTTTGAAATATCAAATACTCTCAGCCCTGAATTGAAATAACCACAGGCCAATACCTTTGCGTTGTTCGGATCATCGACCTGGCAATAGTGGCTGTCATAGCCGAACAAAGCCAACCCGGCAGTGTCCGCAGAGGCTTCAACACAGTTTTCTGGCTGATTAATTTCAAGGGTGAGCTTTGATAAAAGTTGAATGTTATTCACATCACTCACATCAAATATGCGGGGGATACCAAATGGCAGTCGATCTGAGCCGCAAGTAACAATACGACTGGCAGCTGCATTTACTCCATCAGACCCCAATTCATCCACTGTAATCAGGTGGTCTTTGCCTGCGATTTTCACCGGAATTGTGTGCTGGGCCACTGAGCCATCCGCCCAATACACTTCGGCCAAAAGTTTAGGGCTTGGATCCACCTTGCGCTGGCTAATGGGCGTGAAATCGTAAATCGCAAAGCCATTGGTGTTGTTACCCTCATTGCGAGCAGTGCCAGACAAAGTAACGTAACCGCGTGTGCCATCGGGACTAACAGACAAACCATGCACACCAACGGGCGGAGTAAACTTTGTGATGAATTTAGGTGCGGAAGGATCTGCTACATCGATTGCGTAGTACTGCCCCTGATTCAAATCCCCGCCGTAATAGGTCAGGCCATCGGGTGCCCATTCGCCTTCATGGCCGATAACAGTGTCATCAGCCAAAGGGCCACTAAAAAGCAAACGGGGCTGTGAACAGTCTCTGGATATATCGTAAACGTCAAATTCCGGCCCCCCACCCGAACTTGTGCCATTCACCGCGGCCAACAAACCGCGTGATTGATTAACCTTCAAAGACTCCCAGGGATCAAGCATGGAAATACTGGTCAGTCGGCCTGCATCGACGGGATTGGACGAATCGCTCACATCCATGACCACGGTGCCAGGCCGCTGCAGGGTTGCTCTTGGAACACTTGGAGAAGACACAGCAGTGGCAGCAAAGGCCTGGCCATAATAAGAGCAGTCACGATACGAGGTATGCATCCAGCTTGCGCCCTCGCCCTCGTACTGAGAGACCAGGTCAATATTGCAATTATTACCCTGGAACCCGGCCAACCTGTCGCTTAGCGGAACTTGGTGCAACATAGGCCCCACCTTGGCCGTGCGATATCCCGTACCATGCTTTGTCCCCCAAGCGTTCTTGATTTAGTGTTTTGTTTTTATTACTTTTTTTTGAACGCTACGGATTCAAACTGACGAGGTCCTGACCCGTGAGAGGGATGTGAAATCAAACCAGCGGAGTGGTCAATCCCCACGCAATCGCAAGCTTGGTCAGTTCAATGTCACTACTGACCTGTAATTTCTTTTTGATCTGGTAATGAATGTTGTGAATGGTTTTTGCGCTCAGGAAAAGCAACTCGCCAATTTGCTCAGCCGACTGACCAGCCACCAGCAAACACAACACCTCGAACTCGCGGCTGCTCAATTCATCAAGCCCACCCCTGTTGTCGCGCAAGCGCGAGAGTGCCATTAAACGCGACAAGTCAGCACTCATGAAAGTGCGGCCCGCCAACACTTCGCCAATGGCGCGCAACAGCACTTCGGGCCTGCTGCTTTTGGTGACATAACCTTTTGCGCCAGCGTCCATACACGCACGCGCCAGTTCGATTGAATTGTGCATGGTGAACATCAGAAATTTCACCTCAGGCCAACGCCCCAACACACGCTGAACCAGGTTCAAACCGACCGGCTCGGGCATGCTGATGTCGCAAATCACCAGCGCAGGCAAGTCTTTCTGGCAAGCGGCATAAGCCTCCTGCGCGTTTTCAGCCTCACGCACCTGCTTGAAACCACCTTGTGTTTCCAACAAATGCCGATAACCGGCACGCACCACGGCGTGGTCATCCACCAGCAAAATACTGAGGTCAGCGTTGTTCATGAAGTACCTTTTTGTTGAAAACGGGCAGACACCACAAACCGGTTTTCTTCAACCTGGGCTTTGAATACACCACCATGTACACGTACCCGTTCAGCCAGCAAGTTCAAGCCCATGCCGCCCGATGGCACCTGCGTTTCAACCGGTTGGGGCAAGCAGTTTTCAACACGCAGTTCTAGCACCCCAGCCTGCAATGCCAAACCCAAATTCACGGGCACCCCCGGTGCTGCGTGCCGCCGCACATTGGCCAGGCACTCTTCCACGGTACGGTAAACACACAGGGCGCGGTCTTGGTCCAAACTGTTCAAGGCGGCAGGTTCTAGATTCAGGTTCACTGTCCAGCCGCTGCCCGCGTTAATTTCCCAGCGAGTGCACAGGTCTTGAATGGCCATGCCAAGATCAGCCCCCTCTAACACAGGTGGGCACTTGTTGACCAACACCGCCCGCATGCGCTCGAACGCGCCCTCAATTTGCAGCTCGATTTCTTCCAGCTTTTCCTGCACCTCAGTATCGCCACCTTTCACTTGCGCGCGCAGCTGGGCGCAATTCACCGCGATCAGGCTAAGGGACTGGCCCAAATCTGCGTGCACCAAGTGGGCCAACTCCCGTCGCTCATCTTCCTGCACATTCAGCAACTTCATCATCAGGTTTCGGCGGGTTTGGGTAAGCCGCCACAAACGCTCGTTCAAGCGGTTTACCCCTTGCGCAATACGGCCAAATTCCCGTGGCTGCACATCGGGAAGTTGCGCTGGCGGCGGGCTGTCCTCGGAAATGGCAATCGAATCGATTTTTTCGACCAAGGTTGCGGCGGGCTGCAAGGCGCGACCAATAACCACATAAGTCAAGGCGGCAAGGCTGGCCACGATCAGGGTGCTAAGCAACAGCAAGTCGCGCAGCGTATTCCAGAATTTGGCCAGCACCAACTGCGGGTCAGCGGTGATGATCAACTCACCGAATGGTTGCCCCCAAAGGCCAACGGGGCGCGGCTGCGCTTCAATTTGTACACCCAACAGGCGCATCAACTGGGCCTCGACAGGATGGCGTACCAGCTGCTCACAACCCTCTTGCCGCACCTGTCCGTTCCAGCCCTCGTAACGTATGCAATAAGGTGCCAACAACAAACCGTACTGGCTGCCCACCAGCACGGGCGAGCCCTCGATTTCGGGATTAATTTGCCGCTTGTACATGGAGTACTCCACCATCTCGTGCAAGCGCGTGGCATCGCTGGCCAAGGCTTCGTCCACCTCATTGGCCGTGCGCAGCACCACATAGGCGGAAATCAGCACCCAGCACAACAGGCCAAGGGTGATCATCCGCACCAGCAAATAGCGTTTCAGGTTCATTCAAACAGTCTAATCGGCGTTGGGCTGCAAGTGCGCCAGCGCGGCCTCCCCGTGCAGGCGGGCCGCCAGCTTTCTTGCAACCGAATAATTGCTCACTGCCTCGCCACGGTTTTGAACACCCAGCCGCCCAAAAGCTTCCTTGATGTGGGCATTCACCGTGTCGGGACTCATGCCCAGTATCTTTGCAATTTCCTTGCCTGTTCTACCAAGGGACACCTGTTCCATCACCTGTGCCTGCTTGATGGTCAAAGGCTTGGGGCTACCGGGCATTTGAATCAGGCTTTGAAACTCGTTCCGTTGTGAAATTGAATTCAGGTTGACTGAATCACGTTTCAGGAAAGATTGAACCTGAACCATCAGTTCTTTGTAATGCTGGCTTTTGGAGAGCAGCAAGGCACCCGAGCTGGCCACTTGCCGTTCGATTTTTGCATCGCCCAGAGCGGTGAAGAAGATGCGAAATGAATTGGAAAACCGCTGTGACACAAGGTCAACAACCTCAGCCGGCTTGCTGTTGGGCAACACCAGGTCGGAGACCACCAGGTCTACATCCGCTGGCTCAATTTGCTGAAGCTGCTCAACAGAATCGACTACCCTTGTACTCAAGCCCGGCACGACAGCAGCAATAATTTCCTCAACGACCATGGCCGAGGTCGGGTGGTCTTCCAGTATCAATAAGTTCTTCAAACCCTTGTCCCTAAAAGTGTGGCTATCGCTTGGCGGTTTTCAAATATTTTTTTGTGAATTGTTAGTGCGATTATCAATTGAAATGTTTATTGATGTAAAGAATACAAACAGGATTACAACCCCGTCAGCACTTTCAGAATTGCCTCGCTTTAAATGGGGGGCACAATTCTCAAGGCGGCCAAAATTGACAGGGGCAGTGCTGGAACTTTCCGACCCATTAGCACTCACAAACGAAGAGTGCTAAAATTAACTGGAAATTGGTTCATTAATTCGGAGAACACCGCAATCATGACCACTGCATTGACCCTTGCTAACCCACGCGCCGCTGGCAACAGTCTTGCTGTGCGCGACCCATGGGCACTGGTGGCCCGTGGCCCGCTTGGCAACCTAGATGCCTACATATCAGCCACGCACCAAATTCCCATGCTTTCGCCCGAAGAAGAAGTTGAGCTTGGCGAACGCCTGCAACGCGACAACGATCTTGAGGCGGCCCGCCGCCTGGTACTCAGCCACCTGCGCCTGGTGGTTGCAGTGGCACGGCAGTACCTGGGGTACGGCTTGCCCCACGCCGACCTGATTCAGGAAGGCAATATCGGCCTGATGAAAGCCGTGAAGCGATTCGACCCCACGCGCGGCGTTCGGCTGGTCAGCTTTGCCTTGCACTGGATCAAAGCGGAAATTCACGAATACATTATCCGCAACTGGCGCATGGTGAAAATGATCACCACCAAAGCGCACCGCAAGCTGTTTTTTAACCTGAACAGCTTCAAGAAGTACGGTCAAACCCTGTCGCCTGATCAAATCAACGAGGTGGCCAGTGAATTGAATGTACGCCCCGAGGACGTGTATGACATGGAGCGCCGCATGGCGGGCCATGAATTTAGCCTGGACCCGGTGGTAGACGTAGACAGCGAAGAAAACAGTTACAACCCTGTGCGCTATTTGGCCGCCGAAGGTGCCGAGCCCACCGAGGTGCTGGAAGGCGCCAACATGGAGCGCTTGCACAGCGAGGGTCTGGACCTGGCATTGGCCAGTCTGGACGAACGCAGCCAGCGCATTATTTCCAGTCGTTGGCTGGCGGGTGACAATGCCAAAACCCTGCACGATCTGGCTGCGGAGCTGGGTGTATCAGCCGAGCGGGTGCGTCAAATTGAAACCCAGGCCATGAAAAAGATGAAAACAGCTTTGCTGAAATATGAACAGGGCGAGGTTTAAAGCTGGGCTGTAATCATTTTGGGTGAAAACTAACCTACACTAAGGGCTTGGCAACAAGCCCTTTTTTACGACCATGATCGAAGTACACCACCTGGAACACTCGCGCTCGCAGCGCATTATCTGGCTGCTTGAAGAACTTGGCCTGCCTTACAAGGTAACCCGCTATGCGCGCGACGCCAAAACCTACCTGGCCCCACCCGAATTGCTGAAAATTCACCCCCTGGGGAAATCGCCTGTGATTACCGATGGCGACATTACCGTGGCAGAGAGCGGTGCCATTGTGGAATATCTGATCGACAAGGCTGGTGGCAAATTTCGCCCCGCTGCGGGTACCCAGGCACATCGGGATTACACTTATTGGATGCACTTTGCCGAAGGCACAGCCATGCCACCACTGGTCATGACACTGGTGTTCAATAAAATTGAGAATGCTCCAGTACCCGCTTTGTTGAAGCCAATTGTTTTACCGATTGCACGCGGCATTTCCAAGCAAGTCAAAACCAGTTTCATCAACCCCAACCTTGAAAAGCAGTTCGCTTACATTGAAAGCGTGCTGACCAAGAATGAGTGGTTTTGCGGCAGCGAAATGACCGGCGCCGACTTCATGATGAGTTTTCCACTGGAAGCAGCCATGAGTCGCGCCGAGAGCATCAACAGCATGCCCAAAATTGCAGCTTACGTAAAACGCATCCACGCCATGCCCAGCTTCAAAAAAGCACTGGAAGTGGGCGGTCCGTACAATTACGCTTAATTTCGCTGAATAACGCATGAACGCAGTAAGCACGTCGATAGAACAACAGGCAAAAATCACCAAAATCAACGGCAGTGTGCAGTTGATTCGGGATGGTTTCTTCCTGCCTGCACAAGCCGGCATGCTTCTATTGCCGGGCGACCGTGTTCTCAGCGATGCGGGCGGCAAGGCAGTCATTGAGTTCACCGGCGTGAAAGATGCGTTGATCATTGAGAACGGTGCAGCCGCCACCTTCAACCTGGAAGTGGTTGAAATGGACAAGGCACCGCAGTGGATCGCCACCGACCTGTACGGCCAGGGTGTGTATTTCGACGGCCAACAAGATTCCGAGAAAACCGCCGGCACTGCGGACAACCCGGACCTGTTCGGGCTGTTTGGCACCACCAATGCCAATGGCGAGTCTACCGGCTACCCAGTAGTGGAAAGCCTGGTGTTTTTAGGTGCCACCGCGGCCATATACAGCGACAACGAAGACAACTCAAACACCACCGAAACCACCAGCACCACCGAATCGGGCAACAACAATTCAGGTAGCGGTGACAACAACAACCCGCCACCGGCTCCTGAACCGAATCCCGACCCGGAACCTGAAGAACCTGCTGCCAGCCCCCTGGACGCTGTACTTTCCCCCGTGACCAATGCGCTGGACGATTTACTCCCTGCCCTTGACGCCCCCTCCCCTGTGGGCAGTCTTGCCGTACCTGCGCAAGCCAGCAGCAACAGCCTCGATTTGCCAAGTTAAAACCCCGCCACTTGAACACTCGAGGGCTTGGCTTGTCCTCTCAATAGAATATGACTCGTTAGTAACTTAAGAGACAATTCCGTTGCGGATCGAGCGAAGCTCTGTTCTGCACAACGGAATAGGCTTTGTGCATAGAACTATGCGTGACGAGAATACGCTCATTCACTGAATAAGATGTGAACTGAGTTTGGCAGCAAAGGACCTGTTTTCTTATGAGTGACAACACCAACTTCGGGCTCGACTTTTCCGAGGTCAAATCAATTGTCAGCACTGGTATACCTCTCGAATTCACAGCAAAACCCAAGTTCGATTTAACAACCCTTCACGCATTCACGGCACCCGCAAGTGCACAACGTGCAAGCGGCCCCTGTGCAATCGGTACCATTCTTCACCACCACGACATAGGCTGGAACCACCTGCCAAAAGACCGGCACGGCCACCCCTTGAATGACCCCTACATTCACGAAATCATGCGCTGGGCCGGGTGCCCAGACTTGCTCGGTGGCAGCATGGGCACCTCGCCAGCGGCCATGCTGAAAGGTCTGAGAAAAGCCGGGCTTGTTGCCAATTGGTACGCAGGCAACACACCACAAGCCACCCTGAACCTGATTCATGGCGAACTCCTTGAAGGCAGGCCCGTGATTGTATTAATTAATCACGGCCCGGAAGGCGAACCATTGTTGCTGGAATGGGAGGTGGTGTTCAACATTGAAAACGGCACCGTGAGCTCGAAACAGGCAAACATGGTACAGCAGGACAAAAAGCGCACCATTGCCGAATTTACGGCTCGAATGACCACGGATTTGCTACAGCTCAGTTGCAGCGTAATTACGGCTAGAAAAGACTAATTATTTGCCGTCGAGAATTTGTTCAACGTCGCTGACCACGGGTGCAGAATCTGCATTGTGGCGAACCAGCAAACGAGCACGACCTTGCTGGTCGAACACATAGCTTGCGGAAGTGTGGTCCATCAGATAGTTGTCGGGCGTACTGCCTTCCACCTTGCCGGCATACACCCGCAAGCCAGCCAACAGGGGCTTCAATTCTTCGGAAGATTCCGCGGTAAGTGCATCAAAGGTAGGGTTGAACTGGGGCACGTACTTTTTCAACAACTCGGGCGTGTCGCGCTCGGGATCAACAGACACAAACAGTACCTGCAAGTTATCGCCCTTCTCGCCCAGCTTGGCTTTCACCTCGCTCCATTGCTGCATGGTGATGGGGCAGACATCGGGGCAGTGGGTGTAACCAAAAAACATGGCCACCACTTTGCCTTTGTAGCTTTCCATGGTGCGCTCTGTACCCGACAAGTCTTTCAACTTGAAGTTGGCCACCAATGAAGAGCCAGTGATGTCCGTGTTGGTAAAGCTGGCGGGGCCAGTGTTGCAGGCACCCAGCAAGGCCAGCGAGCCCACGAAAAACCCTGTTCTGACCAGCTTGCTTACCCGATTAAGTTGCTTCAATACACTGCGCATACTGCTTACACCGTGACATAGTGATCGACCAACAAGGCCGCGAACAAGAACGCCAGATAGGCGATGGAATACGTGAATGCCTTTTTGGCCAAGGCATCGCTGTAGTTTTTCCAGATTTTGTAGCCATACCCAATGAATATGGCGTTCAACACCACAGCGCTGAGCAGGTAAATTAGCCCACTCATTTTCATGGCGAAAGGGATCAGGGTGGTAGCCGCCAGCATGATGGTGTACAAAAACACATGAAACTGCGTGAATGCTGCGCCATGCGTGACCGGTAACATGGGCAAGCCTGCGCGCGCATACTCTTGGGTGCGGTACAGGGCGAGCGCCCAGAAGTGCGGCGGGGTCCAGACAAAAATAATCAGGAACAGCACCAATGCTTCCGCAGACACACTATTGGTGACCGCTGCCCAACCCAGCACGGGTGGCATGGCACCCGAGGCACCACCAATCACAATGTTTTGTGGCGTGTTGGGCTTTAATAGAAGGGTATAAATAACGGCGTAACCCACGAAGGTGGCCAGTGTTAGCCACATGGTCAGCGGATTCACGAATACATAAAGAATCCACACCCCTACACCACCCACCATGCTGGAAAATACGAGTGTTTGAACTGAGTTCAGTTCGCCTCGGGGCAAGGGGCGTGCGCGGGTGCGCGCCATTTTCGCGTCAATTTGTTGCTCAACCAGGCAATTGAAGGCAGCCGCAGCGCCTGCCACCAGCCAAATACCCAAAGTACCCGCAATCAATACCTGGGCATTGGGCAAACTGGGTGTTGCCAAAAACATGCCAATGACCGCACAAAATACGATCAAGGCCACTACGCGTGGCTTGGTCAATGTCCAGTACTGTTTGGCCACGTGAGAAAAACTACCCACGGCTTTTGTTTTTTCAACGGATGGCATGTGGAGCCTTATGAAATTCGATGGCGATTGCCCGCAACCCGATAGTTTACCAAGATCAGGGTGACCAACAACAGGGCTGCGCCCCCATTGTGCGCCACGGCCAACCACAAAGGCAATTGAAACACCACGTTACCAATGCCCATGGCAATTTGCAAAGCCAGCACAGCCGCCAGCTTGATGGCCAAGGGTTTGTTGCCCGGGTTGCGCCACAAGGCAAAAGCGAGGAAGCCCAAAATGCCAGTGACCACCAAAGCGCCAATGCGGTGAATGAAATGAATGGCCGTCAGCGATGCCACATTCAGAACCTCACCTTCAGGTGTTTCACCCAAATGACGAACAATGTGAAATGCATCCTTGAACTCCATGTGCGGCCAGAAGCTGCCCTGACAGGTGGGGAAGTCGGTACAAACCACCGCAGCATAGTTGGTGCTCACCCAACCGCCCAGAATAATTTGCGCTGCCACGGCCAAAAAACCCACACGCGCCAATACACGCAACCCGCTGAGATCGCGGGGCGGTGCCACGGTACGGGCCGGGTTGGTTTGTCGCAGCCACAGCCAGGTCAGCATGCCCAAAATGGTCATGCCACCGATCAGGTGACCAGTCACAATTGCAGGCTTGAGCAACATGGTCACGGTCCAGGCACCAAAGGCACCCTGTAAACACACGGCGAAAAACAGCCAGGTGGCCAAGGCGGGGGACTGTTTCAATTCAGCCCGCTTTTTCCAAGCCATCACCATGATGCCGATAATCAAGAAACCCAAAAATGTGGCCACATACCGGTGCACCATTTCCTTCCAGGCTTTGGGCATTGAAACCGGACCGTGTGTTCCGCCCTGAATTTCAACAGCTTGTGCAATTTCTTCGGCCGCATGCGTGGGGGTCAGCTTGCCATAACAGCCGGGCCAGTCCGGGCAACCCAAACCAGCGTCGGTCAGGCGTACAAAAGCGCCCAACATAATCAAAAGGAATGTAAGTACTGTGGTGAATGCGACCAAACGCTTGTAACTGCTCATGCTGCTCTCGTTTTATCCGATGTTTGAAGCCCACAACAGGCGGCTGACGTCTTTGCGAAACTTGTCGAACTGAAGGGTATTGTTGGGCGGAAAACGCATCATCACGTGGCCCAATGGGTCGGCCACAAACACGTGGTCGCGCACGGTGCCAATGTCGGCACTGCCTTTGTTACCCACAATGCCTTGCTCCAGTGGCAACCAGCTTTTCAACTGGTCTTCGCTGGCGCGCACAAAATGCACATCGGGGAATTGGCGCAACAGCAGGGTTTCAAGGGGGCCGTCGTCAGTGACAAACACCACACGTTCAATACGGCCCTGTTCTTTGCCTTTTGAAGCACGGGCCTGCCGCTGAAAGTACATGGTGTTTTGGCACACTTCGTCGCAATCGCTGTTGATCACCTGAATCAGCACCCACTTGTCGGCCACCTGCTTCATGGTGAAGTCATCACCATTGATGTTCTTGAACACATCGGTCGACACATCGACCTGTGGATCAAGAATGGTGCCGTAATTGTTGGTGCCTTCGGGCTTGTCGAAAAAATACAAATAGAAAGCCGCCGCAATCGGCAGGGCACAGGTGAGGAACACCAGCAAAATGGTGATTCGGCCTTTGTTCAGCTTCGCGGGTGCGCTGGCTGCGTTCATCTTTTATTCCCTTTGTAAAACTCGCTTCGAAAAAACTCTCGGTACACAAAAAACAGGGTCAGCAACACCAACACCGCCGACATGGTAAACCATTGAAAGGCATAACCCTTGTGCTTGGCCACTTGTTCTTGCAGGGGCACAGCCAGGTGATAAAAGCCGTCTACTTTCTCGGCTTGTGCTTGCTGCCCGGCTGTTTGCGCCACTGGCTGCTGGGTTACTACGAAATTGCTCACTGGCTCGCCAGTGCGCTTTTCAAATTCATCTACACTAAAATTCGACCACACCTCAAAGCCATTGCTTTGGGCCATCACAATATTCTCGGCATCGCCCAAGGCAATGCCACGCAATTCAGCAGACTGGGCAAAGCGCGGCAAAATGGTACCTTGTAAATTGAACATTTCACCTTCCCGCATTGCCTCAGCGGGCATATTGGGCGCAAGCCGTGGCTCGGCAGGATTTCGCAGCAACAGGCCCCGATCAACGGGTATTAAAAAGCTTGCACCCTCTGGCCGAAAACCCTGCACCACTTGAACGGCTGGCCTTCCGTTTACTTGACGATTGTCTATATATATCAGGGCTTTGGCCTCGAACCTACCCCTCAATTCAATTTTCCGGTAGGACAAATTGTCCAAGTCCAGCCGGGCACTGGCTGGAGAGACAGGCTCGGCCGCCAATGCGCGCGCTTGCGCATCAAACAGGGTTTGTTTTTCCTGCGCCCGCCCGGTTTGCCATTGACCTAAACTGAAGGTTAGCCACACTAGTCCAGCCCCGATCAACAAGGTAAAGAGCAGCTTGACTTTTCCAGGTGTTTTCATTGCGTTAACCATGACATACTTCCATTTGTGTGCTGTACACGGTTAGTTTTTGAAAGGTGTTCACCATGAAGTTGATCATTGGCCTGGCGTTTCTGGGCATTCTGGCAAGCCTGGGTTCTGCTTTTTTCTTTCTCATGAAAGACAAAAGCAAATCCAGCCGAACTGTGAATGCATTAACCATGCGCATCGGTTTGTCCATTGCGCTGTTCCTGCTGATTCTGTTCGCCTGGTACATGGGCTGGATAGAGTCAACCGGCATTCGATAAGTTCAAAAATTCGATAAGTTCAAAATCCAAAAAAAAGCCACCGGAGTTTTCCAGTGGCTTTTTTCATTGTGTGTTTTACAGCCTGCCGGGAAATGCCCGTATTACAGCCAGTAGACCACCACGTACAAGCCCAACCACACCACGTCTACGAAGTGCCAGTACCAAGCCGCAGCTTCAAATGCAAAGTGGCTGTCTGGCGTGAAGTGGCCTTTGATGCAACGGATCATGATAAAGAACAACATGATCGCGCCAATGGTCACGTGGAAACCGTGGAAACCTGTCAGCATGAAGAAAGTTGAACCGAAAATGCCAGAGGTTAGTTTCAGGTTCAAATCGCGGTAAGCGTGAATATATTCATAAGCCTGAAAGCCCATGAAGATTGCGCCCAACAACACGGTGAGCGCCAAGCCCAAAATGAGCTGTGAACGCTTGTTGGCGATCAACGCATGGTGCGCCCAAGTCAAGGTAAGACCAGAGGTGAGCAGCAACGCAGTGTTGATGGTGGGAATTGGCCATGGACCCATGGTTTGGAATGCATCAATGGTGCCTGCCGGGCCAGTGTTGGGCCAGTTGGCCGTGAAGTCGGGCCACAGGAATGCTTTGTTGTCGATGTCGCCAAGCCAGGGCATGGCAATTTGACGGGCATAGAACAAGGCACCGAAAAACGCAGCAAAAAACATGACTTCGGAGAAAATGAACCAGCCCATGGACCAGCGGAAGGACACGTCCACACGGTCGCTGTACTGACCACTTTCAGACTCGCCCACCACATGCTTGAACCAGCCGGTCAGCACATAAATGAGAATACCCATGCTGAGTGCAAACAGGTAAGGGCCAGCTTGTGAGCCGTTTACCCACTGGGACATGCCCAGCACAAAAAAGAACATGGCCACTGCGCCAAGCACAGGCCAATGGGACAAGCCGGGCACAAAGTAATATGGTGCATTCGCACGCATGGTGGTTTCTCCTATTTCTTTAATTTAGATGCTTCAATACTGCAACAGCGAGTTTCGT
>JAHJCM010000007.1 GCA_018812945.1 Gammaproteobacteria bacterium | reverse complement strand
TGCGCTGGCCCTTGCGCATGTGAACGAAGTGGATAACCCACTGCGGTTTCAAGGTCAGTATTACGACGAAGAAACGGGGCTACACTACAACAGGCACCGGTACTACGACCCCAACAGCGGGCAGTTCACCACGCAAGACCCGATCGGTTTGCTGGGTGGAATGAACGCCTACCAGTACGCACCCAACCCCATGACTTGGGTGGATCCGTGGGGGTTGAAGGGCGAGGAAGGAACGGAGGTTTCATCTGGCTACAGTCCTGGGTTAGAAAAACACCTAAAGTCCTTTCCCGATGGAAGTTATGAAGTGTTGGAAGAGGTAGATAGGACAGGTCAAGGCTTCGCTGGCAACAAAGCGTTGAAAATCCGGTTGAAAGAAGACGTAATTGGGAAGCGTTTTTCTGGTGGAGGTTCTAATCCTGTTGGGCCATATATTTCCGTTGGGCCACTACCAAGTTCGCCGCAAGCGGTAAGGCAGCAGTTGGCACTCAAAAATTTTGGTCGGAATTCATACAATACGATGTCACACCAAGTTGATGTTGTTATGAAGAAGGGTTCTGAAATTTATGTTGGTGAAGTAGCTCCTCAAATTTCAAAGGCCGGTAAGGTCTATAAAGGGGGTGGAACGCAAGTTTTTGCTGAGTTTTGGCGATCCGAAAATGCAGGGAAGATCATATTCTCTGATCCAGTTAAAATTCCTCGTTAGAATTCATGGAGATATAGATGCCCAAAGTTCACTTTATGTGCGTTGATTCACGGGATGACGCATGTTACGAATTTCGAAACGATGGTGATGATTTGTTTTTCCTTTACACAGACGGTAGGCACGGAAATGTGGAAGGAGTGAATCCGGGTTTTTGGGAGAAATTTTATGGGGCAAGTGTTATCGATGTCGATTGCAAAGTAATTGGCGGAAAAAATGTAATTTTCAAAGTGAACTTTATGCGTTGAGGCGGATTCAAGTACGAAAGAGCCTGTAAATAACTTTGTTCGAACCGTTTAGCTTCAAACCGCTTGCACTGATTCAAAGCGGTGAGGTGTTTCACTACCACACCGACCACATTGGAACCCCCCGAGAAATCACCAACAGCAAGGCTGAGGTGGTGTGGTCTGCCCGGTTTAAAACCTACGGTGCACTGGCCCTTGTAGCCGTGACCGAAGTGGACAACCCGCTGCGATTCCAAGGTCAATAGGTTCGGAAGAGGTGATTCTTAGGAGGTAAGTTCGCATGTTAGGCGATGCAATATGCGATTTCGTGGGGTTCGGTCACAGTCAGGTTCCCAAAGAAAACTCGCAGCTAATATTTTCTAAATACGGAGTTACGGTTGAAGGCACTTGACCTTGCACGAGTTAAAGTCGCCCGGGATTTTCCCGACCTTGATTTTGTTGGTCTTGAAGCGATTGTGTGGGCCTTTTCGTATTGGTATAAATGATATTGATTTTCTAGTTTATGTTTCTACGTAAAAAATAAGTGGTTTCGAAGCCGACGTTGCTCAGTGGTTTCAGAGAATCTGTGCTGGTTCGTTCGTAATTTCATGCGAACTAATGATATCCCACCAACCACCTACCTTGGATAAAAGCTCAAAAATCGGCAGGTACGGTTCGGTGAAGAACTCAACAATTATTGGTATCGACCTTGGCACCACCAACAGCTTGGTGGCGGTAATGGATCAGGGGCGACCGCGCATTCTGCCTAATTCTCTCGACAAAAATCTGACTCCTTCTGTGGTCGGTTTATGCGATGAAGGCAAGCTAATTGTTGGTCAATCGGCGCGTAACCGCCTTGTTACGAATCCCGGTGAAACTGTGGCCCTGTTCAAGCGCCACATGGGCACCGACAAACGCTTTGATCTGGGTGGAAAATCTTACTCGGCGGTAGAAATTTCAGCGTTACTGCTTCGTCATTTAAAGGACGAAGCGCAGGAGCGGTTAAATACCGACATTGTAGAGGCTGTTATTAGCGTGCCTGCTTACTTCAACGAAAGCCAACGCCGTGCCACGAAACAAGCAGGTGAAATCGCTGGTCTGAAAATTGAACGCCTGATTAACGAACCCACCGCAGCTGCAATTTTTCACTCGAGTGCAGACCTTGCGCGTACCAAAACTGTTCTGGTGTTCGATCTGGGTGGGGGTACTCTAGACGTTACAATCCTCAATCAATATCAAAGTGTCATTGAAATTATTGCGACAGCCGGAAATCATCGCCTTGGTGGTGAAGATTTGACCGATGCAATCGTAGCTTACTTTCTGAAAGAGCATGGATTGTCACAATCCGTAGTTGATCGTACCGAGCTCGCGAAGCTGCGACACCATTCTGAATACATAAAGCGTAGTTTGCTTCACAAAGATTCTGTCAGCACTTATGCCTCAATCGAAGGTGTTTCAAGACTGCTGGTTTTAACTGCTGACAAACTCACTTCGATATTTGAATCGCATTTACAGCAGATGCTATTGGTGCTCAAGCAAGCGATTCGTGACGCTGGAATTCTGACTACCCAACTCGACGAAGTTGTGTTGGTGGGAGGTGCTACCCAAACGCGGGCGGTGGTTGATCTGGTCCGTAAATATTGTGGTTGTGAGCCGCTAAGGCATACGAATCCAGATGAGGCAATTGCCTTGGGCGCAGCGCTTCAAGCCGCCCTGAAAGCAAAAGATGAGTCAGTTAAAGATTTGATTCTGACGGATGTGTGCTCACACAGTCTCGGTGTCGAGGTTGTTACCAAGGGATGGGGTGGCCATATTCAATCCGGCTTTTTTTCATCGATCATCGACCGAAATGTGGTGGTTCCGTGCAGCCGTGAGCGCCGCTTCTTTACTGTTATCGATAATCAAACCGAGGTGTGTCTGAAGGTTTATCAAGGTGAACATCGGCGAGTCGAGAACAATCTTCTATTGGGTGAACTGTTTGTTGCAGTCGAGGCGCAACCTGCTGGAGAGCAAGCAGTTGATGTTCGGTTTTCTTATGACATCAATGGCCTGTTAGAGGTGGTAGCAAAAGTTTCAAGCACTGGATTGACCCAGTCCAAGTTAATTCTGCTTCAGCAGGGTGTGTTGACAGAGGAAGAAGTCGTCGAATCGCGCCAGCGTTTAGAAGCACTCAAAACTCATCCTCGTGAAAAACTGGCCAATCAGATTTTACTGATGCGCGCGGAGCGCGTTTATCAAATGACCCTGGGTCAACTGCGAGAGCATTTGGAATATTTGATACGTCAGTATGAGTATGCACTGGACTCTCAAGATGAGCGCAGAATTCGCGTTGCCGCTGCAGCCTTGTTACCTCTTCTTGAACAACTGGATACAGAAGGAATCGAATGAACTGGTGGGAAGTTTTGGGGGTAGATTCAAGTGCAGATTTGAACGAAGTTCGATTGGCATATCTCGAGTTACTGAAGACCAACAAGCCCGAGGAAAACCCTGAGGGTTTCAAGCGAATTCGTGATGCATTTGAGCAGGCTAAGCACCGTTTAGAAAATCCTGGTCTGCTCAATATGCAGGAAAGTGCAGCCAACCCTTTAGATGACTGGATCGAGGTCTATCGGAACTTCAAACTGAGGATCCAGCTTGAAAGCTGGCAGACATTGATTTCTTCACAACGCGAAGTGACTGATAGAAGAATATTTACTCAATTGGCATTGGGGTTGTTTGAGTTTTTTCTGCGCAATCCTTATCTGCCCGCTCAGGTCTGGAAGCTACTTGATGAGTACTTTGGTTGGCAGAACAACGCTGAGCGTCTTGGCGATTATTTTAGCAATGAGGCCATAAGGTATTTCCTTTACCGGCTTCAAAATGCAAAGTGGCTTCCAGAAATAGATAGCGTCAAATTTCCAGAGGATTACAGTTACGAACAAATACAAACGTATTTTTATCGACGTGATGAAGTCTATCGTTACCTCCGAAACGGCCATACCAATGCAATGGAATTGGCTTCGTCATTGAGAGAAATGTTAGTGAGTGTTCGGGATGAAGAAGCTTTCCTGATGCTTTCGAAATTGTATGTACGACAAGGACAAGTGCATTTTCAACAGAAAAATGCGGAGCACTATCTATCATGCTTCCCGAACTCAATTGACGCCAAGCAGGTTTACCTTCAGGCAATGTGTTCTTCAGGGCGTCATTCCGAGGCCCTCGATTATTGTTTGTCAGCGTTCGGTTCAAATATACCGAATGTAGAGCTATTGAAAATAGCTGCGAAAGCCGCCGATCTGGCTGGCAATACAAATATTGCAGTTGAGCTGTACGACAGGGTGATCTCATTGTGTCCTTGGGATTACGAAGCCAGTTTTTTAAGGTATTTAATTCATTTAAAGCAAATACAGTCTGCAAATGATTCGGTCTTGCTATTAATTGAGCGTGCTGAGGTTGAAGTCTTTCGGGGAAACTCTGCTGGCGCATTGAAAATTCTTGACGTGGCCGTCAAAGAATCCAGTGGTGCTGGCAGGCCAAAAAGCAGTGTTGGTCTCGAAAAACTGGCCCTTGCTTTATTGCGCCTTGATGCCTGGGAGCAGATGCAGGAACTATTAACGTCACTGATCGAAACAGAATCGACCAACAAAGTTTTTCTATTTTGTTTGGCTGAGGCCCACCGCGCCTTATCAAAGCCAGAGAAGGCGCTCAGTTTATTGAATCAAATGGATCCGTTGGTGCCCGTGCTCTGGAGCAAAAGCAGCGTATTGCTTGATCTACGGCGTTACCAGGAATCGCTGGAGGTTTGCCACACATTGTTGGCACAAGGGCAAGCTGATGCCACCCTGTTTCATCGCATGGGTCGTTGTCTGGAAGGTGTGGGAAATCGAATGGATGCTTTACACCAATTTCAGAAGGCTCTTGAACTTGGACCAGATGATTTGTCATGCTATTGCGCTGTGATGGATCAGGCACTTGCTTTGGGTCAAGCCGATTTGGTTCAAGCCACATTTCAGAAATTGATTACACGCGAAATTGCGACACAGCAGGTTCTTGATTATTGGGGGCTACTTGTTCACGACTTGGATGGTCAAGCAAAGGTGGGGGTGTCGAAATGAGTGATCAACACATTGAACTGGTAAAGCGGTGGTGTTTAGCACTCGGTGCGATTTTTCAGAAACGGGAGGGATGGTCACATGAAACCTTTGAGCCGCGTGAAATTGCACGGCAAGACAAGGATTTTTATCGACAAGCCTTGGCCGATAGTTGGGAAATTGTGAATCGAGATCAACTCCATTCACAACTCGACTGGCTGTATGGCACTGGCCAACAGGCAAGCTACATTGAAACGCGAAATCTGATTGATTGTATGAAGGCAGTGCGAGTAGAAGCGTTGGCTTGTGAAATTGCAGAAGGAGACACTGAACGACTCAGGCTGAGTGTCGTAATGCAATACAGGCATGCGCTGGGCGAAGGCGGTGTTCTGGGCTTTGATGCTGCTCGAGCTTTCTGGATATGTAAGGCAAGTTACCTAGTAGGGATCATGACTGAGCAAGAGGCCTATGCATATCTACACAAATTTGCCATTCGCGTGCAGCCGAAATTCGAGGGCTGGCATCACTACAGCTTAAGCTATATGGTCGGCAAAGAATTTTGGAGACCGAGTACCACGGTCGATAACTTGAACTTGCTTATGAAAGATGTAAAAGGTCTTGCAACCGATCCGGCAAGCCCTTGGTTAACAATTCCATGGAATTTGGCCTTGCCTGAATCGCTTTAAGCGATTGATTCCCAGTGAGGGTTCTTCGAAAAAGTTTGATTGGTACCACAATGATCGCAATCTAATTTGTAGTTTTTAATTGGAATCCTGCATGCAATGCAATTCACCTCCAGCATTGCCATTGTCGGTCTGTGGTCGATTGGTGAAATTGAAGAGTCGACGTCATGTCTGGTAATTGTTGTGGCGTTCTTTCTATTGAGCAGGGCAAGTATTGGCATTGTGCCGAGTGGCGTAACAAAGATACTCAACATTACCCAGAGGAAAATACTCCGATTCTGTTTTGAAGCCTGCTTGGCGACAATGCACATTGCCAAAGCGTAAAGTATTGCGATCAGAATATTCATTTCGGTCGGTAATGGTGATTGAAGGGCAATTCGATTGTCGTAGCTTCAATTTGAGTGACCATTGCGCTTTTTAGGTTCGATCAAGCGCGTTTAACTTCAGCAGGTTGGTTTTTTATCGCGTAAATCAGGTGTCGGTGTCGAGCATGTACTTCAACATCAAAATGATTCTCTTTCTTGTGGTTCGGGCTGATCTCGATCCGACATGAAGTCATTGGTCACCCCAGGACCGTTGAACCAACTGTCCCAAGACTCACCTGCCGGTGAAATGATACGAGTCCGGCCCATTCCAGTAACGTCGACAAATTTAAGATCTGCAGGAAAAGCCAATGCTTTGGGCAGACGCGCCGCTTGGGTGTCGCTTCTCTTGAGTACCTTTGATTTGTTCATAAAAACCTCATTGGACATGCACGTCAATGTCGCAATGTAATTACCACCAATAACCCCGTCAACTCCCCCGTCGCCCCACCCGTTACTACCTCACCCGCAAACACCTCGAGGTAGAACCCATGAAGTCGTTCATCGCCTTAACCGCAACCGTGACCGCATTTGCATTCACCGCACCTGCCTTGGCTTGGGGTGGCAGCGACTATGGCTATTGGGAACGAAGCAAGCAGGAGTATTGGGATGGCCCGTGCCTGGTCAAAATTGAATCCAAGCCCTATGAATACAAAAAAGAAGTGAAGTGCGAAGATGGCTTTTCGCCAGTGGCCGATGCTCCCTGGAAAGAGGAATATCGCGACGGTGAATGTAAGGTAAAACGCGAAGCGAAGTACGACGAGTTCAAAGAAGAAATCAAATGTCGCTGACGTAATCGCGACAACAACTCACTATTCCACCGAAAAGCTCGACCCACAACCGCAGGTGCTCTTTGCCTGCGGATTGTTGAATACAAAACGCGAAGCCAGGGTGTGGGCTTCATAGTCGATGGTGGTGCCTTCCAGGTAGGGTGCACTAACGGGGTCCACATAAATGTGAATGTAGGGGTTGATTTGCACCAAAATATCGTCCTCGTCCGTTTCCTTGGCAAGGTCGATTTTGTATTCAAAGCCGGAACAACCACCACCTTGCACATACAGGCGGATCATCGCCGGTTTGTGCATATTGTCCCGCAAATCCAGAATTCGCTCTTGGGCCGCGTCGGTCAGGGCAATGTTACAAGTGGGTGTTGCTGCTTCAGTGGTCATGTCAAATCAGGTCGGTTTCCGCTTTTTCGGTCTCACAGCTGGAAATTCTCCAGGTGCCGTCCGGGCGCTTCTGCAACACGTAGTATACGTTCCAAAGCGTTTTCTGGCGGTCAATCATCTGCACCGCGTGTAGTGCATTCATTCCATCGGTCTCAAACTTCACAAAGCGAACCGAGGCGGGGCGGTACACCACGTCATAGCCGTCGCGCACCATTTGCATAAAGGTGTCGGCATCGCCAAACATGGTTTGAATATTGGGGGTTGCGTAGGAAAAGGCTTTTGCGCTGTCGCCTTGTTTAAAGGCTTCGAGTTGGGCTTCAATCACGGCCCTTGTTTGCTGTTTGTCTTCGGTTTCGCCTGCATGGGTCAGGCTGGTGGTAAACAATGTTGCCAAGGCCGCTGCAAAAAAAACCAACCATAGCTTCCAAATTTTTTGCCTGAAACTGCTTTCTTTGTCCAAGGTTTGTTTACGCCTGGGAACGTCGTTGACTTGATTCGGCATTTGCTAACTACCTCCAATGGAATCAATCGCTTGGCGTTTAAGTTTGCCACGAAGTATTCAGGTAAACAAGTTGTAATTCGGGATTACCCTGAAACCCCCATCCAGCTTTGTTCAACACCTGTTGAGGCTGAAATATTTCTTTAAAAAAATACTCACACTCCTGTAATGCGGTGACCAGACAATCCGGAGGTCTTAAACGGAGGTCGAGATGTCATCACTAACCAAAAAAGAACTGGATATTATTTCCAGCCCCACATTCCAGCAAATCATTAACCAGCACCTGGAAAACCCTTCCCGTCGAAACATTCTGAAAGGCTCTGTGGGCGTTGCTGCCTTGGGCTTTCTTGGCTTGGCAGGCTGTGGTGGTGGTGATGGCGCGGTCGCCAGCGTGTCTGGCAGTACTCAACTGAATGCGGTGGGTTTCAGTTCCACACCATTGAGTCTGACTGACTCGGTGCAAGTTGCGGAGGGTTATCGGTTCCAGGTTCTTTACAAACTGGGTGATCCCATCGCTGCGGGTGTTTCTGATTACATGAATGATGGCACTGACGCCGCAAACAATCCATCCGAATTCCAGTTCCGCTCCGGTGATCACCACGACGGCATGTACTTCTTTGGTCTTGGTGCCGATAATGCCTGGGACCCCGAAGTCAGCGATCGTGGCCTGTTGGTGGTCAACCATGAGGCGATTACTCCTGAATATTTGCACGTGAATGGCCCCACCAGCGTGGCAGGTGTTCGCGATGCCAACGAAGCATTGAAAGAAATGTACATTCACGGTGTGTCGGTAGTGGAAGTACGCCGTGGCAGCAATGGCCAGTACAGCGTGGTTCAGAACAGCCTGTTCAACCGCCGCATTCACACATTGACCGACATGGAAATCAGCGGCCCGCTGCGCGGCAACCCATTCATGGTCACCAAGTACTCGCCAAATGGCACACGTACACGCGGCACCATCAACAACTGCGCGAGTGGTTATACCCCATGGGGCACTTACTTGGCCTGCGAAGAAAACTGGGCTGGCTACTTTGGTAACAGCAACAACGCTGGCCGTAGCAGCAATGAGCAAGCTTCAATGCGTCGGTATGGTGTGCGTACTTCTGGCAATGGTCGTGAAGGCTGGAACACAGCCAGCGAAGTGGGCCAGGTGGGCGAGCCGTTCAGCCGCTGGAACGTAGGTATTGTAGGCGCGACTGCGGCCGATGATTACCGCAACGCTGCGAACACCTATGGCTGGAACGTGGAAATTGACCCGTTCCGCCCCAACAGCACACCCAAAAAGCGTACTGCCATGGGCCGATTTGCACACGAAGGCGCATGGGTAGGCCCGGTAGAAGCCGGCAAGCCAGTGGTGTTTTACATGGGCTGCGATTCTCGCTACGAATACATTTATAAGTTTGTATCGACTCAGAACTGGGACCCGGCCGACATGATGGGCGGCCTGCAGGCTGGCGACAAATATCTGGATTCCGGCAAGTTGTATGTGGCCAAATTTGATGCTGACTTCACTGGCGACTGGATCGACCTGGCCAGTGTGGCTGACGGCACAACAATCACTGCTGTGCGCGGTTCAGGCTCTCTGAGTACCGCTGCGATTACCTACACGGTGACCGATTCCAACGAAAAGTTCTGGAACACACGATTGTTGGCTGACATTGCAGGTGGTACGCCAATGGATCGCCCAGAGTGGGGTGGCGTGAATCCACGCAACGGCGAGGTGTACATGACCCTGACCAACAACACCAGCCGCCGCGTGGCGGACCCCGCCAACCCACGTGTTTACTTTGACAATGACACCGACAATAACGGCATCGGCGATGCCGGCTCACAAGGTAACGTGAACGGCCACGTCATTCGCTGGCGCGAGGACGGCAGTGAACCAGCTGCCGTTGGGTTCTCGTGGGACATCTATCTGTTCGGTGCTGAAGATGATGACATCAACAACCCGAACGTGAACCTCTCCGGCCTTACAGCCGAGAATGTGCTGTCCAGCCCGGATGGCTTGTGGTTCTCTGAAAAAACAGGTGTGTTGTACATTCAAACTGACGATGGCGCATTCACAGACACCACCAACTGCATGTTGGTGGCCGCTGTGCCCGGTGAAGTAGGCGACGGCACTGAAGTGGATGTGGACAACACAGCGGGCGGTGCCGGTGTAGTGCGTACCAAAGTAGGCGCTCTGGGTACACTGCGCCGCTTGTTGGTGGGTCCTGTCGAATCGGAAATTACAGGTTTGACCGAAAGCCCAGATGGCAAAGCCCTGTTCATCAACATTCAGCACCCAGGTGAAGACGGCTCCAATGCAGCGCCTACCAGCTCCTGGCCTTACCCGCTCACCGGCGGCGGCTTTGGTAACCCAGCGGCTGGCGAAATGCCAAACGCAGGCAACCGCCCACGTTCAGCCACCATTGTGTTAACACGTATTGACGGCGGCTTGATCGGTCAGTAAGCGGTCAACCAACAGGCAGTAGTTACGAACTAGTACCCAATCACCCCGCAGTGTGCACGCACTGTGGGGTGAATCCGTTCTGAAGCTTCAAGGGTAAGAACAGAAAGTTGAGCAGGCTATCAAAAACCAGGGGACAGATGTGAAGTTGTATGTGAAGGTTTCCACATCGCTGATGTGCATGGTGGGTTTGGTGCAATTGGCGAATGTGCATGCAAACCCGGTAACAACCCCAGCCACCACCACAGCCACGCCCACTCCCATGCGTTGGGTGATCAACATGGGCGATGAATCTCAGGGCAACGCACCCGCTGGTATGTTGCAAGCTTTGCAAAACACCCTTGGGGTTCCTGTCAACATGGTTCGCCCCCTGTTGCAGCCCAACAGCTACCTGGTTGAAATGCAAAGCCTGCCTGTGTTGGGCAGTTTGCAAACACCCCAGGCGATTCGCGCGGCACTTCAGGCTTTGCCGGGTGTGCGCTTTGCCAGCCCCGATATTCAGTTGCAACGTACCGCAGTACCGGCCCCGAACGATGGCGCCTATGCAGTAAATCAAGCCAGCTACATGCACGCGGGTGCCTATGCCTCGCTGCGCATGCAGGACGTGTGGGAGCAAACCCGTGGCAGCAGCAACGTGGTGATCGCAGTGCTCGATTCTGGCGTGTTGTTTGAAAATACTGAATTGAAAGGGCGCTTGTTACCTGGCTACGACTTTGTCAGCAACGTGACCCCACCCACCGGTACACGAGAAAGTGGCATAGTCGTTGACTCGGGCTCCAACGATGGCGACGGTCGTGACCCTGATCCATCCGACCCTGGCGATGCACCGCCCCCCGGATTTAATTGCCCCGACGGCTCAACCACCAGTTCCTGGCATGGCACCACGGTGGCCTCGGTGGCGGCAGCACAGTCCAACAATGGGCAATTTCTTGCAGGTATGGACTGGAATGCCAAGGTGCTACCCGTGCGCGTTTCTGGCCGGTGCGGCATTGCCACCAGTTCCGACATTGTGGATGCCTTTTATTGGGCCACCGGCTCGGGGCGTGTGGACCCCACCATTGGCGTGAATCCCAACCCAGCCAATGTAATCAACCTCAGTTTCGCCACTGACACACCTCTGTTTGGCGGTGGTTGCGCTGCAAACGACATGGTGGCCTTGGCCATTGCCGATGCAAGGGCGCGCAATGTTGCCGTGGTGGTATCCGCAGGCAACAATTCCGGCGGGGCCGTGCAATACCCAGCCAACTGTGCCGGCACCATTGCTGCCGGGGCAGCCGAGCAAGATGGTCAGCTGGCAAACTACTCTGCCAAAGGTGGTAGCAGCAACTTCCTCACCCTGCATGCACCGGGCAACTCAAACGGCTTGTACGTCGGCGCCAGCAACACCGGGGGGTCTACCCCCAATGCCAATGGCAGCACGGCCTTTTTGTTCGCAGGCACCAGCTTCTCGGCTCCCATGGTGGCGGGTGCCATTTCACTGCTCAAGGCGGTGCGCCCCAGCCTTACCCCCAGTCAAATTGACACCTTGTTGCGCAATAGCGCCCGGCCTTATCCGGCCAACGCCAGTAATTCAACGGGTTTGTTTGGGCGTTTGGACTGCACGCCCACAAGTTGTGGGGCGGGTTTGCTCAATGTGCTCGGTGCGGTTCAGGCTGCCCGGGCATTGAGCAACCCCTTGCCAGTGGCCAATATCCAGCAATCGGCTGTGGTGGCCGGCAATGGCCCATTTGTGCTGGATGCGGCTTTGTCTACCAACAGCACTGGTGGCAATGCCAACCTCACCTTCAGCTGGCAGCAGGTGTTTGGCAACCCGGTGGTTTTGGCTGGCACCAGCACCAGCGCCTTGCAGGTGCAGTCGGGCATGGCCGGCAACATTGCTGAATTCGCGCTCACAGTCACCGACACCAGCACCAATCGCAGCAATACCAGCGTGGTTCGTTTGGCCAACACCGCAGTGAACGAACGCACCTTTACCCCCAGCAGCACCGGGGGCAGCGGCACCAGCACTGGCGGATCAGGCACTTCCACCCCCTCGCCGACCACCACACCGGTGGCCGCAAGCTCGGGTGGGGGTGGCGGCGGCGGAGCATTGGGGCTGCCAGGCTTGTTGGCGATGTTGATGCTATTGGGGCTTTGGCGGCAAAGGGCTGGGGTTGCCTGAAAAAGTTGGGATAGAATCGGGAATCACTTGGTCATACCCCAACCAACAATCAGCCAAGAATCCAAATGCCCAGCCCAGTACCGCAGCATCAAGAACACACCACCCTTCGTTGGGAATATGCGTCCGTAGTCGGCATTTTGGCCATTTGGGTCAGCATGTTGAGCCTGAAAATCGGGGTGGGCCTTATTGCTGGCCTCGCTATTTTTGCCCTTACCCGCTTTACTCGCCGCGGTTTTGTGCTCCTGCTTCAACCCCACATCAACAAATTCAAGGGCCGCTTCATGCGCGGCCTGTTTGGCTGGTTGCCCACCTTTTTAACCACTGCAGTGGTGGCTGCGGCCGTGGTGTTGTTGGGAATCGGCTTGAACAGTGGGATACGCTTTGTACTGGCCACCATGACCCAGCAGGGCCCACAGCTGGTTGACGAGGCCCTGCGCAACCTGAATTCAGTCACCGCCAGCCTGCCTCAGGCGATTAAAGAACACATACCAGGCAAACCCAGCGAATTGTTTCGCATGATCAGCAAAGACGACAGCGACTTCGTGGGCTACATCCGCAGCTTCGGCGGCGCCAGTTTCTTCATTTTCCTGCAATTTGTGTTTGCCCTTATTCTGGGTGTTTCCGCAGCACTCATGGTGCCAGCCACAGTGGCGGGTGGTCCAGCCAAACCTTTGGCCGACGCCTGGCTGCAAACGCTTGAAAAGTACGTGCGCTGTTTCACCTTGCTCATGGGCGCGCAGGTGTACGTCAGCATCTGGAACACCTTCTGCACGGCCGTGTTTATCTACGGCATTTTGCCCGCGTTTGATGTGGTGCTCCCTTTCCGTGAACTGCTGCTCATGTTCACCGCCGTGGCCAGCCTCATTCCTGCGGCCGGCAACATCATGGCCAACACCCTTATTCTTGTGCTTACCATTCGATACGGCGTGTTTGTGGCCATGGGGTCTGTGCTTTACCTGTTCATCATTCACAAGCTTGAATACTTTGTGAATGGCTACATCATTGGCCGCAACGTGCGGGCGAGCGTGCCTGAAATGCTCATCGCCATCATTCTGGGCGAAGTGGCTTTCGGCCTGCCTGGCCTAATTACCGCGCCGGTTACTTATGCATTTTTGAAAATGCACTGGCAACGGTGGGGGTGGGTATAACCCCCGCATTTGAGTATCCTCCAAAACGCGTAGAAAAATCGCTTATCGCAAAAGTGACGATTGTGTGAATTGAGGCTCGCATTCAATATTGACCGAGTAATTATTATTTCGTTAAACAAATAATTAAAAGGTCGAGAGATGAGTCAATTCAACAAACTAACAAAACTGGCGATCGCAGTTTCTATTTGTATTGGTGTGGCATCGTGCGGAGGAGGTGGTGGCGACAGCAGCGCCTCCTCGGGTGGCAGTGGTGGTGGAACAGTCAGTGGTGCCGCAGCCAAGGGTATTATTCAAAACGGTATTGTTACCTTGTTTGATGGTGCTGGTAACCCTCTTGGCACCACATCAAGTCCAGTTCGCACCAGTGCAAACGGCAGTTACACAGCCACCTTGAGCAATGCAAATTATGCCGGCCCGGTGTTTGTTGAAATCTCGGCTGATGGCATGACCACCATTCTGAACGAAGCCACAGGTAGCTCAGATCCAGCAACTGGATTGTCTGGCGCTTTGATCAAGTCGGTGGGCAATGTCAACGCGGGGCAACCGGTCAGCATCAACGCTACACCCTTCACCACCATTGTTGCCGAGCTAGTGGAGCGTTCCCGGGGCAGCGGCAATGCCACCCCTTTGCTTGTTCAACAGGCACAAGTCGCCATCACAACCACCCTGGGTTTTAACCCTGTGGTAACCCAGCCTGTTAATCCTCGCGATCCTGCCAGTGCTGGTGCAAGTCCAGAAGCAAAAAAACAGGCTATCTTGCTGGCTGCTTTGGCGCAACTCAGCCAAGGCATTGCCGACGCAGACTGCTCTGAAGGCACAACACCTGCAGCGAAACAAATTTGTGCAGCCAATAATCTGGCCATGGCCTACGCTGGTTCAAGCATTGCCAATAACCAAGCAACCGTGTCGATCGACGGTTCAAAAATTCAAGGCTTTACCGCGGCCATTACAGCAGTCTCTGGCGATATGGAAGTTAACCAGACCGGCGAAATGGTCGACCCCGCAACCGACCCTGCCACTGACGAAATCCGCACGGCGGAAATGAATCCGGAGCAGCCACAGACAACGGCAGTTGCTACACCTGAACAGGGTTTCAATGAAACCGACGTGGCGGCGGTTAAAACCCTGTTCAACAATCTTCGGTCCAATGCGGCCGCGCTGGATAACGATGAACTGAACGGCCCGCTGGAAACGCAGCTTGCAAACTTTGCTGACAGCTTGACCAACCAGGCCACAGGGCTTGAGCCAGGCCCGTTTGACATTACCGAGGCCACCGCTTTGGGAATTGAGCTTTGGGCGACCCATCAGTTTGTCGCAAACAACAATTTACAAGAACCAAGGCCAGTGTTTTTCTCTGCTGGTTCTGCCGCCTGTCTGGTTCTGTCCTCTGTTACACGCGAGCCCGATCAACCGGTCACAGGTGTTGTACTGGCAAATTCCTCGGGTGCAAACAATGCGAGATTCGTGGGTTGTACCGTATTTGGTGACGGCGCAAGTCGACCACAGGGGAACGGTTTCCTTGAGTTACGAAACTACGTCTTGATGACACCAATTTCCGGTCAGGTAAATACCTTCAATGTGGAAAGCGATTCCCGCTTTTGTGATGTAGATTTCAGCCAAGACAATTCAGTTGATCGTTGCTTGAGCCTTGAAGGAAACAGTCGCGTGATCGGCGGTGTTGCAGGCGCTGGCGTTGCCACGGCGAGTGGCAACAAAACTTTTGACAGCCTGGGTAACACCACAAGTATGACAGGGTCTTTCAGTGGCATGGTTGCACCTCCAATCGAGTTTGATTTCAGCAACCCTGCAAACCCCACTGCGGTTGAACTTGCAGACACAACAAACGTCGATATCGACTTTACTGCCTCGTTCCCTGATGAGAACAGTGTGACCTTGGTCGGCAGTGGCTCATTCACCACCACCTCTGGTGATCAAACAATTACCACTGCGTTAAGCAGCTTCACTGTAAGTGGCACCGAAGATCCCGAAACCCAAGAGTCGACGGGTTCAATTGCAGCACAGGGCCGAATTGAGACTCAATTGGGGGCACTGCGCGGCAGCTTTTCCGCCGACAGCGATGAAGGTGTTATTGAATTTACGGGTGCGGTTGATTTGAAAGAGGGTAGTGCTACAAATACCTTGTTTGAAGGTGCCGTAACCCTCAGTGGCACCCCAGCCACAGAAACAATGCCCGCCACCACCTCGGTTTTGTTCGACGGTACGCTCCGTTTGCCCAATCGCCCCGAGCTTGTCGTAGAGCTTCAGGTTAATAACGCGGTGTTGAACGACACCTTGGATGGTGTTGACGCAGGTTCACTGGCATTCACTTATCAGCAAAACGGCACTACCGTAATCCTGAACGCATCGCGAAATGAACAGGGTATGGAGTCCATTACCATCAACTCACCCACCAGCATGGTTACAGTTGGGCCTTTCAATCCTGACTCTGCGCAAACCGTAGATGTGTTGCGAGATGGTCGACTGGCGGCACGCTACAATGTGGCCGATGCCCGGGTCAATTACGTGGATGGTACGTTTGAACAATTCTAAATTTGGTCTCAAGGTCGCCGCTGTGGCGGCGGCCTTTTTTATTTCAGGCATGGCAAGCGCAAGCGATTCAGGGCAGTACGTGCTCGAATTCGGTGGTCAAACCTATCAGGCCAACAACGCAACATCAATTGATCAGTTTGACGATCAATTCACCGGGTACAGCCCCAGGCACAGCCAGGTATATGGCTTGGCCGAGAATGCTGCATACCTGCAAGCCTGTCGAAATGGCTTTACCTTGCAAGCCTACAAGCGGCAGGAAATTTTTATCAATGCAGGCCGAGAAACCGGTCAGCTTTACGCCGACATTAATGCACGTGTACCACCCAACACCAATCGCGCTTACGCGGTTGATTTTGATGGCTATGGAATTGAACACACCGGTTTAAGTTTCGCCAAAACCTTGACGTTGCCGGGTGTTGAAATATCACCTGCATTTCGGGTGTACAACATCGACCGTTACCGTGAAATACAGGCCAAGGGCTTCGCTGCTGCTCGCGCAGATGGCAGCTACGACATCAATGTCAATACTGTAGAGCGCGACACGGAAGCCGATTTTCAGTTTCCCGCCGGTCCTGGCCCAAGTGGCCTTGGGTACGCCTTGGACTTGGCTGTGCAATGGCAGGCAAAGCCCAATACCCTGATGTTTGCCAACGTTCAGAACCTGTTTAACAGCAACGAAATTGACAGTGCACCCACTACTGTTCAAACCATCAACAGCAATGTCAACCAATTCGATTCTGACGGTTTCCTCAACTACAACTCAGCCATTCAGGGTCGAAATAGTCGAGAAAACTACACCTTCAGCTTGCCTGTCAAAACCCACGTCGGTGGGCTTTACTCCACAGGCGCAGCACATGTTCACCAACTCGGTTTTGATGTCAAACATATCAACGGCTTGGTTTTACCCCGCTTGAGCGCGGGCTGGCAGCAACCTTTCCCTTGGCTCGAAGGTATCACTGTGGGCTATGAAACGCACTTCGAGGCATTCGATTTTGCGGCGTACTTCAAACATGGCGGGGTCAAGTTTGGGTTCGATACCTTGAGTGATGAAAGTCGCCGAGTGGAGTACTTGCAGTTTTTTTGGCTGGCCAAGCTGTAAAATCGAGCAATTCTTCCTATCTTCAGGGGTAATTGCTTGAATTGGTTTCAGCGAATCAACCCAGCCTGGTTTCTGGCAGGGGTGGCGTTTTTTTTGCCGATTAAGCCGGCGCCGGTGAATTTGCTTTTGGCTATTGCAATTCTATTTTCGTTAATTAATTCTGAATGTCGTCAAACTATTGGTCGGTTTTTCACTCGAGCAGAGTTAATTCCCCTTTGGCTGCTTCTCGGGTATCTGGCACTCACGTTTTTTCATCCCGGTAATGATGAATCCAGCTATTCAGAATTCATTAGCAAGTACGGTCGACTCTTTCTAATTCCGTTTCTAGCCAGTATCCTGATCAATCCAGAAAACAGGCATCTAGTGGGTAAAGGATTCTTGGCTGGAATGGGTGTAGTACTGGCTTTGTCGTACGCCGTGTGGTTCGGGGTTGATCCGTCGTATTTCGGCGCCAAAGCAACCGACATGTATGCCATTCCAAGTAATCCAACAGTATTCAAATCGCACATCACACATAACTTTTTTTTGGTTGTCGCAATTTATCTGTGGATCTTGTCTTTCTTACACTCGGAAAAACCGCTTCCCAAACTAATCTTCGCTTTGCTAACTTTACTCGCGCTGGTTAATTTGTTTGGCATGATCGATGGGCGTACAGGCTGGCTCGTTTTCATGGTCGTCCCTTTGTATTTTGGTTATCAAAAACTAGGGTTGAAAGGTTTTGTAATTGCTGGTGTTGCGTTTGTCGCTTTATTGGTTTCAGCGTATTTTTTAGTCGACAATGTACATGACCGATTTTCCACCACTTGGTTGGAAGTTCTACAAGTGCTTCAGGATAAACCTCAGCAAGAAACCAGTATTGGAGAACGCGTTATGTACTTGACCGCTAGTTGGTCTGCTTTCATCAACGCTCCTCTATTCGGTTACGGGTTGGGTGGAATTCAGGCTGCTGTTCAACCATTTACCTCGGCGGCAGGTTGGCCGCCTTTTTACAACCCTCACAACCAGTTTCTAATGTTGGTGTTGCAGGGTGGTTTGGTTGCGCTTGCTTTGTACATTTGGTTCTTCGGTGTCGCGGTTTATCGAAGTAGTCAAAATACGTGGTCGAGTACTTACGTTCTACCCTTGATGATGTTCTATCTGGTTGGAAATATGCTGAACTCATTCCACTTTGATTTTGCTGAAAGTGTGGGTTTTTTGATTTTATATTCAGCGTATCTGGGTAGTGCAAAATGACCTTGTTTATTCATGCACCCAATGTGCATCAAGGGGGCGGTCGAACCTTGCTGAGCGCTCTTCTGGGGCAAGTTGATAAAACTGCTTGTTGCGTGTTGGACGAACGCATGAATAAAAGTGATGCTGTTTTGCATCCTGCAACTCATTCGATCAAGCCAACACTGTTTGATCGACTTTGCGCTGAAATTTTTCTGTCAAAGAACGCGAAAGCTGATGATATTGTGTTGTGCTTTGGTAATTTGCCCCCTTTGTTTAAATCACGCGCCAAGGTGACTGTTTTTCTTCAAAACCGGTACATGTTTGGCACTCACGATTTTTCCCGATTCGCACTAGGTACCAAGTTGCGTTTATGGTTGGAGCGTTGGTGGTTCCGCACCCGTATGCGGTCGAACTATCGAATCATTGTTCAATCTGCAACTATGCAGCGTGAATTACAGTCTAGCCTCGGTTTTAAAGCCACGGTTTTACCTTTTCTTGCGGCTAATGGTGAGCCAAGCATAATCACTGCCGAGAGTTTTCATAACAAAGAATTTGATTTCGTATACGTGTCTTCGGCCGAGCCCCACAAGAATCATGCAGCGCTTCTCGATGCTTGGGTGCTTTTGGCAGAACAGGGTATTCGACCAAGTCTTGCCCTTACCGTGAACGAAGATAGCGCAGCGCATGTGGTCCAGTTGATTGAGCAGAAATCGATATTGCACGGTTTAAGGATTACCAATTTCGGTACTTTGAAGTATGGCGATGTGCAAAACCTCTATCGCAACTCAAGTGCCTTGATATTCCCCTCAAAACTGGAGTCTTTTGGTCTGCCTTTGTTGGAGGCAACTCAAGTAGGTTTGCAAATTCTGGCACCGGAACTAGACTATGTTCGTGACGTAATTGATCCCGCCCAGACTTTCGATCCAAATTCACCTACGTCGATTGCCAGGGCTGTTTTACGGCATCTGAAAATCCCAGTGACCAAAACTAATGCTGTTGATGCCAAGGCATTTCTGGCCCACGTTTTGCAGCAGGACAAGCAATGAGAATACTGATAGTCACCCAGTATTTTTGGCCTGAAAGTTTCATGATCAACGATGTGGTCAAGGCCTTGGTTAAACAGGGCCATCAAGTGGTGGTTGCTACAGGTAAACCCAATTATCCCGACGGTAATATTTTCCCAGGCTACAGGGCCAACGGTGTTCAGCGAGAACTGTTTGACGAACAAACGCTAATAGTACGAGTTCCCACATGGCCGCGTAAACACGGTGGTGCCAAAAATCTAATCTTGAACTACCTGGTTTTTGTGTTTGCGGGCATGTTTTGTTTGCCTTGGGCTTTGCGTGGTTTGAAGTTCGATGCAATATTGGTGTACGCACCTTCACCCATCACGCAAGCTATTCCAGCAATCCTATTGAAGTGGATTAAACGTACGCCACTGGCTTTGTGGGTTCAGGATTTGTGGCCTGAAAGTTTGCATGCCACAGGTTTTATACGTAATAAGAAGGCACTCACAGCTGTGGGTTACATGGTGTATTGGATCTACAAAGGTTGCGACCTGCTGCTGGCCCAGTCGAAAGCATTCATTGCACCGTTGAATGAATATGCAAACCGCAGCAAGATCCGGTATCAGCCCAATTCTTTTCCCGAGCAAAGTACAGGCGCGCTTGTGGACGCGCCTGCACCGTTGCTCGCCACCCTGGAAAACAGATTCTGTGTAGTTTTTGCCGGAAACCTTGGGCAGGTTCAAGCACTGGATTGTGTCATTGATGCAGCTGAATTGTTGAAAGATCACCGCGATATCTCAATCATACTTGTTGGAAGTGGCAGTAAAAGCGAATGGCTCGCCCAGCAAAAACGGGAAAGGGGCCTTGACAACCTTGAGTTACCTGGCCGGTTTCAAATGCAAACCATGCCTTCCATTTTCAGTAGGGCGGGTGCTTTACTCGTCTCCTTGGAGGACGACCCTATTTTTGAACTAACGATACCTAGTAAAATTCAGGCTTATTTGGCTGCGGGGAAACCGGTATTAGCCAGTTTGAATGGCGAAGGTGCGCAGGTCGTGCTTGAGGCCAAAGCTGGTCTGGCGTCGCCCGCCGGAGACAGTGCGGCGCTGGCAGCAAATATTTTGAAGATTAAGCAGATGCCGAGTGACGAACGCGACACACTGGGCCGCCAGGGGAAGTCGTATTTCCTTGAGTATTTTGAAACTGAAAGCCAAGCCCGTCACTTGGCTGAAACGCTCAGTGCTATGGGAAAGGGTAAAAGATGAAAATTCTGGTGTTGGGTATTACAGGCATGTTGGGTAGTGCAGTGTTTAAGGCGCTGTGTGAAAGCAAACAATTTCAGGTGTGGGGCAGTCAACGTAGCCTTAGTTGTCACCGAAAGCTTGCTGCCCTGCCCTCGGCAGGCATTCTCACCGGGGTGGATGTCCTGGATCAGGACACGTTGGTCAATACTTTTGCAAAGGTTAAGCCCGATGTGGTCATCAACTGCGTGGGGCTGATCAAGCAACTCGAGCAAGCCAACGACCCGCTAATCGTTTTGCCAATTAATGCCATGCTACCGCATCGTTTATTGCGCCTGTGTATCTTGGGTGGTGCGCGCCTGGTACATATCAGTACCGATTGCGTGTTCAATGGCAAGAAGGGCAATTACCTTGAAAGTGATCCTTCTGATGCCGAGGATCTTTATGGTCGGTCAAAGTACATCGGCGAGCTTAACGACAGCCCAAGCGCAATTACCCTGCGAACCTCGATTATTGGACATGAATTGGGCACCAGCTTCGCTCTGCTTGAATGGTTTCTGGCGCAGCAAGGCAGCGTGAAAGGTTTTTCCAAAGCAATATTCTCCGGTGTGCCCACCTATGAACTGGCCAGAATCATCATTGAATATGTTCTGCCAAAGCCTCAGTTGTATGGTCTGTATCATGTGGCCGCTGAACCCATTTCCAAGCTGAGTCTGCTGCAACTGGTGGCCAAAGAGTATGGCGTACAAACCACAATCAACCCCGACAGCGGCTTGGTCATTGATCGATCACTTTGCGCTGCGCGCTTCGAGCAGGCAAGCGGGTATACTGCCCCTAAATGGCCTGATTTGATTCATAAAATGCGCCAATCCCGAATTCAATAAATACTGACGAGTCCCCATGTTCGACGGAAAAGTACTCATGATCACCGGTGGTACAGGGTCGTTTGGCCACACCGTGCTGAAGCGTTTTATCGAAACTGAAGTGAAAGAAATCCGCATCTTCAGTCGCGATGAAAAAAAGCAGGAAGACATGCGCATTGCCTTGGGCTGTGACAAGGTCAAGTTCTACATCGGTGATGTTCGTGATTTTGACAGTCTTGCGCAAGCCATGACTGGCGTTGATTACGTATTCCATGCTGCCGCATTGAAGCAGGTGCCTTCCTGCGAGTTTTACCCAATGGAAGCCGTGCGCACCAACGTGTTGGGAACTGAGAACATGCTGAACGCAGCCATTGCAAAGGGTGTTAGTCGCGTGGTGGTTTTAAGTACCGACAAAGCGGTGTATCCAATCAATGCCATGGGTATTTCAAAGGCCATGGCGGAAAAGCTCATGGTTGCGAAGTCCCGCAACATTCCCGAGGGAGGTACTGTGGTGTGTGCCACCCGATATGGCAACGTCATGGCCAGTCGCGGCTCGGTCATTCCCTTATTCATCCAGCAGTTGCTGGATGGTCAGGAAATCACAGTTACCGACCCTAGCATGACCCGTTTTTTGATGTCACTTGAAGAGTCGGTTGATCTGGTTTTGCATGCGTTTGAACATGGTCAGCAAGGCGATATTTTTATTCAAAAAGCACCAGCATCTACTGTGGCGGACCTTGCCCAAGCATTGAAAGAACTTCTCAACAAAAACAACCCAGTTAAAGTCATCGGTACCCGGCATGGTGAAAAACTTTACGAGTCCTTGGTGTCGCGCGAAGAAATGGCCAAAGCTGAAGACATGGGCAGATATTTCCGCATCCCAGCAGACAATCGCGATCTGAACTACAAAAAGTATTTTGTAGAAGGCGAGCAGCGTATTTCCGAATTCGATGACTACACATCTCACAACACACATCGCCTGGATGTACAGGGAGTAAAGGATGTACTCAAAAAGCTCGACTATGTGCAGGAGTTTCTGAATGCTTAAGGTCATGACCCTAGTTGGTACCCGGCCTGAACTCATCAAGATGAGCCGCGTAATTGCGGAGCTGGACACGCACACAGAACACACCCTCGTGCATACCGGTCAAAACTACGACTATGAATTGAATCAGGTTTTTTTTGATGATCTGGGTATTCGAAAACCTGATTTTTTTCTGGAAGCTGTGGGTGAAAATGCAGCACAAACGATTGCTCGCGTAATTGAAAAATCGGATGCAGTTCTTGAACAGATCAAGCCTGATGCGCTGATGCTGTACGGCGATACCAACTCGTGTTTGGCTGTAATTTCTGCCAAACGCCGCAAGGTTCCCGTGTTTCACATGGAGGCGGGCAATCGTTGTTTTGATCAACGTGTGCCCGAAGAA
This sequence comes from Gammaproteobacteria bacterium, assembly GCA_018812945.1. Lineage (GTDB taxonomy): Bacteria > Pseudomonadota > Gammaproteobacteria > Burkholderiales > Burkholderiaceae_B > Limnobacter. The sequence continues at coordinate 55,592 of JAHJCM010000007.1, read as the reverse complement.
TTGAACCGCAAGGTGCTGGACCACCTTAGCGACATCAATATGGTATTAACCGAGCATGCCCGTCGTTATTTGATCGCTGAAGGTATTCGCCCTGAAACAATCATCAAAACCGGCTCGCACATGCGTGAAGTGCTGAATTATTACATGCCCAAAATTCAGCAAAGCAAAGTGCTTCAAACCATGAAGCTGGAAGAGGGCAAGTTTTTCATCGTGAGCGCACACCGCGAGGAAAACGTAGACAGCCCAGAGAATGTGGCTGATTTGCTAGAAACCTTGAATGCCATGGCTGAGCAATACAAGTACCCCGTAATCGTTTCCACCCACCCGCGCACTCAAAAACGTTTGGCAGAACTTGATCTAAGCAGCATGAATCCCCTGATTCAGTTCCTGAAGCCATTTGGGTTCACTGATTATATTCGCTTGCAAATGGGCGCCTCCTGCGTGATTTCTGACAGCGGCACCATCACTGAAGAAACCTCATTGCTTGGATTGAAGGCTATCACCATTCGCAATGCACACGAGCGGCCCGAGGGAATGGATGAAGGCATTCTCATCATGTCAGGGCTGAAAAAAGCCCGTGTACTGGATGCTGTTCGAGTTGTGATTGAACAGAAAGCTGTGCAACCGAGTGTGGCTCCCGTGGTAAAAGACTACGAGAACCCCCATGTGGCCCGCCAGGTACTGCGAGTAGTGCTTAGCTACACCGACTACATCAATCGCACTGTGTGGTCCAAGTGAATGGTCAGCGTATCCTGGTAACCGGTGCGACTGGCTTTGTTGGCCAGCGTGTTTGCAGCCAACTCGAGAATCTGGGGGCTGTGGTGATTAAAACCAGCAGGGCACCATCGAGTGAACCCAATACCTTTCAAGTTCAAGCACTGGGCCCGCACACTGAATGGCGGGAGTCGTTGCAAGGCTGTACCTCGGTGGTACATCTTGCTGCGCGTGTGCATGTGATGAATGAGAATGCGGTTGACCCATTGTTTGAATTTCGTCAGGCCAATACTGAGGGTACCTTGCAGTTGGCAAGGCAGGCAGTGCAGTGTGGTGTCAAACGCATGGTGTTTATCAGCTCCATTAAAGTGAATGGCGAAGCGGGCGAGTTCACCGCCAGTTCAATTCCAAATCCAATTGATCCTTACGGGATTTCAAAATATGAAGCTGAACAACAGTTACTCGAACTGAGCCGTCAAAGTGGTTTGGAGGTGGTTATACTGCGTCCACCATTGGTGTATGGGCCAGGTGTAAGGGCCAACTTCCTGAAACTGCTTAGCGTAGTGGCTCGGGGAATACCATTGCCACTTGGGGCCGTGAACAACCAACGCAGCTTGGTGTATGTGGGTAATTTGGCCAATGCTATTGCTACCTGCCTGAATCATTCGAACGCGGTTGGCAAAACTTATTTGGTTTCTGACAATTCAGATGTTTCTACGCCACAGCTGGTTCGCGAAATGGCACTAGCCCTGGGGCGAAAAGCCAACCTTATTAATATCTCGCCTTGGCTAATTGAATCCCTCGCCGCTTTGCTGGGTAAGCGTGCAGCTGCCCAGCGCCTATTGGGTAACCTTACGGTGAGCCCTCAAGCACTGCATGAAGATTTGGATTGGGAGCCACCCTATAGCATGCAGGTAGGTATGAAGGAAACGGCCGACTGGTACATGCAGCAAGGCCAATTGAAACTACGATGATGAAACGTTTGTTCGACTTGTTATTGGGTGTTGTTGTGTTGGCCATTCTTGCTTTGCCAATTCTTGTTGTTGCGTTTGCGGTACGCGTAACTTCCAAAGGTCCGGTTTTGTACTGGAGCGACCGCGTGGGAATTCACAATCATATTTTTAGAATGCCAAAATTTCGCAGCATGCGTGTAGGCACACCCGCTGTGGCAACTCACCTGCTGAATGATCCGCGATCGCACCTCACGCCTATAGGTTCATTCATACGAAGAACCAGTCTTGATGAACTGCCCCAGCTGTGGAGCATCCTCAAAGGCGACATGAGTTTTGTTGGCCCGCGCCCGGCCTTGTTTAATCAGCACGACTTAATTGAATTGCGCACAGAAAAAGGTGTACACCATATTCTTCCTGGTTTGACGGGTTGGGCTCAAGTGAATGGTCGTGACGACATACCTATTCCCCGCAAAGTACAGTTGGATTATGAATACATGCAAAAGCAAAGTTTGTTGTTCGACATTCAAATACTTTGGCTTACTTTCCTGAAAGTGATTAAACGCGACGGTGTTTCGCACTAAGGCACACGTTCAACATGTTTCTTTCAAAATTCGCCAGTCCTGTTCTCAATTTGCCCCGCGTCGCCAAGCGACTAATCGTGTTGGCAGTGGATGCAAGCCTCTGTGTTCTCACGGTTTGGCTTGCCTATTATTTGCGTCTTGATTACTGGATCTCATTGACCAATCCTGATTTTGGCTGGAATCCAATGGCAGCTGTGGGGATGAGCCTGCTCATCGCGATTCCACTGTTCATCGTCAATGGTTTCTATCGGGCAATATTCAGGTATTCAGGTTTGTCTGCCATATTTACTGTCTCCAAAGTGATTGCGGTTTACGGCGTTATTTATGCGGCTATTTTCACTGCTATGGGTGTATCGGGTGTGCCGCGCACAGTGGGTATTATTCAGCCAATATTGCTTATGGTGTTTGTGGGCCTTACTCGCCTGTTTGCCCGGTTTTGGTTGGGTGGCTTGTACCGTAATCAATTGCAGTTGGCTAATTTGCCACGTGTGCTTATCTATGGTGCCGGCGCCACAGGCAGGCAACTGGCAGGTGCTTTGGCCAACAGCCATGAAATGCGGGTTGTCGGTTTTATCGATGACAACAAAGCCCTGCACAAACAAACCATTAATGATCTGAAAATTTTTAATCCGCAAGATTTGCCGGGTCTTGTTGAAACACTGGGTGTGAATACTGTATTGCTCGCATTCAATGCTGCAAGTCGCAAACGTAGAAATGAAATTCTCGACAGTATTTCAAGAAGCAAAGTAGCGGTTCGAACTTTGCCGCGGGTTACTGAAATAGCAGCGGGAAAAATCAGTGTTTCTGATCTGCGTGAACTTGATATCGATGATCTTCTGGGGCGTGACCCGGTTAGCCCTGACCCCGAATTACTCTCAAAAAATATTCTTGGTAAAGTGGTCTTGGTGACTGGCGCTGGTGGTTCAATTGGCAGCGAATTGTGTCGTCAAATTTTGAATGTAGGACCAAGCCAACTGCTGCTTGTCGAGCAAAGCGAATTTGCCCTCTATCAAATTCATCAAGAGCTGGAACAGAAAATATCAGCAGGCAAGGCACAAGTTACCCTTATTCCTTTTCTCGCTTCGGTTCGAGACGAGGCAAGAATGGACAGCATCATTGCCAAGTTCAAACCGCAAACAATCTTCCATGCAGCTGCTTACAAACATGTACCGCTGGTTGAGCACAACCTGAGCGAAGGTATTTACAACAATGTATTTGGCACTTATATCACTGCCAAACTTGCTTTGAAACATCGCGCGGAAAACTTTGTGTTGATCAGCACGGATAAAGCTGTACGGCCAACCAATGTTATGGGTGCTACCAAACGCCTCGCAGAAATGTCGTTACAGGCTCTAGCTGAAACATCAAGCACAACCGTTTTTTCTATGGTGCGTTTTGGAAATGTACTTGGCTCATCGGGTTCTGTTGTTCCGCTGTTCCGCCAGCAAATTCGCGATGGTGGTCCAATCACATTGACTCATCGTGACATTACCCGGTACTTTATGACCATTCCCGAAGCCGCGCAGTTGGTGATTCAAGCCAGCGCTTTGGCAAAGGGTGGGGATGTGTTTTTGCTCGATATGGGGGAGCCAATCAAAATTTACGATCTCGCTGTTCGAATGATTGAACTATCCGGCCTCACCTTGAAGGATGAATCGAATCCCGAGGGCGATATTGAAGTTCAGATCACAGGACTAAGGCCAGGCGAGAAGTTGTATGAGGAATTGTTGATTGGGAATGATCCAAAACAAACAGTTCATTCCAGGATCCTGATGGGAGCCGAATCATACCTATCTACACGGGAGTTTGAACTCGAACTTTTTGAATTGTCTCGTTTCTTGAATCAAGGAAATCTTCGAGGGGCATCCGAAATTCTATGCCGGTGTGTTGAAGGTTATTCAGCAGGCGGAGTGGTGGACTGGGTCTTCTGAAGAAATCAAATTATTTTTTTATTCTATGCGACTGATTGCTTGTTCAATTCTCTGCTGAATTGCATAGGGTGAAAATAACCTCAGGTAGCATTCTCTTGCTTTTGAATCGGTGCTTGAGTCGCAGTTCTGTATGGTGTTTAAAAAGGTCTCGTCATCGTCAGTCCTTATCAAGACACTATTGGGCACATCTTCATAGCCAACTGCTGCGAAATTTGACGCAAGCACCATTTTGTTGAACATTAGGGCCTCAGCAATTTTTACTTTCATGCCTCCTCCCGAAAATATCGGGGCTACAACGATTTGGGCTTGTGTGTAGAAGTCAGCGATATCGTCCACCTTTCCTCGAACATCAAGATTCTTGAATTGATGTGCATACTTATCAATCCCGTTGCCGATCGCAATAATTCTCTTATTTTTAAGCCTAGGGGCAATTTTGAAATTCAAGTATGCAAGTGCTTCAACATTGGGTGGAAAGTCAGATCCAACAAAGAGTGCATAAGGAATATCTACATTTCTAGGAGCTAGTTGCGCTTGAATTTTTCTAAAGCCGTCCTTGATTGAGACGGGGATGCAGCAGGTTAAGGCGGACGAGTTTCTTCTCTTTAATATTGCTTCATCTGTTTGCTGTATTGCAATTAGTAAATCGGACCCTTTGATTGAGAGGTATTCATTGGCTGCAGTTGCCAAATATGAAATCCAGTAAGAGGGTCGTCTCTTTGCGTAATGTTTTATGATTGGTGTCTCAATATTGTGGAAATAGCAAATAATTTTGCTTCGCCGACTTAGCAGTCTTATTAGCGGGATCAGGATGCCGAACAAAGACGAATCGAGCCAAATTAGTTCCGGCTGTTCTTTTCTGATCCGGCTAATCAAAAAATAGGCCCCCTTAGGGCTTAAGGTCGCGCAAAGTAGGCATAGGTTTGCCAATGCCGTACCAACTTTATTGTTGGTAGTTGGCACTTTCACGCAGTCTGACGATGCGTTTCTATTTACAGATAAAGCTGTGGTCGAATAGCTTTGCAACGCTCTAGACAATGCCTCAAGGTTTGATTTGGCCACCACGGAGCCGCCGTAGTTCTTGTCTTCAAGACTAGGAGAAATGTATAAAAGACTTTTAGCCATTTTTCTTTGTGTGGAGTTTTTCTAAAAAGTTGTCTAACCTGACAAAAAGTCGCGGTGCCTGATTCATGGCACTGTGTATCTCAATTCCTTTGTTTGATAATCGTAATGACAACATTTTTTCATTGACAATGGCGCGGGCCTTAAACTTTGCAATATCGCGGTAGTTGGTCACGCCCTGTTTACTTTTATACCATCCCCCACCGAAAAGCCATTCCTCTAGACGCTTCTTTAAATTGTTGGACATTGACGATGGAAAAAACGAGTCATCAACTGTCTCCCCCCGTTGTTGGTGAATAAGCTCACTGTTGATTTTGAAATCAATCTTCTCGATGGCTTCATTGCCCAAGTAAAAACAGTACGTACTCATCCATCGATTCCCCGACAGTCCCCAAATTGAAAACGTTTCCCCTCCAAGCAATTCGTCAGTAAAACCAACAGCGTGTTTCGCATTCTGCTTGATACAATTTTTAAAAAAATGAAATCGAATGCGACTGAACTTCCTGTGCGAATTCACTGTATCGTTGACAAAAATGTATCCGTGCTTCGGTTTTTGCGAATGTTCAAGGCTCCAGTCGAGACCTTCTTGCCATGCTGAAAATTCACCTGCGTGGTTTGAGCCCCGCAGCGTTGTCCAAGAATTATCAAAGTCACAGAGCCGTACATCAGAGGAGTTACAAACAACAATCTTCTTGCAGTTCAGAAATTGTTGGCAGAAGGCCTTGGTGCGTTCAGTATTTTTCGGGTAGTAACTAGCCAAAATCAAGGTGTAGTCGCCGCTTCGCATACAATATTGTTTTCCTGGCCAAAAAAGTTATGAAAACTAGCACTGTACCTGTAAATCTCCATAGATTACATCCGTCTGGATGCCCACAGCTTCATGCGGTACACGAATGAGCCAGCCCTCAAATAAGCCTGCCTCCTCGCGATTATTGGCAAAAAACGCAGTCTGGAACTTCACTGGACTAATTGCACCACTAATCGTTGCGTTGTACGCGATTCCGATTCTAATCGAAGGAATGGGTAGTGAGCGATTTGGTTTATTGGCTGTTATTTGGGTAGGAGTTGGCTATTTTAGCCTGTTCGATTTTGGTCTTGGCCGAGCCCTAACAAAACTGATCTCGGAGAGACTTGGAAGTGGACAAATCTCCGATCTGGGTTCGCTTATTTGGACCGCTTTGGTGGTTTTATTTGCGGTCAGCTTAGTCGGATCGTTCTTGATTGCAACTTGCAATCCAATCCTGGTCGAGAGATTGTTGGATATAAATCATACGCTCAATGATGAAGCCAGGATTGCATTTTATTTGTTGGCCGTTGGGATACCCGTAGTGGTTTTAACCACTGGTTTTATTGGCGTTCTGGAAGCGCATCAACAGTTCAAAGTCATCGCCAAGATTCGCATGCCATTGGGGATTTTTACCTATCTAGGGCCACTGCTCACCATGCAGTTCACGCCGAGCGTTGGGTGGGCCACTGGCATTCTGCTGTTCGGTCGTATGGTGGCCGCCATTTTTTACTATCGCGCTGCTTGTAACGCCGAACATTCACTTGCAAAATTCATTCGACCCAAAAGGCTATTTATAAAGCCACTTACAAGTTTTGGTGGATGGATTACAGTCACTAATATTATTGGACCACTAATGACGTACATGGATAGGTTTTTCATTGGTGCGATTACTGGCTTGTCGGCTGTGACGTATTACGTGACACCCTACGAAATCTTAGTGCGTCTGCAAATGGTTTCGCAGGCAATTGTTGGGGTTATTTTTCCTGCGGTATCCTCAGCGTACGCCTCCAACATGGAACGGTTTAATGCGCTTTATGTTCAAGGTAGTAAAGTTCTTTACTGGTTGATGTTACCCCTATTGTCAGGCGTAATATTGTTTGGTCCTGAGGTTTTGGAATTTTGGCTTGGCAGTGAATTCCATGAAATTTCTGTCCCCATCCTCTACTGGTTGTCCATCGGATGGATGGTGAATATCATCGCGCAGCCGGCTTCTGTGATACTGCAGGCCACGGGTAGGCCTGACTTAACCGCAAAGGCGCACATGGTCGAGTTCGTTTTCTATTCAATTGGCTTGGTGTTGTTGCTTACAAATTTTGGCATAGTCGGTGCAGCTATGGCATGGGTTATTAGAGTCGTCATGGACACATTGGCCCTGAATTACTTGGTAATGAGGGTTCTCCCGGTGGCAAAGGCGCACGCTTTAAGGACGATATTTGTCACAATATGTACCATAGTATTCATGGCCGCTCTTGTCTGGATTGAAAGCCATTATTTCAGGGCGTTGGTATTGGTTGCCGTAATTTGTAGTTCGCTAGCTTTTGCTGTGCCTTTTATGCGCACTTTTATCAGAAAGTCTCATGCTAGTAGTATTTAACTTCAAGCACGAAGGATTAAGGTTTTAAAAAATGCAAACATTCCCTGAATCGCATTCGGTACAAGGCTCTAGCACTTGGCCTCAAGATGGTTTGGAGAGGGTTAAAATTTGCCCAGTTTGCTCCAGTGAGCGCCGTCACTTGCTGCACAAAGATTTGTCTGACAAAGTTTTTAAGTGCGCCCCGGGCTCCTGGGACATGTTTCAATGTCAGGTCTGCCGCAGTACATATCTTGATCCCAGGCCAACGGTCTCCACCATAGGAATGGCTTACTCCACTTATTTTACGCACTCGCAGTCCGTGCAGAATGACTATCGCGATTTAGGCTTTTTGCGGCGTTTGAAACGAGCACTGGCCAATGGCTATCGTAATAAAAGATTCGGAACCAATCTGCATCCTTCGACTAAACTTGGTGTGGTGTTTGCTTATTTCTCACCTGGATTTCGAAATCTTTTGGATGCTGAGCGGCGTTGCATTCCGTTCGGAGGACGAGGGCACAGATTACTCGATGTCGGTTGTGGTAACGGCGACTTTTTGTTGCTTGCCTCTCAGGCCGGGTGGGAGGTAGTTGGTCTTGAGCCAGACCCAAAGGCAGCAGAGGCTGCGCGCAATCATGGAATTGATGTGAGGCAAGATTCGATCGAATCGTTAGATCCAGCGATTGAGAGTTTTGACGGTATAACATTGAGCCATGTAATTGAACATATGCACGATCCGGCTGCCGCTCTGCGCCATTGTTATGCTTTGTTAAAACCAAACGGCTGGATTTGGATTGAAACCCCCAACGTTGATGCTCAGGGGCATGAAAGTTTTGGGCCTTCGTGGCGGGGCTTAGAGCCACCCCGGCATTTGGTTCTTTTCAATCGACCATCTTTGTTCGATTTGCTCAGGAAGATCGGATTTGCTGAGCTTGAAGATCTTCCTTATCGCCCACTGTGTGATTACCTTTTTAAAGAAAGTAATAAGATCGCGGGGGAACTAAATGATCAATCTGGTTGCGATACGCCGAGCAATTTGGCGCGAAAGATTGCAATGGCAGAGCGACGTGCCAAACGAAATGCAGGGTTGAGAGAATTTGTGACGGTTCGTGCAATTAAACCAGCCGATCAGGTTGTGGTTGAGAATCAAATATCGTCTACTCTCGAAACTGTAGTGAAAATAGTTGCTTAATTTAGAAAGGCGTAACCTTGATGAGCATTGATCGGAAAGGATTAGTTCTTGCCGGTGGGTCGGGTACTCGCTTGTATCCCATCACTCAGGCCATCAGCAAACAACTGATGCCAGTGTACGACAAACCCATGATTTATTACCCGCTGAGCACCTTGATGCTTGCAGGAATCCGTAATGTATTGGTTATCAGCACTCCACAAGACACCCCCCGGTTTGCCGAATTATTGGGGGATGGGGAACAGTGGGGTATGAATATCCAATACGCGGTTCAACCCTCACCAGATGGCCTGGCACAGGCTTTTGTTATTGGAAAATCTTTCATTGACAACAATCCAAGTGCGCTAGTTTTAGGCGACAACATCTTTTATGGTCACGACCTCGTTAAGCGACTTCGCAGCGCAAACTCAAAAGTCAATGGCGCAAGTGTATTTGCTTATCACGTAAATGATCCCCAGCGTTATGGAGTAGTGGAGTTTGACCTACAAAAGAGAGCGGTCAGTATCGAAGAAAAACCAGCCAAGCCCAAAAGCAATTTTGCGGTAACCGGGCTTTATTTTTATGATCAGCAGGTATGCGATATTGCTGCGGAAATCAAACCCTCGGCTCGTGGTGAACTGGAGATTACGGATATCAATCAGCGATACCTTAAATCGGGCGAGCTTGACGTTGAAATTATGGGGCGAGGGTTTGCCTGGCTGGACACTGGTACACACGATAGTCTTCTAGAAGCTGCCAGTTTCATCGCGACACTTCAAAAGCGGCAGGGTTTGCAAGTCGCATGTCCTGAGGAAATTGCCTTTCAGCAAGGGTGGATTGACTCTGAAGCCTTAAATAAACTTGCGCTCCCACTTGCCAAAGGCGTTTACGGCCAGTATTTACTGAATTTATTAAGATGAACTATGCCATACCTTGTTTCTAAAACCAGCTTGCCCGAAGTGTTGATGTTAGAGCCGAAAGTGTTCGGTGATGAACGCGGTTTCTTTTTTGAAAGCTTCAATCAGCGTGATTTTATCGACGCGACAGGCTTTGATGTTGATTTCGTGCAAGATAACCATAGCCGCTCCGAGAAAGGCGTTCTGCGGGGGCTTCATTATCAAATTAGGCACCCTCAGGGCAAGTTGGTACGGGTTGTTAGCGGTGCCGTATTCGACGTCGCTGTCGACATGCGTACGACGTCAGCGAATTTCGGCAAATGGGCTGGAGTTGAATTGTCAGCCGAGAATAAACGAATGCTATGGATACCCGAGGGATTTGCACATGGTTTTTTGGTTTTGAGCGAGTTTGCGGATTTCTTATATAAAACGACCGACTACTGGTATCCGGAGCACGAGCGAAGTATCTGCTGGAATGATCCCGATATTGGAATTCAGTGGCCTTTAGAAGATGTGCCGAAACTTTCTGTAAAAGATGCGGCTGCCGGAAGTTTTAATCTATGTGAGGTATTTCGAAATTAATAGTAGTCTGCCACTTGCGATTGGCAAAATCAACTGCAGTGGCTTCAGATCAACCGCTTCCGTGACTTTGGAATGTGATCCAAATGCACCGCTCGCATTGGCCAGCAGTTGCTTTTTCCATTCAACGATTTGGGTGGGGTGTAGTTCAAACTGCTTGCAAAGCTCAGCCAGCGTTGTGTCTTCTCGCAATGCGGCCAAGTCTTCTTCTATATCAAATCTATTCAACCACCCAATCCTCAACCACCAGCCCTTTCACTCTTAAAAATTCCTTGGTGTTGTGGGTTACCAGCGTTGCATTCTCGGCCAGTGCATGGCACGCAATCCACAAGTCATTTGCTCCTATGGGGGTTCCCGCGTCTTTCAATTGCATAAATTGTTCTGCATAGTGCTTGCATATCGTCGGGCCACTCGGGTACATCACATGGATCTGCTGGGCCAATTGATCCAGCCTGCGCAAGGTTTCTGGCTTGCGGCTGCTGCGCTCTGCACCCTTCAACAGTTCTGCCCAAGTAATAAAACTCATGGCCAGTTTTGCATCTGTGGGTAGCGAATTTACTTTCTGGGCAATGGTCGGTGGCTGGTTTTTGATCAGGTAAATCAGAATGTTGGTGTCAAGCAGGTAAATCACAGCGCCTCGCGATCTTGCATGGGTTGGCTGTCCTCCTGCTCGGCTTCCAGTGCAGCGATAAATTGTTCGTCAACTTCACCCAAAGCTTGCAGTGCCCGCAACAAAGCCTGCCCGCGCTCGGCAGGTATGGGGTGAATAACAAGGTCGCCGTGTTCATTGCGGCTAATTTGAACCCGGTCAGTATTCAAGCGAAACTCGGCGGGAATGCGCACCGCTTGGCTGTTGCCGTTGTTGAAAACCCGAGTAGTAGAGACAGGTGAAGCCATTAGCACCTCTGGGTGTGTACAAATTAGTGTGTACATTATCAGGCTTTAGGGCGCACCGCAAGCATTTGGCTTTTTGTTGGTTTACACTTTCACGCGCATAAAAATGTAATCATCCGCACTAATTGGCGCATAAAAGTGTTGCCGCTTTACTTCGCTGCTCACAGTGTTGCATTCACGGCCAGCCTTTAACCCGAAAACGGGTTCAGTAACGGCACATCAAACCGGGTAAAGTCTTTCGTGTTGCGGGTTACTACCGTTAACTTGTTGGCGAGGGCAGTGGCGGCAATCATGGCATCTTCCAATGCTGTGTCTGTTTCCCGGTGCATTAATTTTGCCCACACTCGGAAGCACTTTGCATCCATGGGTAGCACCTTAAACGTGGCTTCCAATTTGTTCAGCCACAGTTCTATTTCTTCGGCTTTGCCCTCATCTTGTTCTCTGGTTCTCTCGATTCCGCTTTGAATTTCAGCCAGCGTAAATGCGCTAAGGTAAAGCAAATGCTCGGGAATATTCTTGATCCACGCCAGCACTGCTCCATGGGGTTTTGTTTTTCGTAGTTCGGAAATAACGTTGGTGTCCAGAAGGTACATGGTTCAGCCTTCCTGTCCGGTGGCTTTTCGGCGCTTTAGCTGCCCTCTCGGGGGCACAAGGTATTCCGTACGGGCCTCCTCGGCCAGTAGCAAATCTTTCACGCCCGGCTGGTTTTTCTGGGTTAGCCGTACCCATTCAGCCATGGGTACTAAAACCGCCTGTTCTTGGCCGCGTCTGCTTACAGCTTGTGGGCCATCACGCAGGCAGGTGTCCAGTAGTTCACTGAATCTGGCTTTTGCATCCTGTACGGGCCATGTTTGCATGAAACTTTCCTAAATAACTAGTTATCTGACTAGTTTATCTAGCTTGATAGTTTCAAGCAACAACCAGCAGAAATGCCCCCCCGTCCTGATTACAGGCCCCAGTGCTTTCTATGCCTTCAATTTGTTTGCAGCGCTTAGCAGCCCATTGAGTATGCTGTCAGCAGTGTGTATCGGAAATTCCTTGGGCAAAATTGCGCGTACCGCGCGCACCACTTCTGGAGTCTTCTCAATCAAGTTGTCCAGTACCGCCTCAACACCCTGGCCGTCTGGTGCCACCACACCATGTTCCGTTCCCACAGCCACCCAGTGCCTGCGCACAATATCTTGCATTGTCCAGTGCGGGTTTTTCGACCGTACAGCCATGGCCATCTTCGCTTTGAATGGCGACAACTGTTGCGCACCATTGCCAATTACCGGGTAGGCCGAAAGCACATCGTACAAGGGGGTCAGTTCGTAAGTTCCGCCTCGCCGGATGAAAATACTGAAGTTCTTTGCGTGCCCATCGGTGGCGCGAAGCATCCAGAAAAGCACCTGTGCCTGAAAAAACAAGCGCCGGTCGCGATCCGGGTTTTGAGAAGTTGCCAGCAGATTCATAATGCTGCGAATGCCCGGGCCACCGTCGGATTCGTATTTCAAATGCGGTGGTGTTGCCGTGGCCTGGCACATGTCTTCCTGCGGCAAACGTACAAGCCACCTTTGACCCGTTTCATCGGTTTGCCACTGGCGGTCGAATCGTTCCACGGCCAGTACTTTCATGTCTTCAAACTGAAGGATTTGTGTGGGTGCAACAGGCAAGTCGAATGCATCCAGAATTTTCGAGCATAGCCATTCATTTTCAACTGAGTCGCGCATATCTACTTTCAGGTTGCCAACCAAGCCCAGTGGAAGTTTGAGTATGTGCGTTGTGGGTGTCGACCCATGTGGCAAGCACCATTGTTCATTCAGCCACACCAGCGCAGTCTTTTCCTGTGCGCCTGCAATCGATATGCGAAAGTCAGTGTCATCCCTTTCCGGGTTAACTTGTGTTGAGGGTGATAAGGTGCGGCGAAGCAATTGCGCAATGTCAGCCTCTTTCAGCGGGGTCGCCAATACCTCTTTAATACCCTCGGGTGGGTTTGCATCTGGAAGTATTTGAAGGGCCCCCACGCAATCGCGTCCTATTTCTGCAAGTAAGGGGAATGCCTGTGTAGAGCCTACCCGAAACTTGCGTGCTACTCGTTCGCGAATTACCTGGCTGTCTGGTAGCAAATTTTCAAAATAGGTACGCACCGCATCGCTTTGATGCGGCGGGTTGCCCGGTGTAAATGGCAGCGACAAAGATAATGGGCGCCCTTGCCCGGATGCCAGCCAATCGTGGTCATACTGCAGGGTTTCGCCAGCGTGGAGGCGCATGCTCCAGGTGCCCACCAATTCACCATTCATCCACAAATACAAGGTGTGTTTGTGATTTCGTCGCCCCATGCTTTACCAATCCTGCCCGGTTGGGGTTTTTTGGGGGGGTAATTCATTCGCCTTGCGCATCACCAGTTCTACTCCCAGAATACTCAGAAGTGCCAGTAACCGGTCGGCACTCACTTTCTTTGCATTTCTTTCCAGGGCCGACAAGGTTTGTTGGGTAATGCCCAAGCGAATCGCAACTTCAGACTGGGTCATGCCAGCTTGCCTGCGAAAGGACTGAAGCATTGAGCCAAGTTGTTCTGCGGTGCGTAATGGAAATTCATTCATACAAATTGAAAGTTGTATTTTTAATTTACAAATTGTATTAAGTAAATTGAAACTACGCAACTCAATATGTATTCTCAAATGGAAGTGGTATTAACCCATTGCATGTTGGCACTGCTCCAATGCAATACCCCTCATCCTGATTACCTACCCAGCCTAGTTTTTGCCTCTCGCTTCACCCGGTGCTAGCGTGCTCGTTTGTTCAATACGCGCAGGCTTCAACCATGTACCGCATTTTGTTTGCCCTGGTCTTGCTGCTGCCCCTTACTCCCGTTTCCTCGGAGGCCTTTGTGTTCAGAAAAATTGTGTACTGCTCGCCCATCGAGGGTTTTATTCATTGGCAGGGAAAGCCGCTGGCCAATGTGGTTGTAACGCGAGAACTCTACAGCGGAGGCTTCGAGGGTGGGAAACATAGAGACACCTCGACTACCGGCAGCGACGGTCGGTTCAAGTTTGAAGTGGTTCAAGAGCGCAGGTTTTTAAGGCCCGATTTGTTGTCGGCGAATCCCAATATTTCGCAGCTCGTTTGGCTTTTGCACGAGGGGCAGCGCTATGCAATTTGGTCATACACCAAGCACGACTTCGGCGAAAGAAGTGAAGCAAAAGACGGTGTAATAAAAATAAATTGCGATCTGTCTACCTATGAGCAATTCGACCACGGTCGAATTGTCCGATGCCAACACAACGGGAATGTCTAAAATGAATCAGCTAACACCTAATCAAATTTATTTGCTCTCCGATGGAGCATACAAAGCCAAAGGTAGGGACTCAATTGCGCTTAAAGATCAGTTGGGGATTTCGATGCCGTTCATTGATCTCAATTCTCTTAAGTTAATCACCGCCACCTCCGGCCTCATCACCCCTGTCTCCAGCGGCTTTGGCTTCATGGCCCGGCTCAATGGTGGACGCTCCCGTGAAATCATCATCGCCACCCGTGGCACGGCCACTTGGGCGGACGCAGGCACCGACATCAACGCAATCCCAACTCTTGGCCCCACAGGCCACGCCATCCACAAAGGCTTTGGCACCACCTTCAAAAGCTATGTTCAGCAGCTCAATGAATTCATCCAGCAACAAACCCTCGGTTTCAAACCCACCGCAGTGCACTGCATGGGCCACAGCCTGGGCGGCGCCCTGGCCAACCTCAATGCGGCGGCTTGCGCCGAACTGGGCCTGAATTCCTACCTGTATACGGTGGCCGCTCCCCGCGTGGGCATGGTGCCGTATGCTGAGCACCTGAGTAAGAAAATGAAAGCCGCCCATGTGTACCGCGTGGCCAACGAAGCGGATATTGTCACCATGGTGCCTTGCTACCCTTTTGTGCATTCTCCCTATGTGCACGGTACATACCTGCTCGAGGGTGGCATGCTAAAAATCAACCCCATGCAACACATGCTGGCCAACGGCTACGGAAGCATGATCAATGCCGGCTGGAAGCAAATGCAAAGCCTTACTCAAGGCAAACAACAGCAGTTAGAAAACTCGCTGTACCCCGCCAACAACAAAGAAGCAGGGCAGTTTGAACAACTCGCCAAAATGCCCGGTGCCATGTTCAGTGGGCGCTTGCTTAAACTGATCAACAAAGCCATTCACGACATGCTTTCTCGCCTCGGGGCGCAAAGCCTGCTCAGTGTGGGCCACTACCGCAGTGGCGCATTCACGGTGCTCGATCAAATGGCCGAAATACTCGCCCGTTATGCCCAAGCCAGCCACAAACAGGCCAAAGAGGTAGCGGGCATGCTCAACGCCATCATGGCTTACCTGGGCCGCTCAACCCATGCATTGGCCGATGCTTCGGTAGCCACCATTCGCTGGGTGTTCAACCTGCTGCACCTGTCGGTCACCACCATGGCCAAACAGGCCATTCAGCTAGTGGGGCGGTAAGTTTCGCAAGCTTATTGCTGCTTGTTTTCATTTGAGGAAATGAGGGTTAAAATATACGCATACAATAATGCGCATGAGGTTTCAATGGCCGTGATCAAACGCAAGCTTCCCTCCCGGCCCGGGACATCGGGCAAGCGGGCGGCAAACTTAACCTTAAGCGCGGATGTTTTGGAGTCTGCCAAATCCTTGGGGATCAATATTTCTCAGGTTTGCGACAACTACCTTCGAGAAGTGGTTCGCAAAGAACAAGAGCGCCGTTGGAAGCAAGATCATTCTGAATTTATTGCTGCATACAACTCAATCGTTGAGGAAGAGGGCTTGCCATTGGACCAATGGAGAAGTTTCTAGTGGCGCGTTTTGATGTGTACTCCAACCCCGGTAACCACAAGCTGGCCACTCCGTATTTATTGGACGTTCAGGCAGATTTATTCGATAGCCTGGACAGTCGAATGGTTATTCCTTTGCGCAGCATGGATAACTTCCCCAACGTCAAGTTGCCCACAAGGCTTACCCCTTTGCTCACCATAATGGGGAAAGAGTATTTGCTTGAAGTGCCCAAAATGGGCGCAGTACCCAAACGCGTACTGAAAACACCTGTCGTGTCGTTGGTAGATGAACAGGTCAAGATCATTTCAGCCCTCGACTTTTTGTTTCAGGGTTATTAGAAAGCCAATGCGGTGGCGGTATTCAATTAATTCCTGCCAACCAATTCTCCACTCGTCCGTTAGCATTTAATCGCCTTAGGCTGAATCCAAAAGGCTGTAACACGTGTAACAAAGGCAGGCGTATACTCTCGCTAAGAGTGCCGTGTCACACATCTGCCATGAAGCAGGTGCAATAATTACGAAATATTACCTGTAGCAATTTGCCGTTTCGGGCATTTTTAATAACTTAAATAAAACAATGTGCTTGCCCGCCCGCAAGCACTGTTTCATGTGTGTGGAGCATCATGCAAACAGCAGCGGCGCTAAGCCTGAACTGGCCCTCGGCCATGGTAGGGCTGTTATGTAGCTTTCTTGTGGCCTTGTTTATTGTGTTAACTAAAAAGTGGCATGGCCGCCTTACACTCGATGCCCCCCAGGGCATTCAAAAGTTTCACACCATTCCAACGCCCCGCATCGGCGGTATCGCGCTGGCCGTGGGTTTAATTGCGGCCTGGTCTTTCCTGCCGGTGGGCAGCAACCGCCAGCACCTGTTGGGCCTGCTGTTGCTGGGTGCTTTGCCGGCCTTTGCTTTTGGCCTGGCTGAAGACGTTACCAAGCGCGTTAGCGTGAAAGCCCGCCTGCTAGCCACTATTGCCAGCGGTTTAATCGCAGCCTTGCTGACTGGTTACTGGGTCAGTTTTGTGAATGTGCCGGGCGTGGACACCTTGCTGGCGCTGGCCCCAATCGGCCTCATCTTCACTGCCTTTGCAGTGGGTGGCATTGCCAACAGTGTGAATATTGTGGATGGGTTTAACGGCTTGGCCGGTGGCGTGGTGGTGCTTATGCTGCTTACGCTGGCCACCATTGCCTGGCGGGTCGACGACTTTGTCATCATTCAACTGGCCCTGCTGGGCGTGTCGGTTACCTTCGGTTTTTTGTTCATCAATTACCCCAAGGGCCACTTGTTCTTGGGCGATGCTGGGGCCTACTTCCTTGGCTACTACGTGGCCATGCTGGCTGTAATGCTGGCCATGCGCAACCCCATCGACGTAAGCCCATGGGCCATGCTGTTGGTGTGTGGTTACCCGGTTATTGAAACGCTTTTTAGCGTGTACCGCCGCACCACCCGCAAACGCAGGCACAACCCTGGCACTCCCGATGCCAGCCACCTGCACAGCCTTGTGTACCGCCGCGTAGTCAGCCGCAAGTTGTTGCCTTACGCGCCTGCCTGGCAGCGCAATGCTGCTACTTCACCGCTTATGTGGATTTACGCCGCAGTGCCCATGCTGGGCGCCGTGTTCTGGCCAGAAAGCCTGGGCATGGTGTTGGCATGGCTGGCCTTCAGCGTAGTGGCTTATGTGCGCTTGTACCGCCGCATGCTGGTGTTGGGTATTTTCTTTCGCAGGCGTGCCCACTAAAACGCACTTATACCACCCTAGAAAATAGATACAATAATATCCTAAAATGTTATAATTGGCATTAATGGATATTATTGTATCTAAAATGAATATCAGTTTGTCTACTGAAACCTACCTGCAAAATCAGCTGGCCCAGCACCTTCAGCGGCTGCGCAAGCAGCAAAAGCTGTCTCGTCAGGCATTGGAAAAAATCAGCACTGTGCCAGCGCCCACCATCAAAAAGTTTGAAACCACCGGCCAAATATCGCTACGCCAGTTTTTGCTGCTTTGGGAGTGCCTGGACAACATAGACCGCCTGGCTATGCTGCTTAACCAGCGGCACAACAACACCTTAGCCCACCCAACAACCATCGAACAGGTGCTGGCCGATGAGTTTTAAACCCATCCAAAAACTGAATGTAAGCCGCACCCTGTCAACTGGCCAGCAAGTAGAAGTGGGCACGCTGGCGCAAAACAGGCAAGGTGTTTACTTTCAGTACCATGACCATTACCTGGGTCGTTTCGGCAATTTGTCGCCTTACGCGCTGAATAACACATTGGCCCTTCAGCAAGCCCCAGCAGGCCCCCACCAAGGCCTGCATGGTGTGTTTGCAGATAGCCTGCCCGATGGCTGGGGGCTGCTACTTCAAGACCGCGTATTTCGCCAGCACGGCATACTGCCCAACCTGCTGACGCAAATGGACCGCCTGGCCTTTGTGGGGCAGGGTGCAGTGGGTGCCTTGGCGTACGCCCCCAATTCACAATATGCAGCTATAACGCAGGGCAATGTTGACCTTTGCGAATTGGGCCAACAAGCCCAAGCCGTGTTCGAGGGGCAAACCGGTGAGGTGCTGCAAGCCTTGGTGGTCAGCGGAAATTCGGGTGGTGCAAGGCCCAAGGCCTTGATATATGCGCAACCCGGCAACTGGGCCAACTGCAGCACGGCACCCAGGGCGGGCGATGAAGCCTGGTTGGTTAAATTTACTTCCGCAAGTTTGCCCTTGGGCCACGAGGAAGGTGTTTGCGAAGCGGTGTACTTGCAGCTTGCCGAGCAACTTCAGCTTGAACCGCCGCAACACACTCTGGTTCAACCTGGCCATGCCAATCGTGAGTACCCTTGGCTGGCTTTAAAGCGTTTTGACTGGGTTTCCAATCAAGCGGGCCTGGCCGGCCGCTTGCACATGCACAGTGCTTGTGGCCTGTTGGGTGCAGACTATCGCTTGCCCAGCCTGGATTATCAAACGCTAATTTCGGCAACCCGGCGCTTATGTAAATCGCCTGCTGCAGCTCAGCTTCAATTTCGGCGCGCAGTATTCAATTTGCTGGCATGCAATCAAGACGACCACAGCAAAAACTGGGCGTTTTTGCAGAACGACCAAGGCCAGTGGCAGCCTGCACCTTTTTACGACGTCACCTTTAGCCCCCACCCCCATGGCGAGCACAGCACCGCATTTGCAGGTTTTGGAAAAGCGCCGCCACTAAAGGCGATGCAGGGCTTGGCAGCTGCGGCAGGTTTTGCAAATTGGGGTGAAGCACGGCAAATTGTTGAACACACCGTTCATGCCCTTGCTCAGTTTGAAACCTTGGCCAAGGCGGTAGGTTTAAGCCAGCAAACAAGCGCATTGATACAGAAAGAGCTTGAAGCAACACGCAAAGCGAACAAAGGGTTGTTAGGTTGAGCCCTTTAATTCTGGGCAGCGCTCACCTTTTTGGTACACCCCCACCAAAATGCGGGGTGTATTAATCATTATCGCTACAAGAAAAAATTCTAAAAAATACTCATATCGTCGCCAACCGTCACTTCCAACGTAACTCGCAAGTAACACGCAAAAGCTCATCTCAGCCCAGTAAGCAATTCCTCACTATCTGTATTTTGTTTCTTGCTCTACAACTCCATTGCGGTAAATCAACTTCTACATTCGAGTGGAGCGCGCTTAAATGAAATCAATTAAATTTTTTACTGTTGTATTGGCGTTTGCCGGGCTCTCCGCTTGCGGCGGTGGTGATGGTGGCTCCGCCGCACCCGCTTCCGGCGGCGGCACTACCACGCCAACCATGGCCACAGGTGTTCTTACCGACGACCCCATGGTCGGCGTACCTTACTCAACACCCAGCAATCCAAATGGCGTTACTGGTGCAGATGGATCCTTCCAATTTCAAACTGGCGAAATGGTTACCTTCAATGTTGCGGGTGTCGAAATTTCTGTTGAAGCCGCAAACCGCATTACACCCGCGGTCATTGCTGAAAGCCTGTTTCCAAACGATGAAGCTTCTCGCACCAATGCAGTGGCCAACATCGCGGTTTTGTTCCAAACCGTGGATGCAGACGGCGACCCCAACAATGGTGTTATTACATTGCGGGAGAATGCGGCAATCGAGGGCGTAAGCACGGAAAACCTGATCACTGTGTGTGCCCAAGCGCCAGCTGATTTCCAGCAAGACCTGCAAACCGCCAACGCAGGAAATAATACTATTCGCGATGACAATACCCCACCCACAGTCGCCAATCCCGATGATGCGCTTGAGCGCTTTTATCGCAATGAATTGGCAGGAACCTGGTTGCTGGCTCGCTTTGAACCCACAAGTGGTCCGGTTGAACCTGCAAGCCTGGACTCCTTCACCAGCGTGCTTAGCTTCGACCGCGGCTGTACCTCCGATTGCACTACACCATCGGACGGTCGTACTTTGATCAACCGGTTCGTGGGTGGCGATTACGATTCAGTGGGCAACGTATCGGCTGATGCGAGAATTGGGCGGGTGGTGTACGTTCGCTCAGATTCACCCGTGACCAGCGACCCCAATATTGGCAAGTTCCTGGTACGCAACCCCAATGACAATCGTTTGCTGCGTGCAAATGCGACGGGTTCTGCGGCAGGTTCTACCGATCCCAATGAGGATATCTACAACCGCCCCTTGTTGCTCAATGGCGATGAACTTGTAGTTCAATTTGCAGACGGCAACCTGGTTTATACCCGCTTCAGCAATCAGAAAAATACACTGGTCGGTACGTGGATCGAAGACCTTAGCTCTGAAAACTCTCTGGCCACCGGGGCCCCCAACCCCACTAACGGCAGGCACAGCTTTATGCGTGCAACCCGCACCATTGCCTATCACTTTTTAAGCAGTAGCCGCTTGATGATTATCGTGACCGATCTTGATGCAAGCGCCAACAATGGTGATGAGCAAAATGGTGTTGTGTACGCCAATTACACTTTCAGTGGTAGTAGCCTGCAATTGGGTTCTATTTTGGCCAACACCACAGCCGCAACTGCGGGCGGTGGAATTGTTGTCGAGGGTGAAAGCCTGAATGTGTCTGCTAGCGACTTGAACGATACCCGACGTATTCTGAGCGAGACAGACGCAAGCATCTCCATTTATCGCTTGTTGTCATTGACTGAATCGCTCGATGAAAGCAGCGCAGGTTTTAAGCAAGCCGAAACGGCAACTGCGGCACCTTAACTTGTTGGCCAATGCATTCCCCCTCATTTGAAGGGGGTAATGTTTGCATCCAGTAACACAAAGCCCGAGTAGTAAAGGCTCTAGAGCATTTTTACCATTGTTCAGAAGCAAAGTTGAGGTGATATACTTTCACTCCTGTGACAGTAATAAAACTGCCATGCTGCGGGGGCACAATGTGCCACCCAGTAGGCTTAACAAGTTAACGGGCTGCTGTGGTTGTCTACTTTATTAATTATTTATTTGCACGCTCTTTCTAAAGCGGCACAGCAACACATTCGGGAGCATCATGCAAACCATCGAGGTGAACCCAATCTATTGGTTGGCTATCCTGTCCGGCCTTGTGGCGGCGTTTTCAACAGCCACCTTTCTGGTGTGCACCAAGCAATGGCACGGTGCATTCAGCATGGATCAAGCCAAAGGCATTCAAAAGTTTCACACCATGCCCACGCCTCGCATTGGGGGTGTGGCTTTGCTGTCTGGCGCTTTGGCAACTTGGCTAGCCCTGCCGGACAACACTCAGCAAGGTCAGGAAACGCGTGAATTACTTGGCTTTGTTTTGTTGGGTGGTATGCCTGCCTTTGTTGCGGGCCTGCTGGAGGACATCACCAAAAAAGTATCAGTCAAGGCCCGCCTGCTGGCCACGGCTCTAAGCGGCCTGGCCTTCGCCCTGCTTAGCGGGTATTGGATTAGCGGCGTAAACCTGCCCGGCGTTGATTATCTCTTGGCCTGGGCACCAGTAGGCCTGCTGTTCACCGCTTTCGCAATTTCCGGCATTGCCAACAGCGTTAACATCATTGATGGTTTCAATGGCTTGGCCAGTGGCGTAGTGGTGCTCATGTTGCTTACCCTCGCGGCCATCGCCTGGCGGGTTGACGATTTCGTGGTTCTCAACATCGCATTGTGCGGCGTGGCCGTGGTGCTGGGCTTCATGTTGTTAAACTTCCCCAAAGGCCTTATTTTTCTTGGCGACGCAGGCGCCTACTGCCTGGGTTACCTGGTGGCCGCGCTGGCTGTGGCACTTACCATTCGCAACCCCGGCGCTGTAAGCCCCTGGGCCATGCTGCTGGTGTGTGGCTACCCCATTATCGAAACCTTGTTCAGTGTGTACCGCAGGCTTAGCCGCAAGTGCAGGCGCAACCCCGGTACGCCCGATGCCTCTCATCTGCACAGCCTGGTGTACCGCCGCGTGGTGTCTCGCAAACTAATTCCCAATGCACCAGCATGGCAGCGCAATGCGCTTACATCGCCATTTATGTGGTTGTATGCAGCGGTGCCCATGCTGGGGGCCATTTTCTGGCCCCAAAGCCTGGTCATGGTGTTGGCCTGGCTGGCACTTAGTTTTTTTGTTTATCAACGCGCCTACCGCCGCATGGTTCGCATGGGTGTATTCTTTCGAAAGCCCGTGCGCTTGGCCCTGTAGCTTTGCTACGCCATAACCCATTTTTACATCTTGCTGTTTGTTCCTTGGAATTTTTTTGCATGAATCGTGCTTTTCTGGTTTTCGGTACCCTGTTGTTTGCAGGCAGTGTGTTTGCGCAACAGCCATCTGGTTTTGGTGCTAACGGCGGCTTTGCCGAAAGTGCAGCCCAACAGGCCCCAAGCGGATTGAACAGCTTAGGTGCTAACAGCCTGCGCGGCCTGAACGCCGCTCAAGGTTCCTCAGCCAGCCTTGAAGACAAGCCCGGTTCTAAAGTTGCCGCCGAGAAACCGAAATCGTTGCCCGATCGCGCTTTAAGCCCGTTTCAACGCTTTGTTTTTGAAAACACAGGCAAGCTGTTGTATCCCTTTGGTAGCAGTTCACTGCAAAAAGAATTCAGTGTGGGTGGCGAAACCAATACACCGGTGTCGGCCGACTATGAAATTAGCGCAGGCGATCAAATCCTGGTGCGGGTGTGGGGCGCAATCGATGTAAACCACAGCGCTACTGTTGATCGCGACGGCCAATTGACCATTCCCACCGTGGGCACCTTTCCTGTGGCTGGCGTGCGTGCCCGCAACCTCGACCAGTTTTTAATCGCTGAAATTGGCAAGTATTACAAAAACTTCAACCTCAGTGCCACACTGGGCAAGTTAAGCGGCGTCAGTATTTATGTGGCTGGCCAGGCATTAGCCCCCGGCCTGCACACCGTAAGCAGCACCAGCACACTGGCCTCCGTAGTTTTTTCCGTGGCACAGCCCGGTATTAACGGCAGCTTTCGCAATGTGCAGTTAAAGCGCGGCGGCGAAACAGTGGCTACCTTCGACCTTTACGATTTGTTGCGCAAAGGTGAACTCAATGGCGACCGCAAATTGCGCGCTGGCGATGTTGTTTTTGTAAGCCAGGTTGGCGCACGCGTGGCCTTGAATATTGACAGCCCGGCAGCTGCAATTTTTGAGCTGAAGCCGGGTGAAAATTTAAACGACATACTCGAAATTGCTGGAGTAGACCGTACCCTGCTTCGGCAAGACACGGTACTTATCGAAGGTTTCAACACAGCCAACCCCAAAGCTCCACGTGGAGTAGAGCAACTTAGCTACGCCCGTGCCTTAAACCAAGCCACCCTGCAAGACGGCGACATTGTTACCCTGTTCCAAACCCGCCGCGAATTTGCCAACGCTGTTACCTTGAAAGGCAATGTGGCCGCTGCAGCGCGCTATCCCTTCTTTGAGGGCATGCGCATTGCCGATTTGGTACCCAACACCGATGCGCTTATTCAAGACAGCTACTTTAAAAAGAAAGGCGCACTGGTTCAATTCAACAAGGGTGAAGCCCGAAAGTCGGTCACCGACCCCAAGCTGCAAAGCCAGTTGGGGCTAGACGATTCCAAAATATTCAATAAAGTGTCCAGTAAGGCCGACGAAGGAGAAAAAGGCGAGCAGCAAATTGAGGTGGTTGAAGACACCATTACCAACCTGCTTTCGCAAATTAACTGGGATTACGCTGTGGTTGAGCGGCTAGATCGCACCGAGCTTCAAACCCGCCTAATACCGTTTAACTTGCGCAAAGCCATGGCCGGCGACCCCAGCCAAAACTTGGCTTTGCAGCCTGGCGACGTGGTTACCATTTTCAGCGCGAACGATGCTGACATACCGCAGTCCCGCACCACTGC
Source organism: Gammaproteobacteria bacterium (assembly GCA_018812945.1). Taxonomy (GTDB): domain Bacteria; phylum Pseudomonadota; class Gammaproteobacteria; order Burkholderiales; family Burkholderiaceae_B; genus Limnobacter. The sequence goes on along the minus strand of JAHJCM010000007.1, from coordinate 31,348 downwards.
ACTCATCAAGGTAACCGGCGAAGTGAAAGCCCCGGGCTACTACCAAATTGCACCCGGTGAAACCCTCCGGGACGTGATTGTGAAAGCAGGCGGCTTGGCTGAAGACGCCTACCTCTTTGGCACCAAACTTACCCGCCGCGCCATTGTGGCCGAGCAGGAAGTTCAAAAACAAAAAGCGCTGGAACAGGCCGAACGCATGCTGGTGTCGGCACAATCCAGCAATGCCGCCTCAGCCATTTCTGCGGCCGATGCTGTTAATGCGCAAAAGCAGGCGGAAACTCAGCGTGTATACCTGGAGCGGCTTCGCAATTTAAAACCCGACGGCCGGGTGGTGCTTGATATAAAGCCTGATGCCATGAGTATTGCTGAAATGCCGCCACTGGAACTGGTCGACGGCGATGTTATTTCCATTCCCGCCGTGCCGGGGCAAATTGTTGTGTTCGGTTCTGTGTACAGCCAAGGGGCCTATGCGTTTGAACCTGGCAATACGGTGTTCGATTACCTGGGTATGGCTGGCGGTGCCGCGAAAAGCTCTGATAAGGGCTCAATTTTTGTAATTCGCGCCAACGGCAAAGTAGACAGTGCGCAGCAAGGTTGGGTGCCGTTTGTTAGCGGCCTTTACGGAAAGCGCGCCTTGCCAGGCGATGCCATTTACGTGCCTGAAGACTTCGAACGCGTGTCGCTCACCAAAACTTTGCTTGATTACTCTCAAATTCTTTTCCAGATTGGTCTGGGTGCGGCCTCTGTTAATGCCATTAAAGACTAAACCGGAACATTTACAGCATGAATCAAGATTTAAACCCCGCTGGTGCGCCAGTGTATGACGATGAAGACGAAATCAGCTTGCTCGATTTGGCCACTACACTGGGCGAAGAAAAAAAACTGATCTTCGGTTTGCCCTTTTTGGCCGGCATTGTGGCCATTGTGGTCAGCCTGCTGCTTACCCCCATATTCACCGCCAAAACCACCTTGCTTCCGCCCCAAAGTGGCGGTGGCGGTGGCGCAGCCGCAGCGCTGGCCCAGTTGGGTGGCCTGGCAGGGTTGGCTGGGATCAGTGCGGGGGGTACCACCGCGGATACGGTTGTGAGTATGCTCAAAAGCCGCAGCGCGAAAGACGAAATTATTGACCGCTTTCAACTAACTGAGCGTTATGAAGCAGAAATGCGGCAAGACGTTTACACGAAACTGGATGCTGTGGTTAGAGTAAGCAGTGACAAAAAATCGGGATTGATCACAATTGAGGTGGATGATGAAGACCCGGCTTTTGCAGCCAATATGGCCAACGCTTACTACGAGGTGCTTAAGGGTTTAATGACCCGTGTGGCAGTTACTGAAGCCCAACAGCGCCGCGTATTTTTCGAGCAACAATTTTCCAAAGCAAAAGAAGACTTAAGCAATGCTGAAGTGGCCTTGAAGGAAACACAGGAACGCACGGGCCTTGTGGAGCTTAAAAGCCAGGCTGAGGCCACCATTGGTGCAGTAGCTCGCTTGCGCGCCGAAATTGCCCAGCGAGAAGTGCAACTAAGCGCTATGCGCACCTTTGCCACTGCCGAGAATTCAGACTACCGCCGCGTGTTGGCTGAATTGGGTGGGCTGCGCAATGAACTTAAAAAGCTGGACAAAGGCGGTAGTGGTGGCGACCTTGGCCTTGTTTCCGCTGGCAATTTGCCCGAACAAGGTTTGGAATATGTGCGTGCCTTCCGTGAAGTGAAGTATCAGGAAGCCATTTTTGAAATTATGGCCAAGCAATACGAGCTTGCAAAAATTGATGAAGCGAAAGACGGTGGAGATGTTCAGCAGCTAGACGCAGCCATACCGCCCGAGCGCAAAAGCAAACCAAAAAAAGCGATTATCGTAATTGCAAGTGTATTGGCCGCTGGCTTTTTGGCAGTGCTTATTGCTTTACTTCGCGGTGCCTTGCGCAATTCAGGCAGTAACCCTGAAACCCAAGGCAAGTTGCAGGCCTTGAAAAGGGCGTGGGGTTTGAAAAAATAAGCAAGTTTGCTGAGCCCACCCCCACCAAAACAGGGTGTGGGGGTTGTTTTTGGCACGAAACAGAGTGGTTAAGGGTAGCGCTTTAACACAAAGTATTGTAGTTTCTTAAAACGCGCGTTTATAAATCCTAATTAGGGAGAATTGTTATGAAGAAATTTTTGGCCATAATTTCAATGTTGGCCTTCAGCGGTGTAGCCATTGCACAATCGGCCACAGGCGTTGAAGCCAGTGGCGGTGCCGCTGGTGGCACGGCATCTGGTGGCGCTGCTGGCGCTGGCGCGGCGGGTGGTGCAGCAGGTGTAGGTGCCGGCGTTGCTGGCGGTGCCGCAGTGGGCGGTTTAAGCGCAGCGGCTATTGCTGGTATCGCAGTGGGTGTTGCGGCTGCCGTTGCTGTAAGCAACGACGACAACACAGCCACCGCCACTGCCACTGCAACATCGACCAACTAATTGTTCGGTTTTGCATTACAAAAAAGGGCCCTTCTTGGGCCCTTTTTTCTGCCAAGGTAAAACATGAATTTTCGAATGCTGCTATTGCTTCTTGCCGTGCCCACTTTGCAGGCTTGCTCCAGTCTGGGTGGTGCGGTAGTTAGCGCTGCTCAGGCTTACTATGCCGGTAAAAACCCGCCCAGTTATGCCAGCACACCTTTGAATGCACAATACATTTATCTTGAAGTTCAGGTGCCCAACAGCAGCGCGCTTATGGTACTGGCCAGTCAAGACCAAGCTGCCCAGGGCAGTGGCACGGTCGAAACCTGGGTAAGCGCCAGCCAAGAAGTGTTGCGCACACGCGCAGGCTTTGTGGTGGGCAGCCAGGGCGTACCCAATTTGTTTGAATCAGCCAGCTTGCAATTTAACCCGGAAGGGCAAGTGCAGGGCATGGTGCTGAACAACCCCGGTGTGGGCGCGCACCAGGTGCAATTGAATTTGCTGCCCATAGCGCTTGAAACAATACAGTTGAAAAACACCGCCTTGTTGGCCCGAGCGCGGCAGGTGAACGGCCTGGTGTTGCGGGCGTGGCGGGGGCAACTAAGCTCAACAATCACCCCGCGCCTACAAGTCCTTAACAACAGTTTGCATGTGGTGGGCACCCACCCAGGCACAGGTGGCTTGGTTTATGGTTTGTACTGCCTTGAAGAAGGGCAGTGTATTGAATATTTGCGGCGCACCGCCGCGCAAAACCTATAGGTTTCATTTTGCGCATTCCCCACCCCTACAAACCTTTGGCCTTGGCTGTGTTGTGCATTTGTTCGTCTGCGGCACCATCTATAGTACTTGCACAGCAAATTGAAACATCCCCTGTGGCTGCAAGCCAGGTGCAGGCAGGCGAAAGGTTGTCAACCTATTTGCGGCGCAACAGCCTGCTGCCCAGCGTGGTCAACAGTGAAACATACTACCTGCCCGGCTTGCAATTCAGGCAGGCCAGCGCACTGGCCCAACACAATTTGCAACGCACCCAGTTGCTTACCCGTTTGTTTGTGCAACTGGGTGGGCACAACAACAGTTATTCCGAATTGGTTCAGCAATTGCCCGCTACAGGTCGGTTGGTGCTTCCCACTGCGGCTGATGCCGATTACCTTGCCCTGCGCCCTGAATTAGACCCCCGCCTGGCCCCGGGCGATGAAGTAGTATTGGCTGGGCAACCCAACAGCCTGCTGGTGCTAGGCGATTTTGGTTACTGCCAGGTGCCCTACCAAGCTGGGGTAGAACCCCCTGCCTACCTGCAGGCTTGCAATGCCAAGCAAGTAGTAGACATTACTTGGTTGGTGCAGCCCACTGGCACCGTGCACCGTTTGAATGTCGGCATTTGGAATGCCGGGCCGCAGGTAGTGCCCATGCCCGGCGCATGGTTGTTGGCACCAAGCCGTGGCAGCGCAGTAACTGCAAACACCGCTGACCAGTTTGCCGCTTTTTTGGCCACGCAAGGCGCTGCCCAGCTGCCAGGCAGCTTTTCAGTGGGCAAATGGGTGGTACCAGCCAACCGTGCGGTTTTTCAGCAAGCAGCCAGCGCAGCCCCGCTGCGCAGTTTTCCGGTAAGCAGCAGCACATGGGGGTGGGTGGGCCTTATGCAAACGCCTACTGCGCGCATGCGCCCGGCAGGCAATGCCAGTTTTACTGCCAGCCGTGTTGAACCCTATAGCCGCTACAGCATTATGCTGCAGCCCTTTGACTGGCTAGAAGGCGGTTTCAGGTACACCAAAATTACAAACCGCTTGTTCGGCTCTGCTGAATTCAGTGGCGATCAAAAATTTCTGGATAAAAACATTGATGCCAAACTGCGCCTTTGGCAAGAAAGTGCCTATGTTCCAGAAATTGCAGTGGGCCTTAACGACGTAGGCGGCACAGCCTTGTTTGCCAGTGAATACCTGGTGGCCAGCAAACGCTTCGGTAATTTTGACACTTCACTGGGCCTTGCCTGGGGGTACTTGGGCGCGGCCGGCGATTACGGCAACCCTCTGGGGTTTATATCCGATAAATTCGACAACAGGCCAGCCACCAACTTTGGTCAGGGCGGCGAGTTGGCTGCTGAAACCTACTTTCGTGGCCGTACCTCGCTGTTCGGTGGTGTGCAGTGGCACACGCCATGGGACAAATTGGTACTTAAGCTTGAATACGATGGCAATAATTATCAAAGCGAACCACTGGCCAACCCGCAAGAACAAAGCAGCCGCATTAACTACGGCATGGTGTACCGGGTTTCGCCTTCAGTGAATTTTCATTTGGGGGTAGAAAGGGGCAACACCCTAAGCGTGGGCATTAGCCTGTTTGAAAATTTCAGCACCTTCAATACCCCCAAGGTAAGCGACCCTAAGCCCTTGCTCGTAACCACAGGCCCACGGCCACAGCAAGTGGACTGGAAGCAAACCCTGCAACGCCTGCAACAGCAAACCGATTGGCAAGTAAGCAAGGTTGAACAACGCGGCAGCGAAGTAAAGCTGAATGTGCGCAACGGCGACACTGCCTATTACAGCGAAACCCTAAACCGCGCCGCCGAAGTGCTACACCAAGACCTGCCCGACAACGTAAAGTGGTTCACCATGAATTACGAGAACAACGGGGCCGATGTTGGCCAGCATGTAATAGACCGCGACAAGTTTGTGGTGCGCCGCACCGAGTACGGGCTGCTGGACAACAATGAAAAAGCAGAGCAAGCGGCCATTGAGGGTTACAACTTTCCTTACCGCACGGTGCATGAAGAACCTACCGAGAAATTCACCAACAAATTTGCGTTGGGTTTCCGGCAAGTGCTCGGCGGGGCAGACGGATTTTTGTACCAATTTGTACTGGCCAACGACACCCGCATTAACTTCACCGATAACACCTGGCTGGAAGGGCGTTTGGCCTACCGCTTAATCGACAACTTCGAGAAGTTTAACCAGCGTGGTGATAGCCGCTTGCCACAGGTGCGCACCAACTTGCGGGAATATGCGGTTACATCCGACTTCACCATTCCCAACTTTGCTTTAAAGCACATGGGCAAGTTCGCAGATGGGCATTACTACGGCGTGTACGGCGGCTTGCTTGAACAAATGTTTGCAGGCGCGGGGGGCGAGTATTTGTACCGCCCGCACAATGGTTGGTATGCCGTGGGTGTAGATATCAACAAAGTGCGCCAACGCGCCTTTGAGCAAGACTTTGATTTACAAAATTATGAAGTAACCACAGGCCACATTACTGCGTATGTAGACACGGGTGTTGAAGACATACTGGCCACAATCAGCGTGGGGCAGTATTTGGCGGGGGATAAGGGAATTACGGTTGATTTTTCACGAGAATTCAACAATGGTGTGCGCATGGGTGCATTTGCAACCCGCACCAATGTAAGTGCAGAAGATTTTGGTGAAGGCAGCTTTGACAAAGGCATTTACATGACCGTGCCTTTCAGTGCCTTCTTCACCAAGAGTATTCCTGGAGATGCGAATTTCTTGTGGCGCCCCCTTACCAGGGACGGCGGAGCGAAGTTGAACCGAGGGTTCAGTTTGTATGGGCAGACGGAGGTGAGAAATCCGAAAACTTTGAATTACAAGCCTTGATCAATCAAAGATCTCTGCCGCACCTAACAAGGGGGCGGCAGAATCCTTCTTTGCCAGAATAGGCTCGCGTTCTATGGGCCAATTAATTCCAACCGAGGGGTCATTCCACAACAAGCTACGTTCGTGTTCGGGGTACCAGTAGTCCGTCGTTTTGTACAGAAATTCTGCCGATTCGCTGGTGACCACAAAGCCATGCGCAAACCCTGGCGGTACCCATAATTGCCGTTTGTTATCTGCGGAAAGTTCAACCCCCACCCATTTGCCAAAGTTGGGTGATGAGCGGCGAAGGTCTACGGCTACATCAAACACGGCACCATGCGTCACCCGCACCAGTTTGCCTTGCGGATGCTGGATCTGGTAATGCAGGCCACGCAGGACCCCTTGGCTGGATTTGCTGTGGTTGTCTTGAACGAAGTTCACGTTCAGGCCGGTGGCCTGCTGAAAGTCTCGTTGGTTAAAACTTTCGAAGAAAAAACCACGATCGTCGCCGAAGACCTTGGGCTCCAGAATCAACACTTCGGGCAAAGTGGTTGGCATCACTGTGTAGGGCATGTCAGGCTCACTTCAACAGGCTGAGCAGGTACTGCCCGTAGCCGTTCTTTTTCAAGGGATCTGCCAAGGCAACCAGTTGCTCGGCGTTGATCCAGCCTTGGCGGAATGCAATCTCCTCGGGGCAAGCCACCTGCAAACCCTGGCGTTTTTGTAGGGTGGCGATGAAACTGGCGGCTTCCAGCAGGCTGTCGTGCGTGCCGGTGTCCAGCCAGGCATAGCCGCGACCCATGATCTCCACGTTCAACTGCCCCTGCTCCAAGTAGCGGCGGTTCACATCGGTGATTTCCAGCTCACCCCGGGCAGAGGGCTTGGTGTCTGCGGCAATGTTGCACACTTGCTGATCGTAAAAATATAGACCTGTGACAGCGTAGTTGCTCTTGGGCTGAGCCGGCTTCTCTTCAATGCTAATGGCGCGCTGTTGTGCATCAAACGCCACCACGCCGTAACGCTCCGGGTCGTGCACGTGGTAAGCAAACACGCTGGCACCGCTGGTGCGCTCATTGGCGCTGTTCAGTTGCTTCACCAGGTCATGCCCGTAAAAGATGTTGTCTCCCAACACCAGGGCGCTAGGGTGATTGCCAACAAAGTCACGCCCGATGATGAAGGCCTGGGCCAACCCATCCGGGCTGGGCTGCACCGCGTACTGAATGTTCATCCCCCAGCGGGCACCGTCGCCCAACAGTTCAGCAAAACGGGGCGTGTCCTGCGGGGTGCTGATCAACAGCACATCGCGAATGCCACTCAGCATCAACGTGCTCAATGGGTAGTACACCATCGGCTTGTCGTACACCGGCATGAGCTGCTTGCTCACGGCTTGGGTAATGGGGTAAAGCCGGGTACCAGAGCCCCCGGCAAGTATGATGCCTTTGCGATTTTTCATTTTCAATTCTTTGGTTAGTAGGTGATTTCTGCAAGGAGGCGGTTCACGCCTTGCTGCCAATGTGGCAGGCTCAGACCAAAGGCCTGCTGCAGTTTTTGTGTATTCAAGCGGGAATTAAGAGGGCGCTTGGCGGGCGTTGGAAATGCGCTGGTAGGCACGGGAACGATCTCCCCCACTTTCCAAGGTATATCGGGTCGCAAATGGCGAGCGCGGGCGATCACATGGCTGGCGTATCCATGCCAGCTGGTCTCACCGCCGGCTACCAAGTGGTACAGACCTGACAGTTCGGGCTTTTTTATCGCGGCACGGATGGCATGCGCCGTCACATCGGCGATCATATCGGCCCCGGTGGGCGCGCCGTGCTGATCGTCAATCACTGTGAGGCGCTCGCGCTCTTGCGCCAGACGCAGCATGGTCTTGGCAAAATTACCGCCACGCGCGGCATACACCCAGCTGGTACGGAAAATGAGGTGGCTACAGCCGCTGGCGGCAATGGCCTGTTCGCCTTCAAGCTTGGTCTGGCCATACACACCCAACGGACCGGTGGCCTCTCCTTCCTGCCAAGCGCGTGTACCGCTGCCGTCAAACACATAATCAGTCGAATAGTGCACCAGCCAGGCGCCAACCTCGGCTGCCGCTTGCGCCAGTGCCATAGGAGCTATCGCGTTGACGATTCGGGCCAGATCGACTTCACTTTCAGCCTTGTCGACCGCTGTGTGGGCGGCGGCGTTGACGATCACGTCGGGACGTAAGGCTCGCACAGTATCTGCTATACCTTCAGGCTGGCTCAGGTCTCCACAAAGCTCACTCTGGCGATCGAGCACAACCAGCTCGCCGAGTATGCTTAAGCTGCGCTGCAATTCCCATCCAACCTGACCATTTTTACCAAGCAAGAGAATCTTCATGCCTGACGCTCTGCGTAGTTCTTGCTAAGCCATTCACGATATGCTCCAGTCTGCACGTTCTGCACCCACTCGGGATTCTGTAGGTACCACTGCACCGTCTTGCGGATGCCGGTCTCAAAGGTCTCGGCCGGCTTCCAGTTAAGTTCGCGCTCGAGCTTGCGTGCATCGATCGCGTAGCGGCGATCGTGGCCTGGGCGGTCGCTCACGTAGCTGATTTGGGTAGCGTAGCTACTGCCGTCGGCCTTGGGGCGCAGTTCATCCAACAGCGCACACACAGTTTTGACGATCTCGATGTTCGGCTTTTCGTTCCAACCGCCCACGTTATAAACCTCGCCCAGACGCCCGACTTCGAGAACGCGACGAATCGCACTGCAATGATCCTTGACGTAGAGCCAGTCGCGGATTTGCATGCCGTCGCCGTATACCGGCAGGGATTTGCCCGCAAGAGCGTTGACGATCATGAGCGGGATGAGTTTTTCAGGGAAGTGGTGAGGCCCGTAGTTGTTGCTGCAGTTGGTGGTGACCACCGGAAGGCCATAGGTGTGGTGCCAGGCGCGTACCAGGTGATCACTGGCAGCCTTGCTCGCGCTGTAGGGGCTGTTGGGCTCGTAACGGTGGTTTTCGGTAAAAGCCGGATCCTCCTTGCCCAAAGAGCCGTACACCTCGTCGGTGGACACATGCAAGTATCGAAAAGCAGATTTGTCCGTATCGGGCAAGTCGCTCCAATAGACCCGTACCGCTTCAAGTAGGTTGAAGGTGCCCACAATATTGGTCTGGATGAACTCGCCCGGACCATGGATGGAACGGTCAACATGGCTCTCGGCAGCGAAGTTGATGACGGCTCGCGGTTGGTGCTCAACTAGTAACCTCTCGATCAACAGTCGGTCACCAATGTCACCCTGCACAAAAATGTGTTGAGGATTACCCTTAAGGATAGAAAGGCTCTCCAGATTGCCTGCATAAGTCAGTTTATCAAGATTAACCACCGATTCGTTGCAACGAGCGACCCAGTCAAGAACAAAGTTCGCGCCGATGAAGCCGGCACCACCTGTGACAAGTATCATTCCATACCTCAATGAATTAAAAACCAGTTAAATAGCGAAAAGCACTGACAACGTGCCATCTCATGTACTTTAAATTTCTGTGGCTGGCACGCTGTGCCAAGTGAACCACGCTCACTTTTGGGTTCAATAAAACATTGAATCCAGCTTTGTTTATACGCCGACATATATCGACATCTTCCATGTACATAAAAAAGCGCCGATCATCAAAGCCTCCGAGATTTCGAAAGACATCCTTACGAAAAACAACAAACATACCGGCAACCCAATCAACTGACAGCGGTGCATTTCCTGGAGTGTAATCCGGTTCACGATGTCGCAATACGACTCGCTTAAAAAGACGAAAGAATGTTGGGAATCTTCGCGCGCTATCTTCAGTCGTGCCCGATGCTGAATAAACAAGTGGAGCAACAGCAGCGACATTCTTTGCAGAAAATGGTAATAGCAATTCGAGAAAGTCCAGTGACTGAATACGTATATCTGGATTCACCACACTGAAGAACAAGCCTTCCGATGCCAAAAAAGCCGCATTATGATTCCCCCCAAATCCCTTTGGAGATTCGTTTCTTATTATTTTAAGAGGAACGTCAAATCCCAGATATAAAGACTCATCTTCTGGAAGATTTAAAGTGACAATCACTTCGAAATCATGACAGGGCAATTCTGCCAAATCAGATAACAAATCACGAATTAAATTCGCCTGGCCGTGACTTACCACTGAAAAACTAATTTTTGGATTAGAATTAATCAAAACAGAAGTTCTCGCTTATATGGATTAACGCGCGGTATAAAAATTTGAAGAACTCATAAAACTTCTAGCACGCATAAGACAAAAAGAAAGACGACAAGACGGTCATTTGTCAAAATTAATTTAATAGTTAGTTATCAAAATGCACGCTTGAAAATCCACAAGAGAAGCGCAAAAAGTAGCCGCGAGCGCTCTTGAGCGATCAATGAAAGAGATCTCTTTCTCGCCAACCCGGTAAGTGATGCAACCCCGAGGTGACGCCGATACAAAATTAATGGAGCTCGAACTACTTGCAATTCGCCGCGAGCGGCCGCTAGCAATGAAAGCCACTGATCATGCGGTACACCGCGAGGAAACGGCAAAGCAGTACTTAAAAACTGTCTTGTGCATGCCATAGTGGCACCTATAGCAGCTGGCTTTAGGAATAAACGCCACGCACTAAAAGACTTAGCACATCTGTGAGCAAAGTAACTTTTAGATGTAATGTTTAAGGCATCGTCAGTGACAATGGCATCACCAAATACACAACCATGCGTCTGTAATGCTTGCAATGATATAGCGACCCTCTCCGGCAAGCATATGTCATCCTGATCAGAAAAAAATACGTATTGACCTCTTGAAGCGGATATTGCACGTGAAAAGTTTTGTTGATACCCAAGTCGTGTCGATGGAGGAAGCAGACGAATGCGAGTATCTTTAATTGAAAGAACTATATCGCGAGTAAGATCCGATGAACCATCATCAGACACAATAATTTCATCATGATCGTCCAAGACGTCGAGAAGACTTAACAACTGCGACTTGATGAACAATTCACCATTGTAACTTGCCAGAACTATACTGACACGAATAACATTAGACACTAGAGTGTTTGCTTAAAACTAGGAAAATAAGACGTAACGAACAGCAGTAACAAGGCCAACATGAGAGCGTATTAAGTAAACATACTTTAGTCTGCCAAATGCAGTACCAGAATATTTGATAAAACTACTTAGTGCGCTTCTTGTCAAATCAGACAAATCACCGCAATATGTATTCTCAAACAATTTAGCTTGCGTGACACGCGAAGCAACCCTTTTAGGGTAAAAGCATGATTTGAAGCGCCGAATTAAGCCCCTTAAACCCATTACCATACCAACATGATTGTTGCCATGTTGCCGATACTTTATATGTGAAATGCTGTCGTAAAAGACATCACCATAAGAAGCTGCTGTCAAGCCAAGCCACCAATCATGCATTATGATGTGACTAGAATCTACTGGAAAACGTATTTTTTTTAACAACATTCTGTTGAATACGCTTGTGCAACCAGTTACGTAGTTAGATAGCAAGGTTGACTCAAAAGAGTGGTCGCCTGGGTGGATGTAGTTAGACAGGTGGCCCAGATCCTTATTGACGAGTTCGACCGAACTGCAATAAAGAGCTGGGCTGCTAAGGTGCTTTATGCAATTGACAGCGACAGCGATCTTGTTGGGACACCAGACATCATCTTGATCGGACAATGCATAATAGTCAGCATCAAAATCGACAGCCAAGCGCATAAGCTCTAAAAAACTTGCTTTAGCACCGATGTTTCTGCCGCGAACAATAGTAATGGCCGTGCCAAGGTAACTGTCAAGTAGGTTGAGCGTTCTGTCATTGGACCCATCGTCCCTCACAAGAAGGTGTATTTGTCCATCGAACGACTGTGCGAATATGGAATCCAACTGTGCTTTGAGAAAACGCTCTCCATTCCATGTCGACATGAGTACTAGCACTTTAATCATGCTGTCGCCTTTGCAGACATTAACGGTACAGGTCGAATTTTTTTTCTTAAGTTATCCTGATAGAAAACTATTGCAATCAAAACTGACACGATAGTTATCCCAACAAAATTAATCAGGTAGGGGTTAGTTGAAGTAACGAAAAGAAAAGAAAAAGTAATAGCAAGAATTTCCAAACTTTTGCCTCGAAAGCGATGCAGCGCTATGGAAACTAAAAAAAACAGAAGAATTACTAAGCTAATAAAACCAAGGCTTCCCAACTTAGCAAGTAGAGCAACATATGTAAGCTCATAACTGTATGGTGCGACATCTGAACGGAGAACGTCTGCATGAGCTCCAAACCCCGCCCCCAAGAAGGGATAGTCAGAAAATAACCTAAGTAGTGAAAAAAATTGCTCAAATCGGGCCGAATCAGAATCGAACTCTGATGCCACCTCGAACAGACGAATTCCTTCTAGCCGTTGCGAACCAACCAGGATCACAATGATCGCAACGGGGGCCAGTAAGGCGAATAGGATCCTTCGATGACGAAATAACAAAATAGACAAAACAAACAATGCAGCATAAAGGAATGAACGCGTACCTGTCGCATATATCGTCAAGATATAAAAAACACTCCAGCCCAAACTAAACGAATGAATGTTCTTGTACATGAGCAAGAAGGGCAATAGCAAGCAGGTGATCCACATTACACGAAAACTACCATCAGGCATTGGTCCTATATATGTACCAAAATCGTCTCCACTTACAATCATGTAAAATAGCTTCAAGCCAAGAGCATACTCGGGTAAGTCCAGATAATTGGCTAGAATCCAAACTACAATAATGATGAAAGATACGATGGCCATGCACAGGTTAATAAAATCTAGGTAACGACTTACACCTCTTTGATTAAATGCTTGCACTAGCGGAAAAACGAGTAACAATCCCAGCAATGGCGACGACTCCGCGATGGAATAGTTAAGATCAATTCCTCGTAGCGTTGGTATAAACACCCCCCACACTAAAGTCACCGATGTCAACGAAACTAACAAAAGTAATTGCCACCGCTTCAATAACGGATTCATCAATAGAGATGCAAGAAAAATTCCAATTAAAGCCAGAGTCAATAATTTTCTCAGCGAAACACCAGAAATAATAAAACCCAAGCTACCACCGAAAACGATGTCAGTGAAAAACATAAGTAGCAGTATGTCACGGCTACGATGAAGCAGTCCTAGGCTTGAATAATCAACTCTATATCTATCCCCAATGTTGATCTGGGCCATTTTAATAGGAGACAGTTTTACTGCTAATAATGAATTCGTTGCCACACGAATAATTTTTCAGGTCTTGTTCTTTCGAGGTGTCAATAGTGAACAACTGCCGGACCCACTCATGCAATGAGTATCTTGCGATCGTTTCTGCTGGCAATTCAACGGTAGGTGTATCTAAAAAATGATCATCAATCTGAGGATACCCACCGTCAATAATGAGAATATTTTCTTTTCGGTAAAAATCATAATTGACAATGGTGCGAGAGGTGGTTATTAACTTTTTACCTGCACCTACTGCTTCGATGGCACGCATTGTTAAGCCAGTTTGTTCGGGATGTGGCAAATCGACAATAGCTCGCGAGTTGTGCAAAAGGTTTACGTATTTTATGAAGTCCATAGAACGAGATTTTACAAATTTCCCACGGCCTTGAAGGCTAAGTCGCGTCGAAGAAAACCAGCCCGTGTAAAGATAAAAAAGAGTTCTCAGCCCATGTTTATCAGCCCAAAGGTGAATATCATCGACCTGACGAAGGCGATCATGATGCAACCATCCTACAAAGCTTAAATCATAAATTTCGTTTACAGCGTTACTCAACTTTTGAGCAATTTCAGGCCGAAAGAACAAGGGGCGTAACTTAAAATCCGGAAAGCGTTTGGCGTCTTCGGCATCGAAGGTGTAGACCTTATCGAAGTATGACTGTAGACCTACTAAACTCGGGTATCTAGCCAAAGAATCCCAGTGATATGAGATAAGTTGCACTTTTCGGTGAGCAGCCCTTAATGAATCGAGGAACCAGGGAGTAATATGTTCACCCTTAATTACCAGTAGATGATCGATATGGTGCCCCGAGACTTCATTCAGAATCGTCTCATGATGAATTCTAACTTGACCTCTTACGTCAACTTTGAAACGACGCAAAAGAGATGCTAATGCACCTCGACGAAGGTAAGATGGGAGTTCGTCGTATAGAAATACAGTCGCACCTTGCCGTTGAAGTTCATCGGCAATTGCGAGCTCGTAGTCGTAAAAGCCGATGCCGATGAGTAAGACGTTGCGTCCTGTTAAGGGTTTGCATTCGGATTGCATTACTTAAAAAGCCCCTTAGAGCGCATTTCAGAAATACTGGCATCATACGTATCCGCATTTATGCCTTGAGATTCAACCCAGGTTGCAAATTTTTGTATACCAGCAGTGAAATCGATTTTCGGATTAAATCCTAACAATTGACGAGCTTTAGCAATATCAGCGTAGTTGTCTCTGATATCACCCAATCGGAAGTTTCCAGAAATGCGAACCGGGATTTCAGCACGATAGGCAGATACTAGAGAAAGTGCAACATCATGAACGCTAGTTCTAACACCCGAACCGATATTCACAGCGTGCTGTCCGGAGTCTGAAAGTTCTATGCTGGCTACTGTGGCGTCGATAACGTCGTCGATAAAAACGAAATCCCGACTCTCTTGCCCATCTTCAAAAATTACAATTTCATTGCCATTTTTAATTCTTGTGGAGAAGATCGAGAGAATGCCTGTATAAGGATTTGTCAGTGACTGGCCGGGGCCGTATACATTCTGGTAACGCAAGGCTACAGCCGGTATGCCGAGGGAAGCGCCGACAGTAAGGATCATCTGCTCTTGATTCTGCTTGGTAATACCGTAGATCGAGGATGGATGTATTTGACTATCTTCCGTCGTAGCTCTCAGCTCAGCATTTGTTTGGCAATAAGGACATTTCACATGGAAATCACCTCTTTCCATATCCAATGCTAAACGAGCTTGAGGGTAAACGATTCCATGGGTAGAGCAGTTGTAACGCCCTTCGCCATAAATCGAACGTGAAGAAGCCACAACAAGCCTGCTCACGTTGTGAGTTTGGTTTGCAAGTAAATCTAAGAGTATTGCTGTGCCTCTAACATTAACGTCGACATATCGTTCAATTTCATACATCGACTGACCAGTCCCAGTCTCTGCGGCCAAATGCACCACTACATGCTGACCTTCTAGTGCTGTGATCCAATCAGCTCGGTTACGTACGTCGCCATGCAAGAAGCGAACTTGGTCACGAATAGCAGCCAGCAAAGGCGAATTCTCGCCATGTATCTGCGGCGAGAGGTTATCCATAACTGTAACGGAGTGTCCCCGCGCTACCAAAGACTTCGCTAGGTTTGAACCAATGAATCCGGCACCACCAGTGATAAGTATGTTCATATTTAAGCTGCTCTCTTGATGGCAACGAACACGTCACCATCTGTGACTAAGTTGCCGGGTTTCTCGATTCGGTGAAACGAAACCTCGAAACCGACACTTGACAATCTGGCGATCAAATCTCGACCGAATACTCGATACGCAATAATCCCACCAGTTAGAGGATCGCCATGGTATTGTGGTGAACAGAGGTATCTGTCTTCATTAGTGCTAGTATCAACCAGCAAGATGTCTCTCTCTGAGTGTTCGTCATATGGCACATTGAAAATATATGCACCTCCGGACTTCAGGATTCTATTTATTTCTGTGTGAGCGACATCAGAATTCCGTACGTGCTCCATCACGTCAGAAGTGAGTACAATATCAAAACTTCTATCTACAAAATCTATCCGCTCAAGGTTAATGTTGTAATAACCTGGCTCAATCTCTGATCCCCAAATCCTATCGGGTAAATAACTGCATCGAGTATAACCAGGGACATTCTTCAGAAAGCTACTTATTGCGCTAAAATTGTCGGTATCCAGTAAGCGAAGATCACCTAAACCGACATCTGCGAGTGTTGCGATTGAATCATGTCTAATTCCCGTCTTGTCGTGCAAGTAGTCAAGTAGCGCTATAGCCAGACTTCGCTGACGTAATGATCCAAAGCACTCACGGCATTGAAGTGTTTCGCGCAACACTCCAATTTTATGCTCGCGCCGGAGTTTAATGTCAGGGAAATCGTAAAGAGGCGTGGAACGGCAGCTACAGATTGGGCAGATGAATGCACGATTACGATATCGTAGGAAATTTGCAACGTTTACGTAATTTATTCTAGAGGTTACTGTTGCCGGCATTTGTGAAACTTGCTTTAACATGCGGCCAATCATGCGCCTATTGCTATTCATAGGCAGCGCCCACTGTAAAAAATTCTGAAAAATCATCTCTATGGTCATTGGCTGTGGTTGACTACTGTTGATATATTACTGGCGCCGTAATTCTCTATATGAATCCAACTTTTCGAGGCTTCGTCGTATCTCTTAATTATTCGGGCCGGTATCCCTGCTAGCATTGTTCCAGGTGGAAATTTTCCGCGAACGACAGAATTCGCGCCTACGATGCAATTAGCTCCAAGCTTAGTGCCAGCTAGTATTATTGCCCCCGCACCTATAAAGCAGTTATCTCCAATAGTTGTTTCATTGACTTTTATGGGTTGGTCAGCGAAATTTTGGTTCAGCTCACCATAACCATGATCTATATCTGTAATTACGGATCCGCACAATACATTGACGTTATTTCCAATCTTAAGAACTGATGCTGCTGTAATGTGACAGTTCTGTTGTATACCGACGTTGTCACCAACAATAATATGTGGACTGAAATGCTGCTTTCCGTAACATGAAATACCCTCGATTCGACAACCTGGCCATACATGGCAACTGCTACCGAGCGTAATCCATTCCGGCGTCCAGAAAAGTGGATTTTCAATGATGCTGCGTTGTCCACAGCCTCGCAAACGACGCTTAAAAAGTATCGCAGTTTTAAGTCTTTGCAATAAAAAGCTCAGCCACTGCCTACGGCGTGAGGGATCAAGCTCCGAGAGACTTCTTAATTTTCGCAGCATGAACTAGACACTCCGAACTCGAGTGAAAATGCTCATCCATGGCATCGGGTAGACTTTATGAGCCAAGAGCCAAGCAGCGATCGTCACAATAGCACTGCTTATTGCGAAGGCATATGCAACCCCAACTGCTCCGAATCGCTCTATGAACACATAATTCATTGCGATATTAATTACGGCGCTGGCCGTAGTTAATATCGAAAATAGGTATGTTTTTTTTGTATAAAAGATGTAGTCTGTAACCAATGTGTAAAAACCCAAGAATAGGTAGCCCAATGCGATATAAGGAACAAAACGCTGTGCTTCTTGATATTTGCTTGAAATTAGTGTCGAAAATATTACCGGCGATGCCAAGTTAACGGCTAAAAACAAGGCAACAAAACCGAGCGCTATACCGTAAGATAGCCTTACTATTTTGCACTTACTTAGTTCATCAGCATTCGCTAAATTCTGAAAGAGATAGGGCGTCCAAGCTTGGTTGAACGTAGATAGCAACACCAGCATGATACTGGCAACCTGCCATCCAACAGCATATTCGCCTGCTGCAGCTAATCCTATGAAATGGAGGATGAACAGCCTATCACTTTGACGAATGATTTGACTCAGGACTGAATGTGGTAGCAAGCCGGCTCCAAACTTCACAGCCTCGTTTACGTCATCCTTTCTTGGCGTTGAAAATGATATGAACGGACGTAACGCTAAAAATCCAGCAATGCTAGCCAAGCCTCCAACAATAAGCATTGACCACAGTCGGCCCTCCCAATGCATATTCAGGAGGGCAACAAATAAAATGGCTGTCGCCATAAGTGACAGTCCTTGTGCAGCTTGGTAGGCAGCAAAATGCCTAGGCCGGTTGTCCATCTGGAACATTACACTAGCCCATTGCGGGATAAAGCCAAGCAGTGCTAGACACGGTATGACTGGAACCCAGGCTGAGGGCATTGCAAGAGGTTCTGCCAGATAATCACTTAGTGCCCATGCTGAAATGGTAAGAGCTCCCCCTATTGCAAGTGGCAATACTAGCCAAACAGTAGATTTCCGGTTTAACTCAGAGCGTTCAAGACGATGAAAATCCGTCGAGAACAGAGCCGGTAAACCAAGTACGATAAAGGGCGAAAGTACCGCTACGTATGCGATGACGGCCGACATTAAGCCATAGTCAGATGGATCAAGGTAGTGTGTGAATACTGGCAAGAGCATGAACGGGACCGCGCTATTCAGTAGCGCGGTTGCTGTATACCAGGATAGGTTGCGAGCGAGGCTCATTAGATTAGATTCGCCATGAAGTTCTTTGTTTCCTCGGCATTGAATTCCTGGAAAAAAACAGGCAGCGGCGCTGAGGCTTGGCTTTCACTCGGGCTAGACACTACGCGAATAAATTCTTCGTGATCATTTACTATCCGTAAATTCGGATGATCGAAAACGTCAGCATGTGTTTCAAAATCTAACTTTGCTAGCAGGCTTACTGATAAGCCGGCCTGCAGTGCTTCGTAAACACCGGTAGACTGAATACACAGGGCGTGGGAACATCGTTGAATTAATTGCCTGAATGTCTGCTCGTTTGCAACAACTTCTACATTAGGCAGATCAGATAGCCGATCGCTAATCTCGGAACGGTATATATACTGGTTCGGATGAAGTTTGTATACAAAACGTCGTTGCCAAAGAGCGATAGCAGCTGGACGTAGCTCGTCCTCGATAGCCTTCTCATAGATATCTGCCGAAACGACCAAAATATCATTTGTTTTGTGTCGAACAGTAGGAACAAATAGCTGTTTATTTCCGGTTATCACTTTTTGAGAAACCGGGTAATGACATTGATCCACCCAGTGCTGTGAGAACGCAAGGAAGAATGTCGGCAAAGTAGCAAGCGACCCAGCGGAGATTTCTTTGGGATAGGAATATGCAGGATGAACGTAGTTGATGAGCCCGTGTTGAGCCTCAATCACAGGAATATTACGATCATGCGCCGAATGAAACAATGCTTTCTCAATTCCGTTCTGGACCAACACGATGAGCTTCGGTTCAACACTATCAAGTAGGCGGCCATACTGCGCAAGCGCTTCGCGATACTGCCCAAAGCGCTGTATCACCAGCGATTCAACATCGAGGTATTGCCCAAAGCGGGCCTCGACAGCTTGGTTAAGCTTACATAAATCCGTCAATAATTGTTGACGGATGCCACTTGTCTTTAACTTAATGTGGTAGTAGTGAGGATAAGTATCGATGACGAGCAAACGGCCGGGCGTACAGGCCAAGATATCGTCCAGTATTACGTCCGCTTTGCTGCCTTTAATCGCAAGACGTGGTGCTCGCAGTGCCAGAACATCATAGTGTCCAAACATTAGCTTGAGCCTGAGCTTCCAGGACAACAAACGACGTACTATTAGGCGCGATCCTCTAA
Source organism: Gammaproteobacteria bacterium (assembly GCA_018812945.1). Classification (GTDB taxonomy): domain Bacteria; phylum Pseudomonadota; class Gammaproteobacteria; order Burkholderiales; family Burkholderiaceae_B; genus Limnobacter. The sequence continues at coordinate 11,946 of JAHJCM010000007.1, read as the reverse complement.
GCAGCGGTGATGTTTTGGGTGCTTGAACAATTTTTGCACCTGATAGACGATGATAAATGTAATAAAAAACATCGTGACGAACAGGATCCCACCACGGGGTACCATCAATGCGCTGGGCGAAAAGACCTAGGTCTTTTTCCATCGCAAAGAAGTCGTCGGTATACCGAATGATGTCCATAACTAAGGAAGCCAGGTACTTTTCAAGTTAGTAGGTGAGAAAGCTAAATCGATTTGGTTCTGTCGTTCATTCAACGGGTTAGAAACGCCGAGATTACTTTCAAACCGACTGGCCCGCTCTTCTCAGGGTGGAACTGGCACCCGATCAATGCACCACGACGTACCACTGTACAAACAGGGTGCCCTCCGAAGTGACTGAATGCTAACTGGTGTTCTGGGTTGTCCGTATTCACCGCAAAAGAATGAACCAAATACACTCCGTCTCCTTCCTGTACATCTGCCAGTGATGTTTCGTGCCACTTTGCTCCCGGGGTCTTATACAGCCCGGCCCAGCCAATGTGCGGGACCTTTTGCGATTCGCCTTCCACCGTCGTATGCGGCAGAGCACACACACGACCCGGGATAAGGTCAAGGCCCTTGTGCTCGCCGAACTCTTCGCTAACGGTGGCAAGCATCTGCATTCCGAGGCAGATCCCCATCAATGGCTTACCTTCTGCCGCATGCGCTCTAATCGGTTCAACCAAGTCGCGCTCGCGCAGACCTGCCATGCCGCTTTCGAATGCACCTACTCCAGGCAAAACAAGATGTCGTGCTGAGGCGACTTCCTGGGGATTCGATGCAAAAATGACATCGGCACCGCAAACCTCAAAAGCTCGACCTACGCTATAGAGGTTGCCTATGCCATAGTCAACGATAGTGACTTGCGGCTTCATGGTAATTGCCTCATCTGTATACCTGCTGCTCGCGCTGCAGCTCGAATCTTGGTTAAATTTGTTCTGTCATAGTGCAATGCGTCAGCTACAGCGACTGCGTCGGCGCCACCCTGATGAACGACATCAAGCAGGTGTGTATCGTTGCCATACCCGCCGCTGGCGATGACTGGGATGCCCACATAGTCAGAGATTGCCCGAGTCAGCTCTACGTCATAGCCCTTTCGGGTACCTTCACGGTCAATAGAGGTGATCAAGACTTCTCCAGCTCCGAGCGCAGCAGCCTGGCGCGCCCAGTCAACAGCATTCATTCCGGTTTGCTCACGACCGCAGTCTGTATATACCTCCCAGTAGCCCTCACTTCGCTTCTTGGCTTCAATTGATATCACCATGCATTGAGAGCCGAAGCGTCTGGCCACCTCGCTTATCAACTGTGGGCGCTGAACAGCCGCAGTGTTGATGGCTACCTTATCTGCACCAGCACGAAGCAGGTCCTTCACATCTTCAACCGACCTAACCCCCCCGCCCACCGTCAGCGGAACAAATACATCATGCGCAGTGTGGCGTACGATTTCCGTCAATTTGCTGCGACCGTACAAGCTAGCTACTACATCGATGTAAATTATCTCGTCCGCACCCTGCTCGTAGTATCGTCGTGCATAAACCTGTGGGTCACCAATGACTCGCAGTCCCTCAAGATGCACGCCTTTGATTAAGTTGGGGCCTTTTATATCTAGCCGGGCCACTAAGCGAACGTCACGCGCGCTCATCTTTATTCCTCATGCCAAACAGCGTGCTTCAGCTTCCAAACACCACCCTCATTTTTCCACAGATGTGGCGAACGGAAGCGATCTACTGTGGCATGGAATTCGTCTTCGGTCAGAGAAATGTACTCAAGGAAATCCTTGAAGTATTTGCGAGGAAACTCCTGATCGTAGCGCTTGACCAGATGCACAGCCTCCTCTCGGGTAATTTTTCCATTTCGCACTTCCTGTGCAGCGTCATAGGTAGCACGACCGATGCCGAACTTTGCTAATGTGGTGAAATAGTGAAACATATCGATACGGTCATCGATACTGCTGTATTTGGAATATGTGCCCTCAGTCCGTTCAGTATTTGCTTGAAAGCCAGTGTGTTCTGCTGCGTAGTAGTAACACTCTTGTGGATCCCATTTTAGGTAGTAACCCAGATAATGCACCTCTACGCCGCGCTGTTCCAGAAAATCGGCACTTGGTGGGATATATGGGGCAAAGTCATTAAGCGTGAATTCCGTTTCTGCCATAATGTCACGTACTGACTTGCCGCCGAGTACCATGTCTTGTGGATCACCTATCGAAAAGAATTTACGATCCATTGTCGGCTTGTAATTTTCGTTAGGATCATTGCCATACTCAGCCTGATTCTCCCCATACATCACCAACTTTACGCCAAACTTTGCAGCCATCAATGGCCCTATTATTCGTTGCCCGACGATAAACGGCTGAAACGGGTGCAGTAAGTTCAAAAATGCCTGTCGAGTTAAATACCGATGCAAGCGCCCATTCGGGGTAAATAAAATGTTATCTAAACCGCCGACATGAATCCAGTTCTCAAAATTTTTCCAGCCAATATCCGTGTACTTGTGTGGTGCCCAAGTAACTGTTAGCGGGTTCATGCCGTACTTGTATTTAAGAATGTGTGATGTATAAGCGCTATCTTTACCACCGCTACCAGGCACGATCACATCATAACCACCGTCATTTCGACGATATTTTGAGAGCGTTTCAAGGAGTGCGTTCTCGCGTCGTTCCCAGTCGATCTCCACTGCTTTGATCTCTTGATAGCGGCAAGCATCGCAAACACCATCATCGTCAAAGCCAATCGTGCTTTTTTTGTCGTCCTTAGTATGCTTGAATTCTACGGTCGAACTTGGCCGCTGATTGGAAATTACACAGTGCTTGCAAAATAGGACTTTGCTTGGCAAACCGAAGTATGGAGTTTCAGACATTTTTTGATCTCAGATGGTTGAATTGGATATGAATCGGATATTAATATTACTAGTGTAGGTCTATGAAATGCTTTTGTTTTGAGTGACGCCAAAAAGATTCGTCAGAGAGTATTTCAAGAAAATGACGCGCAGAATCACCATCACCAAATAGTGATTCAGCTTCGCGCGGCAGCGCCACGGCATTATTTATAGCCACTTCGATACCATCAGGTGTTAGAGCAGCATTCACCACAAGCGAACTCATCACACGATTGTGCTGGCGGCTTCCTAAATTCACAGCGGGCACGCCAAAGTGTGGTGCTTCGCGCACGCCAGCGCTGGAATTACCAATCATAAAATCTGCATGCTTAAGTAAGCTCAAAAAATATTCGAATCGCATTGAGGGGAATATTTTGAATCTGGGATTCGATTCGATGCGTTTATATTCTTCAAGAATGATTTCAGCGCCCAGATCGTTATTTGGATAAATTACAACATAGTTTCGTCCCGAGCGTTCCAGCGCGTCGATCATAGTGCGAACTTGTTCACGCAGTTTAGACACTTCAGTTGTCACCGGATGAAAGGCAAGAACAGCATATTCAGAAAAACCTATCTGATAATGCCGACGCACTTCATCCAGAGTTGGCAGCGAAGAAGAGTTCATTACGTCAACATCGGGGGATCCAATTACGTGTATTACTTTTTCGTGCTCGCCGAGTTGAATCAACCTTCTCTGAGCCGCTTGATTCGCCACAAAATGTATGTGCGACATTTTGGTCACTGCGTGCCGTATCAACTCATCTATAGTGCCCGAGACCTCACCACCCTCTATATGAGCTGTTAGTACATTATTAAGTGCACCAACAGTTGCGCCAGCCAGCGCTTCCACACGATCACCGTGCACAATTAACAGATCCGGCTGAACTTCACGAATATAATCCGATAAACCATTAACCGTTTTAGCCAAAACTTGATCCATCCCATCGTTGGCATTCTGGTTAATGTATTTATATATATTAGAAAATCCAACTCTCTCTACCTCTTCGCAGGTATATCCGTACTTTGCAAGCATATGCATTCCTGTAACAAATACGTGCAACTCAAAGTTTGGATCTGCCTGTAGAGCGAGCATCAATGCTTTTAGTTTCCCAAAATCTGCTCTGGTGCCCGTCAAGAACAATATTCTTTTAACTTGCGACATCTAATTATTCACCAATATGATTAATAGTTAAACGCGCACCGCGCTTAATTGGTGCCACTAATTTTTTACCAAGCAGTTTGTCGTAATCGGTTGCGTTAAAATCACCACCACCTGGCCGTCTCAACCAAAGATTATCTTCGTTAAGAATCTCGCCTGCATCAAGGTCAGCAGTAACAACTACAGATGCGAAAGCAAAAGCGATCGTTGGAGCCTCGGCATCTACTGCATTTTTTTCATCACCACGTGCTTCAAATATATTTCGCGAACCTTCAATCAGGTCTTTTAGTGCTGGTGGATCCATAGAGCAGATGATGTCAGGCCCCGGGCGACTCATACTGTCTGTAAAATGTCTTTCTAGAATTCGAGCCCCAAGTGCTACTGAACCTAGGCAGACATGATTAGTAAGGGTGTGATCGGAGAGTCCGATCACTGCGTCTGGAAATGCTTCTTTAAGCCTATTCATGGCTCCCAAACGTACTAAGTTATAGGGCGTTGGATATACGTTTGTGCAATGAAGCAGCGCAAATGGCGCGTTAAACGCTCGTAATATTTCCACAGACGGACGAATCGACTCAATCGAATTCATTCCAGTACTGAGAATCACTGGTTTCCCAGTACGCGCTATGTGGCGCACTAATGGATAGTTGTTGCATTCTCCTGATCCGATCTTATAGGCTGGAACATCGAAACTTGCTAGGCGCTCTGCAGCAGCGCGAGAGAACGGTGTACTAATGAATATACTGCCCCGCGACTGAATGTGTTGCATGAGCATTCGCTCATGTTTTTCGGATAAAGCACATCGTTCCATGATCTCGTAAATTGAGACATCAGCATTCCCAGGAATTACCTTTTTAGCCTCGTCAGACATCTCGTCTTCAACTACGTGAGTCTGATGCTTAATAATCTCCGCACCAACATTTATAGCGGCATCAGCCATCGCAATGGCCGTATCTAAACACCCCTCATGATTTATTCCGATTTCCGCTATAACAATTGGCGGGTGATCATCGCCGATTTGGCGTCCTGCAATATTAAACTCAGCCATTCTTTTCTCCAATTGCTACTTCTGCGCGAATTAAATCAGTGGTGTTGTCAATGTCTATGCTGTCAGCGTAGGACATAATGAAGGGCATGCTGCCATTGGATGGAAAACCATTACGATCAAGAAATTCACCAATTCGAAACGCGTAGATGGCGCCATTCGGGTAGTAGCACCGAGGGAGATCCTGTCGACGCGCGTTTGAAAGATGCTCGTCAAACAAAGAGATAAGGCGCCCATTTTCGTCGAGTCGAAAAGATTTGTGTGGTGGCTTTTCTGCCTCTACTACACTAATCACTCCGTTTGCTCTTGCTATCTCCATAGTCCTCAACGCACTATCTATGTGCGTTTCGTCGCGAAGCGGGGAGGTTGGTTGCAAATACAAGATTACTGTATTTAATTTTCGGAAATCTTCGGGTAGCGATGCAATAAAATGGTGCACCACTCCATTTGCTGAAGCATCATCATTTGCGAGTTCATCTGGACGGCTCAGCGTTTGAGCACCAAGACTACCGGAGATTTTTAAAATATCTTTGTCATCCGACGAAACCCAAATTGAATCCACTAGTACTGCCTTTTGCGCTGCATTAATCGTATGAGCGATAAGTGGTTTGCCAGCAAGATTTGCTAAGTTCTTGCGTGGGATGCCCTTAGATCCGCCGCGCGCAGGTATTAAAGCAACTACCGCGCTACCATCAGACAGCATAATTGCCCTCAATATTTGATATATACACGGCAAATGCTCGATCTTGGTCGGATAATGCTAATTTATTGGCAGCATAGGGATCCGAGCTTTCGTCGCTTTTTCTGGGCATTTTCATTATTTATTCTCGATGAGTTTATTCATTTCGTCAGCGCTTGACTCAGACTTCAGCGCCTCAATCTCCACCTTAAGAGCCTCATACTCTTCCATCTTGCGCTTGAGGAACCGGCTGGTCAGCGCCACCTTTTCGGCGATGCCCTGAGGGGTGAGTAGGTAGACGTACTTGAACTTGTTCTTGCTCTTGGAGAAGTTCGCCATCTTCACAAAGCCCTTGTCGATGAGGGCGTTGAGGCAGTAGTTCAGCCCCCCAACGCTCATGCCGAGCTTGTCGGCCAGCTCACGCTGGGTCAGGTCCGGGTTGTCTTGCAAGATGCGCATGATCCGAAAATGTGTTTCTTCTTGGATCTTGGCTTGGCGAATGGTCATAGAGAGCAGGCCTCGTTTAGTCGGACAGTTTTTGTGGGTTTTTAATAAAGATCCAGCTCTGCGGGTTAAGCGGCCAATGCCGCAAATTGGTTGACGAAATACGCCTCGTCAGGGGTTTTGTACTCCAAGGCCTGGTGGCCTCGACCTGTATTGTAAAACGCAATGTACTCGTGCAAATGTTTTCTGGCTTCCGATGTGGTTTCGTAGGCCCGAAGGTACACCTCCTCGTATTTCACAGTGCGCCAGAATCGTTCGATCACCACGTTGTCACGCCAACAACCTTTACCATCCATGCTGATTTGAATCTCATGACCTTTGAGCATTTCGGTGAACTCCAGGCTTGTAAATTGACTGCCCTGATCGGTGTTGACGATTTCAGGCTTGCCGTATTTGATGATCGCTTCTTGAACCGCTTCGACACAGAAATCAGCATGCATGGTGTTCGACAGCCTCCAACTGAGCACTTTCCTGCTGAACCAATCAATGACTGCGCACAAATACAGAAAGCCGCGTCTCATCGGAAGGTAGGTGATATCCAACGCCCAGACTTGGTTGGGCCGAACAATGGGCAGTGTTCGCAACAGATACGGATAGATTTTGTGCCCAGGGTGGCGCTTGCTGGTGTTAGGCTTGCGATAAATGGCTTGAATACCCATCTTGCGCATCAAAGTGATGACCTTGCGTCGACCAACACCTGCAAAGCCCGAGCGCAGCAACAGGTCACGCATCATGCGGCTGCCGGCATAAGGGCGATCCAGATGAATTCGATCCATTGCAGCCATCAGCGCGAGATCAGACTCAGAAACCGGCACAGGCTTGTAATACGCAGTCGAGCTGGCCATGCGAAGAATCTTGGCCTGTTTGCTCATCGGCAATTCGTGGTTTGTATCAATCATCGCTTTGCGCTCAGCAACCCCACCTTGATGAGCGCACTTTCTAAAAAATCATTCTCCAGTGTCAGCTCGCCAATTTTTGCATGCAACACTTTCACATCGACTGTCGATTCGGCGGGCTTAGTGGCACCAAACACGCTGGATGCACCCTGGAGCAATTCCGCGTTCCATTGGGCGATTTGGGTGGCGTGCACATCGTATTTCTGGGCAAGCTCGGCAAGTGGTTGCTCGCCTCAAACTGCTTCTAGTGCCACCTTGGCCTTAAAGTCTGGCGAGTGGTATTTGCGTGGTCTTCGACTCATGATCTCTCCTTTCCTGGCCAACATTGTTGGCCCAAAAAGCAGAGCTGTCATCTTTTATCCCACTGCCTGAATTTCCGGGGCCTGCTCTCTTTGCCGTCGTGCTGAACTTGCTGAACTCGTATTGGAAACTTTTGCCGGATGTAAGCGTGATGAGTGGCATGGTTACTTCGGTTTATTTACTTCTATGGTTAGCGCTTCTATTTCGGCTTTCAATGATTCGTACTCTTCCATCTTTCTTTTCAGGAAGTTACTTGTCAGCTTTGCTTTTTCTGCAATACCCCGCGGGGTCAAAACATACACATACCCAAACTTGTTTTTGGAATGGGTAAAGTTTTGCATCTTCACCAAGCCTTTTTCCATCAACGCTTTCAGGCAGTAGTTCAGGCCGCCTACACTCACGCCCAGCTTTTCAGCCAGTTCACGCTGGGTAAGGTCGGGGTTTTCCTGCAGCAGTCGCATTACACGAAAGTTGGTGTCTTCTAGAAGATCGTTTCTGCGGCTGGTCATTGTGGAATTTTGGGCACGCTACCGCCGTGTTGTGCACCGATCAACAAGCGGGTAACGTTCAATTTTGAACGGAACCATGTTACAGCACAGTTGTGACGGAAAAAAGATCATTCTTCCGGCTGCGGCACCTTTTTTAGGTGACGTATTTTCTCGTGTATTGGTAAAGTTCTGCTTGCGTACTGGTATTTACATGTACTGGGCAAGCCGGTAACGCCAGGGGGTGTGTATGTACTGACCGCCCTGCCGTACGACGGTTAGCTTACGCGTTTGTAATTGTGGCTTTAAAAAGTTTTATTTGCCCCTCATTTGAGGGGGGGTAGATTGTGTTTCAACGTGCCTTCATCGACAGTAATTCGTAAACAACTTGAGGGCTAGGGTTATGGACAAACCGCGCTATCTCGCAATTTTGGGCTTAACACTGGCTTTAACCGGCTGTGCCAATTTGATGAGTGTTCACAGAACAACTGATTTTTCAAATGGAAGCAGTTCCTTTGTTGATATAAAACAGCGTGGGGTGTTCACCAACGCACACTTCGGTAATACCAATAATTCAAAAACCGTTATTTATGCAGAGCCCAGCCCTGATGCTCTTTCTGCGTACTCTGCGGATATATCTGCGAAGTTGAGTTCAAATTCAAGCAAGTCGTTGGCTTACGCACAGGGTTTGAGAGAAGTGGCTGTCTTCACCGGAATTCGCAGCCAAACCATTCAATTACTTCGAGATTCGAGGTATCGGGACTGCGAGGCCTACATGAATGGAGCTTTAAGTGAGGGAGAGTACGGCTTGGCGGTGCGAAGGCATCAAAGGTTGACTATTGCTTTAATGGCGATAGAGCAACTACTTGCTACAGGGAATCAGCCAACCATATCGATTGGGTCAACGGGGAGAGCGTCAACTGGCGGTGACAAGAACTTGAAAGCGAAACAACTTGAACTTGCTACTGAAATGGAAAAATTGAAGGAGCAGATTGATACAGAGGATTTGACCGAGGAACAAACCAAGGCCTTGGAAGACAAGCTTAAAAGCAAGGAAAAAGAGAAAGCAGCGGTTGACGAACAGCTCGAGAACGTGATCGATGCGGAAATAGCATCCTCCACCACCCCCTCTGTTGGGACGCCGGGCGAGAAAGTTAGAAGATACGATGAAAATTCAGTAGAAGCAGTGCGAGCGATCGTGATGAAGGTATTGAGTATCGACGACCTGGGTTCAAAATGCGTAATAGCTTTGACTGAAAATGTCGAACATCAGGCAGCGTTTAGAAAAATATGTGATGAGTATTTTCAGGCAACACTAAAACTTCAATCAATGCGGTTGCAGGCACTCGAGGCAAAGATGAAACTGGCGATTATGAAGGATGATTCAAAAGAGGTAGATAGAGTATTGTCTGAATTAGTGAATGTGATTCCAAATCTGGGAGTGAATACCGTTATTCGAGTGCAGAGTGATCAATAGTTTTTTATAAGTAGTTGACAAGACGTCTTATTCTTCTGGTTATCGGTGAATGGAAGTCTTGGTTGGATTTATTTTTAAATTAAAGGTTGCACAAAAAACCATCTGTTATTTACATGTACAGAACAAGCCGGTAACTTTTAAGGACGTGTATGCCACCCTAGCTTTGGGTAAGCAACGTTGCCAATGCCTAAGTCAGATTATTCAGCTGCACAGGAGGACACTCCAATTTGTATACCGCTATGCGTATCAGAAAGCACAAGGGCGGTTTGCGCCTGTTTAACCTTACCCTGCCGGCCAGGGCGCCCACCACCTGAAAGCGGTTGGACTACAGCACCATGAGGCGAATAAGGCTGTTGGGAGCTGGGAGGTTTTATCGGGCACCCATGGTACGGTCAGCAGAGTCCCCTTATCTCGCCACTGTGGCCACATTTTGCAAGCCCATGTACAGGCCTAAGGTTTGGTGTTCAGAACCAGCCATCGTTGCCCCCGGTGTGGGTGCCCGGTATAAATTCCAGTGAAATAGAATTTTTAACCCAAGAATCCGTCGAATTATTTAAATTCTAATACAGTGGAAGATACTCAAGGCCCAATACGATGGGGTGCGATGTGTGCGCTGCTTGTTGCTGGTACACCAGGCTTGCTTGAAGTTGCCCCCGCGCGATGAAAGGCAGAAGCTTTTGCAGCAGCTCAATTTCAGCTGAAAAGTTTTTGCAGTAAGTGCGTGCTACTTCATGCAGTACCTGGGCTAACCGGTTGCTGTTCTCCGCCAGAATTTTGAACTGTTGCTGATTTTGCTTGAGCACGGCGTGTACTGCCTCGAACCCATACAGCTGTTGCTGATAAGGGGCTAAGTCAGGCCGTGGATGTTCCACCCATTGGTCCAGCAGTTGGGCTTGATATGCCCATCGCAGGCCGTGCAAGCGATTATTGGGGTCGGCTTGTTTTTTCAGTTGTTGCAGGGTTTGAATAAGCGGCCAGCAACTGGGGTGGTGCACCATGGTGTCGGCAAAAGGGCGGCGAACTGTGGAAGTGTTTGGGTTCGCGATAAGTGCGCGTTGCCCGGGTTCTAGCCGCGGTGGTGTGCGAAGTGGTGGAGTAACCACGGGGTTGTCTGGGTTGGCCAAACTGAGCGAACCCAGTTGTTGACCATTGAGTTGGATCAGTTGGCTTAACGCATCGGCGTAGGAGCTGGCAGGCGCACCAAGGTGTTGAGCAAACACTGGAAACAATTCAGCCTGCTGATAAAAATTGGTGCTGGGCGGCATCAGCAAACTGACCCAGTGTTGCTGTGGCGTATTGCTGGCGTAGTGAAACCAGAAGCCCGTAGCTGTTTGCCCCAGCCAACCACAGGGTTTGCCGCCGTTGAACACCTGCAGTGTTTGAATTTGTTGGGGCGCCGTCACTGTGTTTTGAAGTGTTGTTGTGCGGTGTTCAAGGTGGGCCATTGCACAGGCGCAGCACTTAGCCCCAAGCCAAAAACCCGCAGCACAGCCATGGCGGTGGAAAATGAAACGTCTTCGCCGCGTTCAATGCGGAAAACAGTGTCGCGGCTAACCCCTGCTAACTCCGCCAGGGTTTGCGCTGTCATTTTTCCGCCCTTGGCACCAGCTTGCAGGCGTTGGGTGCGAACCAGGGTGGCCAGGTCGAGCTGGTTTTTCAGCAAGGGGTACTCATTTGGGTTGTTGATAATATTCATCAATAATAATTATATTTAATAATCGACTTATATATCTTACAAAAATTTGGAAGGCCTTGCTTTGCGTTTTAACAGGAGCACTTTAAGCTTTCGCTTTGAGTTCAATTAAAGCAAGGCACCCCTGCAATGACTAAAGTCGCGTTGATCACCGGTGTAACCGGACAAGATGGTTCGTATTTGGCCGAATTTTTGTTGAGCAAAGGCTATGAAGTGCATGGCATTAAGCGCCGTGCATCGTTGTTCAACACCCAGCGTGTTGACCACATTTACGAAGACCCGCATGTTGAAAACGCCCGCTTTAAATTGCACTACGGCGATCTCACTGACAGCTCTAACCTGACCCGCATTATTCAGCAGGTTCAGCCCGACGAGGTTTATAACCTGGGCGCACAAAGCCATGTGGCGGTTAGTTTCGAAAGCCCGGAATACACGGCCGATGTAGATGCCATGGGCACGCTGCGCTTGCTGGAAGCAATCCGCTTTTTGGGCCTTGAAAAGAAAACCCGTTTTTACCAAGCCAGTACTTCAGAACTGTATGGCTTGGTGCAGGAAATTCCGCAAAAAGAAACCACACCTTTTTACCCCCGTAGCCCCTACGCTGTGGCCAAAATGTACGCCTACTGGATTACGGTGAACTACCGCGAAAGCTATGGCATGTATGCCTGCAACGGTATTTTGTTTAACCATGAAAGCCCACGCCGTGGTGAAACTTTTGTAACCCGAAAAATTACCCGCGGCATGAGCAACATTGCAGTGGGCCTGGAGCAATGCCTGTACATGGGCAATATGGATGCACTGCGCGACTGGGGCCAT